>JBAXTS010000021.1:0-10856 GCA_037130055.1 bacterium | reverse complement strand
GATTATATACACAAAGATAATTTTCTTGCTTAAGAATTAATATGATATAATTTATCTATGAATTCAATATTTTGCGCTGATTCAACACCAAATTTTTTAAACATATTTGATCTGTCAATTGCTCCCACATTGCTTTTTTATACTTATATTCCCGTCATCATAATTTCAACATTTTTGGGTTTTTATGTATATATAAAATCAAATACACTAGAGGGAAAATTGTTCTCTATCATAACAGCCTTATTCGGATTGTGGATTATCGACGTATTGATGCTTTGGATTGTGGCATATAACAATATCATAATGTTTAGTTGGCAAATTACCCCGGCTTTTGAGGTGCCACTTTTTATTTTTATAATATATTTTATTTATGTTGCTACCGATAAAGAAAAAAGAGATATACCTATAGTCTTGAAATCCTTTTTCCTTGCATTAATGACTGTGGTTTTTTTACTACTCCCTACAAATTTTAATATTCCTTTTTATAATAACAACATAAATACTTGTGAGGGTATTCTAGGCATACTTTGGGGTTTTATTTATATATTTGAGATTGTTGCGGTTGCTTGGGTAATTGGCTTATGTATCAAGAGATATCACCTGTCGCCAAAAACAGAACCTTTTCGAAAAGAAATCCTTTACTTAGGAAGTGGAATGACATTCTTTATGATTTTATTTATAGGTCCGAACATTATAGGACAACTAACAAACATACAATTAATTAGCTTGTGGGATTCTCTTGGCATGATTATTTTTTTGAGTTTTTTGGTGTTTATTATTGTAAAGTTTAAAACTTTCAACATCAAACTAATCGCAACACAAGCACTAGTTTGGGGGCTTACAGCACTCATTGGTTCACAATTCTTCTTTATCAAAGTAACTACAAATTTTGTTCTTAATGGAATCGGTTTTTTAGTATCTATAATTTTAGGACGATATTTAATTAAATCCGTTAAAAAAGAAATACAACAGAGAGAACAATTGGCTCTGCTTAATGTCAGCCTTCAGGACCTCTTAAAACAAAGAGAGAGCTTGGTTCACCTCATTACTCACAAGGTCAAAGGCTCATTTACTCATTCAAAATATATTTTTGATGGAATAATAAATGGAACTTTTGGTGAAGCAACACAAGAAATAAAAACTTGGGCAGAAAAGGGATTAGAATCAGACAATATGGGCATCGAGACAGTCGATCTTGTCTTAAATGTCGCCAACATGCAAAAAGGAATAATAAAATATGATATGAAGAATGTTGATTTCAAAGAGATAGTTTTGCAATCCATAATAGATAAAAAAGTTTCCGCTGAAGCAAAAGGATTAAAGTTGGAATCAGAAATAACAGATGGAGTTTATAATGTATTCGGTGACCCTATTTGGCTCAAAGAAGTTGTAAATAATCTTATAGAAAATTCTATCAAATACACTCGCGAAGGGTCTATAACAGTCGGACTGAAAGATGGCAATAAGAAAATATTACTTTCCGTAAAAGACACAGGCGTCGGCATAACAGAAGAAGATAAAAAGAATCTGTTTGCCGAAGGAGGCAGAGGCAAAGAATCTTTAAAAATAAATATAGACAGTACGGGATACGGCCTATATTCCGTGAAGCTTATCTTAGAAGCGCACAAAGGGCGTGTCTGGGTAGAATCAGAAGTGGGCAAGGGCTCTACATTCTTTGTAGAGCTAGTTGCAATATAATGAGAAACGAAGTTAGTATTTTTCGTTATGCAATCTCCCCCCCCCTTTTTTTTTAATAAGGAGAGGGGGTTAGGGGGTGAGGTGTTTTCTACTGCTTCGTCTGACTTCCAGAGAGGCGGAGCATTATCTCATGTGCAGCACTTTGAGAGGCAGTTATTATAACAGAATTCGCATCTGCAAAAATATACATCATGACCAAGCTACCATCCTTGTCATAGAGAACTCGAGCATTTTTATTTTCTATAATATTATCTTCAAAATTTTTAGTGAGGAGAGGTCCCGTGTCGCCAGTAAGGTCAATTCCAAAGAATCCATGTAAATCAGAAAACATCTTCCCTTCCCAGTCGCGCAAAGATTTGAAAATGTCTGCAGTATCTCGAACTTTAATTAACATAAAAAAATCTCCTTTGGTTGTAGATGTAGAATTTAAACCAGTAAGCACTGCCCCGAGTAGAAAATTATCACTAACGAGAGCTGTATTAGCTCCTGGATTAAAACTACTTTTGATTAGAGAAATAAATCCTCTCAAGCCAACGACTTGTTTGTTCTCCATAAGATAAATACCCTCCACTCCCCCAACTTTTACATTGGTAGTATCAACTTCGCTCAAAACAATTTGTGCTATTTTATCTTTGGTCTGTCCTAAAACCTCAAAAAACACGCTCTTGTCGTTGAAAACTAGAGGTACGAATTGCTGCTCTATCTCGACTATGTTAATATTTTTTCTAAAAAATAAAAAGAAGGTTGTAGATAATGCGACAAGCACTAGAACAAAACCAACAACCATCAAAGTTTTGTTTTTCTTTAGCTCTGGGGATGCGGTCATTTTTTCTTCCTCATAAGCTTCTTCTTCGTGAATTATTTTTTTTATTATTCCACCCTTATCACCTTGAATTACATCTGCCATATCCTCAGCATAAGTTTGTATAACTTTATTTACTACGTTTAAATTTTCATTTTCATTTGCCATATTTGTTTGCTTACTACTTTCCGCCTGAAGCGGATCCACCCTTGGCGGAAAAGAAATCTTTGTCTGCTTCTTTGATAGATAGTCCTATTCTCCCCTTTTCAGCATCGATATTTATAACCTTGACCGGCACTATCATACCTTCTTTCATTATATCCGAAACTCGCTCCACACGAAATGGAGCTATCTCAGAAATATGCACCATTCCATCAGTAAATGGATTTAATGCTACAAAAGCTCCAAAATCAGCTATTTTTACGACTTCCCCTTTCAATACTTCCCCAACTTTGAATTCATGAGTCATTTCCTCCACTATCATTTTAGCCTTTTCTGCCGAGCCGTCCTTGCCAGTCAGATACACAGTACCATCATCTTCGATAGTTATCTCTGCGCCAGTTCTTTCTTTAATATCTTTTATTGTTTTTCCTCCGCCACCGATAACCAAACCAATTTTTTCTGGATTAATTTTTATAATTAATATTTTTGGAGCATTTGGAGAAATATTTGCACGTGGCTTTGCAATTTCTTTTTCAATTTTGTCTATTATAGAAACTCGAGCTGCCTTTCCCTGCCTCATCGCCTCGCCGAGTATTTTAATTGGCACACCTTCTACCTTTACGTCGAGCTGTATAGCGGTGACTCCCTCCCTCGTCCCTGCAATTTTAAAATCCATATCTCCATGATGGTCCTCAGGTCCCTGAATATCTGTCAAAATTTTATATTTATCATCAGACTCATACATTAGCCCCATAGCAATACCTGCGACAGGTGCCTTGATAGGCACGCCGCCATCCATGAGAGCGAGGATAGAGGCACATATGGAAGCCTGAGATGTAGAACCATTTGATGCCATAGATTCAGAAACAATTCTCATTGTATATGGGAAATCTGCGACAGCTGGCAAGACCATAGAGAGAGCTTTTTCTGCGAGAGCTCCGTGTCCTACTTCGCGTCTATTTGTAAATCCTGCTCTTCCTACTTCACCTGCTGAATATGGAGGAAAATTGTAATGATGCATAAATCTTTTTTCCACTTTCAACTGCAAACCATCTACGAGATTTCTATCTTCTGGCCCACCGAGTGTCAAAACAGAAAGAACGTGTGTGCCTCCTCGATAAAATATTCCTGAACCATGAAGCTGGCTAGAAAGTCCTCCAGCCTGTGCAAAAATATCTCGAACCTCATCCATTTTACGCCCATCAGCGCGCCTATTTTTCTCTACAGCCTGTTGATGTAACATGTCATTTTCTGTGTCATCAAATAAATTGTCTTCCAAAGCAAAGTCTGTTCTGTCAGAATACTTTTCTTTTACCATTTTATTCCAAACATTATGAAGCTCATCTATATGCTTTTTTCCAACCTCTCCAAAAAGAGCATTTTCCATTTTAGGTAAAATGTTTTCGTTAAACAAAGACACGGATTCTGCGCTCGCTTCTTCTTTTGCTATTACTCTCTTCTCTTTGCCGATTTCTTTTACGATATTTTTCTGGAAATTCTCCAACTTGGTTATTTCTTCGCTGGCTTTCTGTAATGCAACTTCAAGTTCAGCCTCGGCACTCTGGTGAGCAGAAGCCTCAATCATATTTATGTGTCCATTTTTACCACAAACAGTTAAATCAAACTTGTATAACGTATCATCAAGTCTCAAACTCTGTGAAGGATTTATTTTTAAATCATCACTATCATATTTCCCAATACGAACGCATCCGATAGGGCCATTCCAAGGAATATTGGAAACAGCGAGTGCGAGCGACGCTGCGTTTACAGCTAATATCGTAGGGTCATTGTCATCAACAGAAAGAACGGTCACAATAACCTGCACTGCATGACGTATTGAATGTTCAAAAAGCGGTCGGAGTGTGCGGTCTATGACACGGCTAGCCAAAATAGCCTCCTCAGATGGCTTGCCTTCTCTTCGTACAAAACGAGAGCCGAGGATTTTCCCTGCTGCATAGAACTTCTCTACATAATCAACAGTCAAATTGAAATAGCCCAGCCCTTGCTGGCTGTCCTTCGACATACACGCCGTAGCGAGAACAATAGTCTCGCCATATTTTAATATTACTGAACCATGAGCTTGCTCTGCTAGATCACTAAAAATAGCAGTTAATTTCTTACCACCGATCTCCACACTATATTCTTTCTTTTGCATATTGTTGAGCTCCTCTTCAGACTAAAGTATTGTTCTTGTTTAACAAATTAGAACAAAACTACATGTCTGAAGATGAACGGATTAACTAATAAATTACTAGCTCATACTAGCATTTTTGAACTAAAAAACAAATTTATTTTCCACCCATTAGATATTTTCTAGGATTTTCTGAGAGATCAACAAAGTCATCCACGACTTCGCGAAGTTTCCCAGAAGTTGATTTACCAAATGAAACCACTTCTACTTGTACGCCATTTGTCTGTAAATATTCTACAAGTGGAATAAAATCTCCATCACCAGAGATGATGACCACAGAATCAAGACGTGAAGACATTTTAATAGCATCTACTGCTAGCCCCACATCCCAGTCGGCCTTCTTTGCACCTCCTGCAAATATTTGTAAATCTTTTGTCTTTGTTTCAATGCCGAGCTTGGCCAAAGCTTCAAAGAAATTCTTCTCATCCCCTGCCTCTGTAGTGATGACATAAGCGACAGCACGCACGAGCTTCCTCCCTGCGACCGCATCCTTCAAAACTGCACCGAAATTAACTCGTGCCTGATATAAATTGCGAGCCGAGTGATATAAATTTTGTGTATCTATAAAAACTCCAACTCTTTGTTCCTTATGTTTTATAACTGTCATATATTAAGTATATTATAAGTAAATAATAAAAGATAGATTTGTGATTTAGAAAGCCTTGCGCAGGAGATTAGAAAATAAAGAAAGTACTCTTTCTATTATTTTCTTGATCGACGAGCAGTTCGCTGGCAGAGCTCTGCCAGATAGATTGCTTTATAAATTATAAATTTATTTTTTAGACCAGCTCCATTTTTTTCATGAGTGCAGTGTAACGAGGTTTACTTTTTCGTTCCAAATATTTCAAATGAGTTCGGCGATCAGCCACCATCTTTATGAGTCCTCGGCGAGAGTGGTTATCCTTCTTGTGTTTCTTTAAATGCTTAGCCAATGCATCAATCTGGCTAGATAAAACAGCTACCTGAACTTCCGGAGAGCCAGTATCTTTGTCATGGACCTGATTTTTCTTTATAATTGTCTGCTTTTTCTTCGTTGCTAACATACCAAAATACTAGCATAAATAAGGAAAAAATGCAAGCCCCACCTCGTGTCGCACAATATTTGGTATAATAAAAACATGGCATCCCTAAAACAACTCAAAACTCAATTTTTGGAATATACAGAAATAGAAAAAGGCCGAGCCTTGAAGACAGTGGAAAATTATGACCACTACCTCACCCGCTTTTTGAATTATATTAAAAATGATAACCCAGAAAAAATAGATGACGCAGTGGTGCGTGAATTCCGCCTCTGGCTGAACAGACAAAGTACAGGAAACAACAGAGCCACGGGAATTACTTTATCAAAAAAAACTCAAAATTATTATCTGATAGCAATTAGAGCATTTTTGAAATATCTCGCACGTGAAAATATTAAATCAATGGCCCCAGAACGCATAGAATTAGCAAAAATTACCGAAAGGTCTCTAGATTTAATTACCCATCTGGAACTTTCTAGACTTTTGGCTTCGCCAAATGGAAATGACTTAAAAGATTTACGAGACAAAGCTATCTTAGAATTGTTATTCTCCACTGGTCTTCGTGTTTCAGAACTATGTTCTCTAACTTCTGATATAGACTTAAATTCAGACGAATTATCAATCCGTGGCAAGGGTGGCAAAGTTCGCGTAGTTTTCCTTTCAGACGATGCAAAGAATGCAGTAAAAAAATATTTAGCTGCCCGTAAAGATATGTCTGATGCCCTTTTTATACAAATAGCCTCCCCTATTGGAAAAAATAAAACAAACAAAAAAGAAAAATTGGATGTGAAGCAATTAACAAAAAGATCAGTAGAAAGAATTGTGAAGACTCACGCCATCAAAGCTGGCATTTCAAAAAAAGTTACCCCGCACGTGATGCGCCACATGTTTGCGACAGATTTACTCGGCAACGGCGCAGACCTCCGCTCTGTGCAAGCAATCCTCGGCCATGCTAACATCGGCACCACACAGATTTACACACACGTCACAGACAAACACTTGCGTGAAATACATAAAAAGTTTCATAATAAACAATAGTATGAAAATAATTTCTTGGAATACAAATGGATTACGAGCGACAGCAAAACAAGGATTTTTCACTCCGCTTTTTAAGAAAGAAAAACTAGATGTTTTATGTTTACAGGAAACAAAAGTAGAGCCAGACCAGCTTCCAGAAGATGTGCGTAATGTTTCCGGCTATTATTCTTATTTTTCACACCCAAAAGAAAAAAAGGGCTATAGCGGAGTCGCAATTTATTGCAGAGAAAAACCAAAAGAAGTTTTTTATGGAATGGGAATCAAGAGGCTCGACGACGAAGGCAGATTACTCGGTGTAAAACTTAAAAATTACACAATAATTACAGGCTATTTTCCAAATGGTGGACAGGGGCCACATAGATTAAAATATAAACTAGAATTCTATGCTGCATTTTTGAAATTTATTTTAAAACTCCGCAAGAATGGCGAAAATGTAATTTTCTGTGGAGATGTAAATACTGCTCACGAAGCCATAGACCTCTCCCGCCCAAAAGCAAATGAAGAAAATACGGGGTTCCTGCCAATAGAGCGCGCTTGGATTACAAAGGTAATTAAAAATAATTTTATAGATGTGTGGAGGAATTTAAATCCAGATAAAAAAGATGTATATACATATTGGGATCAAAAAACCAGCTCGCGAGATCGCAATGTCGGCTGGCGTCTCGATTATTTCTTCGCAGATAAAAAGATCCTAACAAAAATAAAAGACGCCGGAATAATGTCTGACTACTATGGCTCCGACCACTGCCCGATTTTTCTAGAGATTTATTAGTTTTGGCTTTGTATTTTTACCAAACCATTTTTTTGTTAGAAAATTTACATTTTGCGTCATATCTGTAACTAAAATTTTTATAGTTTTATTTTTTGAAAGCTTTTTTGAAATTTCTTGATGTTTTTTTAAATATTCTTTCAGTTTTTTAGGAATTATTTCATCTTGAGAAATAACTTTAATGTTTTTTCCAACAAATTTTTTAATTTCTTTTTTAATCTGATGTTTAAATATGGGATAATGCGTACAACCTAGCACCAAAGCATCTAATTTTTTGTTTGCAAAAGGCTGTAAATATTTTTTTATAAAAGGTTCGGCATTTTTTATCTCCCCTTCTTCCGCGAGCGGCACCAATATTGGCGCAGAATTCTGGAAAACTTTCGTCTTGCTGCTTAGTTTCTTTATTTCTGCAAGAAAAGTATTTGAATCCACAGTTCCCTTTGTTCCCAGTACTCCCACTCTCTCAAACTTTGCCGCTTCTTCGGCTGTTGGAATCAAAACACCAAGAACTTTTCTATCTAGTACCCCCTCCTTTCTCCTCCCCCTATGTAGGGGGAGGCTGGGTAGGGGTAAATATTCTTGTTGAATTCTCCGCAATGCTCTAGCTGAAGCAGTGTTGCAGGCAATAATAATAATTGCACAGTTTTCCTTGCGAAAAAGATAATCCACTGCTTCCCTGGTAAATTCAAAAACTGTATCGTGAGAACGATTACCATATGGCACACGCTTGGTATCCCCCAGATACACATAATCATATTCCGGTATTACCTTGTGTATAGACTTCGCAATTATTAAGCCTCCCAGCCCTGAATCAAAAATCCCAATTTTCATATTTTCAATATATCACATAAAAACAAAGAAATTGTTATTTAGAAAGCCTTGCGCAGGAACTTAGAAAACAAAGGAGGTATTCCGACTATTGTTTTCTTGAGTGACGAGCAGTTCGCTGGCCCACCAGGTCCAGACAGATTGCTTTATAAATAACAATTTCTTTGTTTTTATAATTATGATATATTTAGGGCATGAACCACAATAGACTAGATCAATTATCAGACGGGATTTTTGCAATAGTTATGACGATTCTTGTTTTTGATATCAAGCTGCCCACAATCTGGGGACCAGTGGACAATATGGGCCTCTGGCTTGAAATCAAAAAAATGGTACCGCTATTGATCGGCTATGTGTTGAGTTTCTTCCTTCTCTTTACTTATTGGCGAGCACACCATTTTTTTGTTTCTGTTTATGCAAAGAACATAGACTCAAAACTCACGAACATCAATGCTCTATTTTTCATGCTGATAAGCTTGATTCCATTTTCAGCAAGCATCCTCGGAGAATTTAGCAACAACGAATTACCAATTATTATCTTTGGTATTCACATTGTTCTGATAGGCCTTACCTTATATTGGATGAGAAGATATGTTTTATATTCAGAATATATTAAAAACCCGGAAATAAGCAAAAGAGAAATTCGAGGCAGCACCATTCGTACGCTTGTACCTGTTTTCTTTGCAATAATAGCAATACCGCTTTCTTTTCTTAGTACAAAGCTTGCTTTGGTTTTGTTTACATTAGCTGTAATATTTAATCTTTCTTCTTATAGCACACAACTTTTTGAAAAAATTCTAAAAAAACTTCACCGAATGTTCTTCGGCGAAGACACAAGAGGCCATTTTGCAGACTAAAATTAATTATGGAAATAAAAATTTGTAAAACCTGTAAGAAAAACTTTGAAATAAGAGGCGCAGATATAGTTTTCTACGAGCAAATTAAAACCACTCCCCCTCTTGATTGTCCTGATTGTAGGATGGCAAGACGTTTGGTATTCCGAAACGAAAGAACTTTTTACAAAAGGCCATGCGATCTTTGTAAAAAAGATATGGTATGCCTTTATCACGAAGACTCTACTTATAAAGTTTTTTGTCATGAATGTTGGTGGAGTGATAATTGGGACCCAAGAAGTTTTGCCACAGACTATGATTTAAATAAACCTTTTTTCGAACAATTAAGTGAATTACTAAAGAAAGTTCCAAGAATAGGCTTGGCAGTATTAAACAATATAAGAAGTGAATATACCAATGGCTCAGCAGAAAACAAAGATTGCTATTTAATATTTGCTGCTGATTACAACGAAGACTGTATGTATGGAAGACTTTTGCAACGAGACAAAGGTTGTGTGGATTGCGCTTTTATTCATGAATCAGAACTTTGCTACGAATGTATAGACACTAGAAATTGTTTCAAGTGTATGTTTTCTGAACAATGCCAATCATCAAGCGACCTTTTGTTCTGCTATAACATGCGAGACTCAAGCAATTGCATTTTTTGTACAAATGGTAGGCATATTTCAAACTCAATTTTAAATGTTAAATATTCAAAAGAAGAATATGAAAATAAAAAGAAAGAAATACTTTCTAGTTACGAAAGTATAGAAAATGCAAAAAAAGAATTTACTGAATTAAAAAAGAAAACCATAGTAAAATTCGCCTCACAAATAAAATGCAACAATGTCACTGGTGATTATTTACACAATTGCCATGAGGGTGTGATGCTTTTTGATACTTATGACGCAAAGAATTGTTCTTATATGACTGACACCGAAAGCCCAATAGACAGTATGGATTGCAATAATTATTACTATAAATGTGAACGCGGTTACAATATAATGGGATCACTGCAAAGTAGTAATGTAAAAAATTGTTCATTTATTTTTTATTCAAACGAAGTAGAATATTCTGAGAATTGCCATAATTTAACAAGTTGTATGGGTTGTGTCAGTGTTAAAAAAGGACAATACATGATTCTCAACAAAGAATATACAAAAGAAGAATACTATAAATTAAAAGAAAAAATCGACGAACAATTAAAGCAAGAAGGCGCTTTTGGTCAATATTTCCCTGTAGGGCTTGCACCTTTTGCTTATAATGAAACTTTGGCTCATGAATATTTCCCTTTAACAAAAGAAATTGCATTAGAAAGAGGATTTCATTGGCAAGATAAAACTACAGGCACTTATGGAAAAGAGACCATAAAGAAAGGAAAAATTCCAAACTCTATAGAAAAAATAGATGAAAAGATTTTAAATGAAATTTTAGTTTGTGAAACTTGTAATAAAAATTTCCGTATTACAAAAGCAGAATTAGATTTCTATAAAAGAATGAACTTGCCTATACCACA
>JBAXTS010000020.1:0-10924 GCA_037130055.1 bacterium | reverse complement strand
GATCTCTCATCGGTTCGCCAAAAAGCGAATCACTCATCTCACAGGTCAACATTTCGATGTTGACCTGTTTCTCATTCTACCCAAAAGTTTCCCCTTCTCCCGGAGAAGGGGAAGGGTTATACTATAGAGATGCCACATAGAAATGTTTCTCTTGTGCCCGAAGAATATTTTCATATTTACAATAGAGGTAACAGTAAGCAAAAAATATTTCTTAATGATAGAGATAAAAGCCATTTTATAAAGTTATTATATCTTTCAAATTCCAAAAAGAATTTCAATTTTCGTGACGATATTATAGATAAGAAAATTGATGCATGGGATTTTGAAAGAGGGGAAACCCTTGTTTCTATCGGCGCGTGGGTTTTAATGCCAAATCATTTTCATATTTATATAACTTCCCCTTCTCCGGGAGAAGGGGAGAAAGACGACAATAGCAATATTGTTTTGTTTATGCATAAACTCTCAATGAGTTATGTTAAATATTTTAATAAAAAATATAATAGAACTGGTGCTCTTTTTGAAGGACGTTTTAAGTCTACTTATGTTAAAGATGATAATCAAGCAAAATACCTTTTTTCTTATATACACCTCAATCCAGTAAAACTTATTGAACCAAGGTGGAAAGAAGAAGGAATCAAGGATATAAATGCGACATTAGCGCACCTCAATAATTATAAATGGAGTAGTTATGATGACCACCGTGGAATTGATAGACAGGAAAACAAAATTTTACAGTTAGATAGTTTTCCTGAATATTTTTCTGATATTAGAGATTTTAATTCAGAAATTTTTTCTTGGCTAGAATTTAAAGAATAAATAAAAAGTTTCCCCTTCTCCCGGAGAAGGGGAAAGTGGGAAAAGTTTTCCACAGGGTAGGTTTTGATTGGTTTATTTTGATTGTTTTATTGTATATAATTTATAAATGGAAAAAATAAAAAGATTGTTTGCCCACAAAATTTTCAAAGTACTTATCTGGGCTTTTTTAATTTTAGTGGGAGCATTTGTTGTTTTGGTTATCGTGCGAGCTTTTTATTTTTATAATTTAGACAAGACGAATGCGCAAGTAGCAAAAATCCATGCGACGAAGCTTACACTCGATGATGTAATGGGCAAGAACCTTCCTCCTGACCCTGGAGCCGAGGCAGACAAGACTGTTGCTGGTATCGATGCAAATAATAACGGTATTCGTGATGACGTGGAGCTTGCTGTGTTTAAAGAATATCCAAATTCTGCGAAAACCCGTGCTGTGCTTTTGCAGTATGCGCTTGTCCTTCAGATGCAAATGACTTTACCGATAGTGAACAAGGAGACAGTAACAGCTACTGTTGAAGACAAGAGTAGAGCTAATTTATGTATGTGGAATTTAATAGATGTAGAAAAATATGAAAATTTTGTAAAAAAGTTTCAAATCAATACTGAACAAAGAAATAAGTATTTAGATGATTTTTATAAATACATGGGTAGCTATACTGCTTCTAGGCAAGGTTGTGATATTGATTTATCAACTTTATTAAATTAAAGTAATGAAAAAATTATTTTTTATTATTATTTTAATTTTTTTTCTAATTTTCCCTAATCTTTCTTTTGCTACTCAATGTTTTAAAACTGGATATACTATTGCTACAATAAATGGTATTTTTACAGATAAAAGAGCAGCAGAAGATAATCTTATTACCCTAATAAATGAATTTCGTTCATATTCTTATAATAATCAAAATGTAGATTATCAATATCTTCATAACCCCTCCCACTATGCTGGCCTTGGGGATTTGCTTGATTCTGTTGAGCAGGGGCTTTTTGATGAGAAGTCGGATTATGACCTTATTGAAATGCTAAACGATGCCAGTCAGAAAGTCACAACTCAAAAAGTTTTACTCGTTGCCCATTCACAGGGCAATTTTTATTCTAACAACTTTTATGACATGGTCGCGTCAAAGGAGGGTGGTGTTCCAAAGGAATCAATTGGTATGTATGGCGTGGCTAGTCCAGATGACCATGTGTCAGGAGGAGGTCAATATTTAACATCTGATTCTGATAGAGTAATAGCGAAAGCCGTCGGTCGTGTGCTAAAAATTTTAACACCTAATATTCATATCCCTTTAACGAAGGAAGATGGTAGTGGTCATGATTTTGCTAATGTATATTTAAAATATCAAGGAGATAAAATTATTTCTGATATTAAAGAGTCGCTCAATAAATTAAAAGAAAATAATGAGCAAGAAAGAGAAGCCCCATGTATTTCTCCACCAGAACTTTCTATTGCTCACAAGATAGAAGGAGCTGTTCTTTTTGTGGCTGACCCATTAGCAAGTGTAACAAAAGATGTTGCCGTTGGAGCTGCTGTCGGTACATACAACATAGGTAAGACAATTGTAAATACAACGATACAAATTGCCAATGCAACTGCATCTTCTATATATTCAGTTGCGAAATCTATAGCAGGTATTTTTGGTGGCACGGCAGGGAAAAATAGTGCAGCAGTCATCCTCGCTGACAACGAACCAGCAGAAACTCCACCCGACACAAAACCAGAAGTAGTAAAAGAAAATCCAAAAGTAATTATAAAAACAACGACACCAAAAGAAGTAGTGATGACATCTACATCACCTACGGATGAGCCTCCTCTAGATGTTGCGATAAATAAAACAATGGATGCAGTTGCAGAAGTTCCAGTTTTGCCTGTTCCCACAGAAGCTGTTTTGGTTGAATCACCACCACTGGCACAAAAAGAAGAGACAATAATAATTGAGACTCCTGTGGATTCGTCTGATATTGGTACTAGTGAAACACCTATTCGTCGTCGTAAACATCCTGACATAATTCCGCCTATCGTTACTCTAGTTGGGGATAATCCTATTACAATTGTAGTGGGTACTTCCTATACTGATTCTGGGGCTACTGCTTCTGATGATATCGATAAAGATATCACGGCAAATATTGTCACAGTGAATCCTGTCGATGTGAATGTAATAGCTGACTACACGATTACATATAATGTAAAAGATAAAGCTGGGAATTCTGCTACAGAGGTCACGAGGTTGGTTCACGTGGTTCGCTCGAATGTTTTGTATTCTCAGCTCGACAATTCTACTGAAATTTCTTTTGGCTCAGTTTCCTCTTTTAATTCTTTTACTGGTGCAAGTGGACATGTTCAAAGTATAAAATTTGCTTACAATGACTATGGCAATTCGACTGGGCATTTTGTCGGTGTTGCTGTTGTGGATAGAACAGCAGGTGTTAATTATTATGCAAGTATGGCGGGTGGTGAATGTGGGGATGCTTATGAGTCCACTGGAGTAAATACTAAAATTATTGTGGAGTTGGATTCTGCTGTAAAATATAAAGCATATCCTTGTACTGGACCAGAGCTCGTTTTGGACCCGACTCATACTTATGGTGTTAATTTGTTTCGGAATCATGGAGGAGAGAATACCCAGAGATTTTACGGGAGTAGTAATAGTAATAATTCTATCTATTTAAATATTACTGATGATACATTTCCAAGTACTGGTAAATCTGTTAAGGTTTTTAATTTTCTAAATCTTGGTGCAAAAGGTATTGTTGATGAAGTAAGTGGTAATATTGATATTACAGTACCATTCGGCACAGATATCACAGCCTTAACTCCAAGTATAAAAATCTCAGGTGGAGCATCCATTAGTCCGGACAATAATATTGTTCAAAATTTTACGAATCCAATAATTTACGTCGTTACTGCAGAAAATGGGCTCTCTCAGTCTTATATTACAACAGTTTCAATACATTCAAATGTACTTTATTCTCAGCTTAATAACTCGGTTGAAATTACAGGAGCAGGAAATGTAAGTTTGCAAAATGTATTTACCGGAGCTACTGGCAATATTTCGAATTTAAAATTTTCTTATAATGACCACGGCAATAAAGCCGGCCATTTTATTGGTGTTCAAATTACCGATAAAACTGCTGCTAAGGGTTATTATGTTTATAAGTCTGGGTTCGGCGAGTGTGGTGACGCTTATCAGTCAACAGATGCAAACATTCCAGTTATTGTTAATTTAGACGAGACCTATCAATATAGACAATATCCTTGTACTGGGCCAAATCTTGTTTTGGATCCTACTCATATTTATAACGTCAATTTATTTCGTAATCAAGGAGGTGTAGATATTCAAAGATTTTATGGAAGTTCTAATATAAGTAGTGCTGCTTATTTACACATTGAAACTAATGGTGTTGCGACACAAAGTTCTGCTAAACAAATAAATACGTTTAATTTTAATGGTTTAAGCCCGAGTGTCATTGGTGCGATAGATGAGGTTAATCACATTGTTTCCATTGCTGTTCCTTTTGGTACCAATGTTACAGCTCTCGTGCCGACTATTACAATTTCCCCATATGCTTCTATTAGCCCAAATAATAAAATAGCGCAAGATTTTTCTTCTCCGGTTGCTTATACAATTACTGCAGAAAATGGTTCTACTCAAATTTATGTCGTGATGGTTACAGTCGCTTCTCTATAATGTTTCCCCTACTCCCTGAGAAGGGGAAAGGAGGTGGTTCCGTTTTTTTATGTTAGAATAGGCTTATGTTTACAAAGCATTTTTTGAAAGTTTTAACTCTCTTTTTGGGGATTATAATTTTTGGTTTAATTGGGATTTTTCTAGTGAGTTATTTCAGCGAGGAAGTGGACCAGCCTATTGATACTAATAACCAGAGACAAGTTGCAGAATAATAGTTTTGTGTTATATTGTATTTACCGCCAAGAAGATAGGCAAACAATAAGTCCTATTTAGTGGGTCGATATCTCTCCAGCAATGGAGACGAGAATCTTGCGGCGAAAGCCGTTTTTTGTTTTTAAAATAAGGAACGCAGAGACTATATTTTATTAACCCCAGTTAAATAACTTTTGCAAAGCAAAAGTTGAAATCTAAGAGATTTCATTTAACGGGGTAGAAATTTTTATATTCACTACGTTCATTAAAAATTATCTATGTTACGAAAATCAAAAAAAGCAGAAATGATCAAAGACTTAGAAGGAGCTATTAAAAGTTCCGAATCTTTAGTTTTTGTGAATTTCCATGGTTTAAAAGTGAGTGATGAGACCAAGCTTCGAAGTGCCCTTCGAGACCAAGGAGTAGGATACAAAGTGTCCAGAAAGACTCTTCTAAAACGCGCACTTCTAGGAAAAGCAGAAGGAGAAATTCCGGAACTTGGTGGTGAAGTTGCTATTGCGTATTCGAAAGATTCCATAGCTTCTCCACGTGAAATTTATAATTTTCAAAAAACCCACAAAGGTATGCTAAATATTCTCGGTGGGATTTTTGATGGGAAGTTTGTGAATGGCGCTTATATGATGGAGCTTGCAACTATTCCAAGTAGGGAGGTATTGCTTGGGAAGATTGCGTTCTTGCTCAAGAGTCCTATGCAACGCTTGGCTATTGCAGTCAATGAAGTAGTTAAAAAGAAATAATATTAATAATTAATTAAAATAAAAATCTATGAAATTTGATTCATTTATGAAGGACCTCGAAAGCGCATCAGTCTTGGAACTGAATGATTTGGTGAAAGCAATCGAAGAAAAATTCGGAGTATCTGCTGCAGCCGTCGCAGTAGCTGGTCCAGCAGGAGGTGCAGTAGAAGCAGCTGAGGAAAAAGATGCATTTACTGTAGTACTTACATCAGCTGGTGAACAGAAAATAGCTGTTATGAAAGTAGTTAAAGAGGTTCTAGGCCTCGGCCTTAAAGATGCAAAGGACTTAGTTGATGCTGCACCTTCAACATTGAAAGATGGAATGAAGAAAGCTGAAGCTGAGGACTTGAAGAAGAAAATTGAAGCTGCGGGAGGGAAAATCGAGCTCAAATAGCTCGATTTTCGACCCGCAGATGCGTCGGCATCGAGGGTCGGCTTGCACAAAAATTCAACAGAATTTTATGGGCAAGAATAGAGCTTAAGTAGAGTTGAAATAATAACTTTAAAAGTTTACAATTAAAACACCCCTAGCATTAAGCTTTGGGTGTTTTAATTTTATGCGTCAAAAAACTGCTTTAATTTCTGTATATAATAAAGAAGGTATCACTGAATTTGCAAAAGAATTAGTAGGTTTGGGTTGGAAAATAATATCTTCTGGAGGCACTGCAAAGCATTTGTCTGATGCTGGTGTTGCTATAACTGATGTAGCAGAAATTACTGGCATGGCGCCAATACTTTCTCACAGAGTTGTGACTTTGCATCCGAAAATTCATGGTGGACTTTTAGCATTGGAAACACCCGAACATTTAGCAGAATTAGAAAAATATGGAATCCCATTTATAGATATGGTTTGTGTTGATTTGTATCCACTCGAAGAAGAGACTCAAAAAGAAAACACTACACGCGAATCAGTTATAGAGAAAACAGATATCGGCGGACCGACGATGCTTCGCTCGGGAGCAAAGGGTAGGCGTATAACTATTTGTGACCCAAATGATAGAACAAAAGTAATTGAGTGGCTTAAAATAGGTGAGCCTGACAGAGAAATATTCATAAATGATTTAGCAGCAAAAGCAGAAATGATTATTGCCCGGTATTGCTCCTTGTCAGGAGAATATCATAGTAGAGGAAAATATAAAGGTATTTTTGGAAAGAAAAAACTTGAATGCGCATATGGAGAAAATGCATATCAGAAGCCTGCGAGTCTTTATGAGCTTGTCGGGTGTTTAACACCCGACAAGCTAGCGATTCCTAATTGGCAGCTCGTCGCAGGAAGTCCACTTTCATACAATAATATTTGTGATTTAGATAGAATGATGCAGACAATGACGCACATAGGAGCTGGTTTTGAAAAGAATTTTAAAGAAGTTCCAGATATTGCAATAGGAGCAAAGCATGGTAATGCTTGTGGGGTAGGAATTTCAGGGGTTGGACCCCCGATTGTCGGGGGTCCAACCCCTGAAGAAGCTGTAGGTAAAATGCTCCTGGGGGATTTGCGAGCAATTTTTGGTGGCTCGGTAATGCTTAATTTTAATGTTGATGAAAAGATAGCAGAGGAATTAATACATAAATATTCTGGCGTTAGTAAAGATGGGGCACCAAATAGACGCCTTCTAGATATTGTAGCGGCACCCTCTTTTACACCAGAAGCAATAGAAATACTTTCTCGCAAAAAAGGGAAATGTAGGCTCTTGGCTAATCCTGCAATTTTAAAAGCAGGGTTGTCCTCGCTTGATACAGCTAAAAGATTTCGTTATGTGAGAGGTGGATTTATGGAACAGCCAAATTATACTTTCTTGCCAAAGCTAGACCCCTCCTCAGTCCTCCCCTTGGCAGGGGAGGAGGAAATGCGAGATGTTATCTTGGCTTGGGCTATTGGAAGTACATCAAACAGCAATACTATTACAATAGTGAAAGATGGAAGACTGTATGGAAATGGAGTAGGGCAACAAGATAGGGTGGGGGCTGCGAAGCTTGCAATTTTCCGTGCGGATGACGCTGCGACATTTGCTTTCGGCCAGCAAGGAAATTCTGCCCGCTTTACCCGTCAAAATCAGACGGGCTCCGACACGGCTCAGAATTTTCTTGCTGACCTACAGGGAGCTGTTGCCTATAGCGACAGCTTTTTCCCATTTCCTGATGCCCCCCAGGTTTTGATAGAGAGGGGAATAAAAACAATTTTTTCAACAAGTGGTTCTGTTAATGATGAAAAAATTATAGAACTATGTAAATCTAAAAATATCAATTTGATAATGCTTCCCGATACGGAAGCTAGGGGGTTCTATCAGCACTAAAGGTTTTTCTGCTTAGTTTTGCCCTTGCTTTTTGGTATTAAATATGGTATGCTCCTTGTATTATGAAGAAAAATACCTTATTTTTATTGATTATTTTGACTATATGGTTCGGTTTATTTACTTTTGGTTCAAAGCCAGCGAGTGCTTATGACTCTGGCTGTATTGGTTCTGGTATGTACAGTATGACAACAGGACAGCTTTGTAGCATGATGGTCCAACAGAACGATTATTATAATAATTATTCATATGGCTGCACATCTACAGGCCCTTATAACATAATTACTGGCCAGCTTTGTAATGGGTCATCAGTAAATTATCCTGCAGCAAATTACCCAACCACAAACTACCACAGTAATTTTTATGGTCAACAATTTTCGATAGGAGACAGGAGTTCTGATATTCTTTCCCTTCAGCAAATGTTGAGAGATGCAGGTTTTAATGTTGGAAGAATTGATGGTATCTATGGACGAAAGACAGATGCAGCCTATATTTTATATCAAGAATCACAAAATTATTCTCCTACTTACCCCACAACGACTCTGGCCCCAGTTATCACTGGAGTCAGCGGTCCACAAACATTAAATATAAATCAACAGGGGACATGGACAGTTACAGCATATAATACAAACGGTGGAAATTTGTCATATTCAGTAAATTGGGGAGACCAGCAAATAATGCCGATGTACTATAGCAATAATTCAGCCAATATAGCTCAGCAAAATTCAATATTCTCTCATATCTATACTCAAGCGGGAACATATTCTCCTATTTTCACAGTTACAAATCAAAATGGGAAAAGAATTCAGTCTAGCTTGAGTGTGGTAGTTTCAAGTAGCTACTCAAATTATACTGCGCCGGTTATTTACTCAATGTCTCCTTCTTATGGTCCAGTCGGAACTCTAGTTACAATCTACGGTAATGGATTTAATAATAACAATTGTAATTCTAATTATGGTGTAGCTTGTACCAATTCTTTCTCTCCGAACACTATTAATTTTGGTGGGACAATAATTCAGAATGTATATTCTTATAATGGTTCGAATATGACTTTCACTGTTCCATCTAGTTCTAATTCCTGTCCTGCCGGCTTATATTGTGCGGCTGTTTATATGCCTATGAACCCTGGTATTTATCCAGTTTCTGTCACAAATGCAAACGGTACATCTAGCACAATTAACTTCACAGTAACTTATTAACAAAACAATTTTGCTTGTTTTTTCTTAAAAAAGCATTACAATACATAGATGGAAATTCTAGGTAAAATATTGGGTAGTCCTGCTCGGGTAAAAATAATGCGACTTTTCCTCTTTAATAAAGGTAAGACTTTCTATACAAAAGAAGTAACAAAAAGAAGCCGAGTTAGCCAGGTTATTGTCCGCCGAGAATTGCGGCTACTTTATTCTGTTGGTTTTATCAAAAAACGTCTTGCAGATTGGTCTTATAATTCATTTTTCAAATATGGAGGAGAATTTGAGGATCTGCTTCTCAGCTCTGATTCATTGGATAAACAAGAGATACTAGACAATTTCAAAAAAGCTGGACGTGTCAAGCTTATTCTTGTTTCAGGGGTGTTTATCAAAAATCACGATAGTAGGGTGGATTTATTGATTGTAGGTGACAAGATGAAAAGAAGCAAAATAGAAGATGGAATTCGCAAAATTGAGGCTGATATTGGGGTAGAGCTAGTCTATGCTATTTTTGATACAAAAGAGTTTGTTTATAGGTTGAATATGTATGACAAGCTCATACGAGATATTTTGGATTATCCTCACGAGGTCGTTTTGCAGGTAAAAGAGTTATCCACACAGGCTTTAAAAAAAATATAAAAACTGATATAATATCTAATATAACTTTAATAAGGTCGAACTTAGAAAAGTATTAATTATTAGTTTATTATTATTTATTATGGAAAATATTTGGTTTACATGGGGTGATGTTTTTACCCAATCGTTTCAGACATTGTGGTGGAATTTTATTCAATTCACTCCAAAGCTTATCGTAGCTATTGTATTCTTTATCGTCGGTTGGTTGTTGGGTTCATTGGTTGCAAAGGCAATTGAACAAATTTTTAATAGTTTAAAAATAGATAGTCTTTTTACGTCTATTGGAGCAGATCATTTCTTACGAAAAGCAGGAATGAATCTAAATTCAGGACACTTTGTCGGTGAAGTTGTAAGATGGTTTGTAATTATCGTTTTCCTTCTTCCATCACTTAATTTGGTTGGTTTGACAGATGTTTCATCTTTCTTAAAAGATGATGTTCTCTCATATTTACCAAAGGTTATCATTGCTGCATTTGTTTTGATTATTGCTGCTATTCTTTCTGAATTTCTTGCAAAGACAGTTCTCGCAACAGCAAAGTCAATGAATCTAAAAGCAGCACACATGCTAAGCACTATTGCAAAATATGCTGTATGGATATTTGCTTTCATTATTGCATTAGGCAAGCTTGGACTAGGAGACTACATGGGTATGCTTTTCTCAGGAATCGTTGCAATGCTTGCACTCGCTTTCGCCCTAGCATTCGGCCTAGGTGCAAAGGACCAAGCTGGACGATTTATTTCCAAGCTCGGAGAAGAGGTTTCCTCAAGATAGTTTCTAGCTTATAGACAAAAAAAAGACGCCCCAAAAGGGTGTCTTTTTTTGTTGTCCCCAAGTTATCCACATAGCCCTTATTTTCTGTAGTCTTTTTGCATTTGACATAGTTTCAACCTTCGTATATACTCTTTTAATCAGTATGATAATTACAAAAAACAGTTTAAAAGGCAGGCCCTAGCAGACTTTTCTTTTGTCTGTGTGAGCCGCCTAAAAGGCGGTTTTTTATTTACAGAAAATCTTGAATATTTGACAACTAAATTCCTGTCCTAAATTAATAAAAGGTCTTTGTTGTTGGAGGTTAAACTTCCAGGATGAGGGTCTTCCTTTTGTTATATAGAGATAGGTGAAATTCTTTGATTTTAGCTACTGGAGCGGTCTAGATAAAATAGCTAGATTTCAAAGAGTTGTTTTCTCCCGATGTAATGTCGGGAATTGTGGTTTTCAAATTTCTTAACAGGAAATTAAGGGCGTACGGTGGATGCCTTGACTTTAAGAGGCGATGAAGGACGTGGCGTTGCTGCGATAAGCTTCGGGGAGGTGCTTAGCAACCTTTGATCCGGAGATTTCCGAATGGGGAAACCCT
>JBAXTS010000002.1:0-61373 GCA_037130055.1 bacterium | reverse complement strand
ACACAGCCAAGTTTCAGAATTCGTTTTTTCGCCAAAATGCGGAGCGTCGCAAAGCGACGCGACGGGGGTTTCCGCCAGAATTCGCCAAGGGTTTTTGAAATCCAAAAGAAGCGAGCGGGACGCGAGGCGGGGGTTTATGATGAGTACATCATTCAAAACTTCGTTTTGCGAGCCAATCTGGAAGCGAATAATTATCAATATTTAACATAAACCTTTTTCTATGAACAAATTCTTTCTATATGCTCGTAAATCTACCGACGAGCCAGATCGTCAGATTTTGAGTATTGAGTCGCAGATTGACGAGTTGAAAGAATTTGCCGAGCGAGAGCAGTTGGAGATTGTTGAAACTTTCGTTGAATCACAGACCGCCAAAGAGCCGGGCAGACCTATTTTCAACAATATGCTCTCGCTCATAGAAAAAGGCAAAGCGTCAGGAATTTTAGCTTGGCACCCCGATAGATTGGCGAGAAACAGTATTGATGGTGGAAAGATAATCTATCTGTGTGACCTTGGCATTATTAAAGAGCTAAAATTCCCGACATTTTGGTTCGACGCTACGCCACAAGGTAAGTTTATGTTAAATATTGCTTTTGGGCAGAGCAAATACTATGTTGATAATCTTTCAGAGAATGTGAAGCGTGGACTTCGACAAAAAGTAAGACGAGGCGAACAAAGCGGACAAGCCCCGACTGGATATTTGAATGATAAATTGAATAAGAAAATTATTCCCGATGTTGAAAGATTTCGCCTCGTCAGAAAAATGTTCGAAGTCTACGCTACTGGAAATTATTCTCTGAAAGATACAAGGAATTTGCTCGCCCAAAAGGGCTTACTGTCTAAAAATGGTAAAGTTCTCACTGTTTCAAACACGCAGATGATATTGAAAAATCCTTTTTATTATGGAATGTTTTTATTCAATAAAGAACTTTACCAAGGAAAGCACGAGCCAGCGATTTCAAAGAAACTTTTTGATAAGTGCGCGGAAGTATCGGCGAGGAACGCTCATCCGATGAAGCGAGGAATTAGCAAGCATGTTTTTCGCGGAATATTTTTGTGCGAAGAATGTGGATGTGGTATCACAAGCGAAGTGCAGAAAGGTCATGTGTATTATCGTTGCACCAAAAAGAAAGGTGTCTGCACACAAAAATATATTCGCGAAGAATTCCTCGCCGCACAAGCGAATGACATTATCAAAAAAGTTTCTTTGCCGTCCGAGTGGAAAGAATTCATGCTCGCTGAACTCGAAAAAGGACAAGCGAGCAGTTTCCACTCTGACGCCCTTTTCGTTCAAAATCTAAAAAATCAAATCAAAAGTGTTGAGGAGATACTAGACAGGCTTCTTGACGCTCATTTGGACAGCACTATTACGAGCGAGGAGTATATTGGCAAGAAGCAAAAGCTCCTCAACCAAAAGATTGATTTTTCAGAGAAATTGAAAGATTTTGAACGAAAAGGCAATCGCTGGCTCGAACTTTCTCGTCAATTCATTTTAGACAGTAACCAAGCCATAATTATCGCTTCCGAAGAAAATCTCGAAGCCAAAAGAGATTTTCTTAAAAAGATTGGCTCGAACCCCCGCCTCGCGTCCCGCTCGCTTCTTTTGGATTTCAAAAACCCTTGGCGAATTCTGGCGGAAACCCCCGTCGCGTCGCTTTGCGACGCTCCGCATTTTGGCGAAAAAACGAATTCTGAAACTTGGCTGGGGGACTTGGATTCGAACCAAAATTAGAAGCTTCAAAGGCTCCGGTCCTACCATTAGACGATCCCCCAATATGGTAAACTACTATAGGATACATCAAAAATGTTTATTTTTCAAGAGATATTATTTTTACCAATGCTAACTCAAGTGGAAGTTCGGATATAAAGGCATTATCCATATTTTTATATGCGTCAAGGAGGATAGATAATGCGCCTGAGCGAATCATGCCTTCTTTGTCATTCTTTACAAGTTGTTGCAAGAATTCTAAATCACTCTCTGATAAATCCCCCACCATCTCATTTTTTAAATTTGGAGCGTATCGCAAAATTATACCCATGCGAAACTTCTGAATTATGAGTTTGAAATATAGTTTGATATCAAGATTTGCGTTTGATGCTGTTTTTACAGACATGATTCCCTTTTCTAAATCTTTTTCGGCTATAGCAGAAATAAAATTATTTATTAAAGTTGTTTTTGGTGTGCCTGTTATTTTCTCAATGTCTTCTCTTTTAATTTTTTTATTTTTACTAAAATTCAAAACCTTTTGCAGTTCACCTAATGCATCTCTATATGAACCGTCGGCCAAAATTGCTAGTAATTCTGCAGAGCCAGCATCTAATTCAAAACCTTCTTTATTAGCAACATCAACCAGCATTTTCTTGCAAACAGAATCAGAAGCCTTCTTAAATGTAAAAACTTGGCAACGAGAAATAATTGTCTCAGGTACTTTATGGAGCTCTGTGGTAGCAAGAATAAATATTACATGTTTTGGAGGCTCTTCCAATGTCTTTAATAATGCGCCCCAAGCATCTTTGGAAAGCATGTGCACCTCGTCTATGATATAAACCTTGTATTTTGAATTGAAAGGCAAAACGCGAACACCATCACGTAGTTCTTTCATGTCTTCGATTCCTCTATTTGAAGCAGCGTCTATTTCGTATAGGTCATTTACTGATACGCCAATGTTTGTCGCAAATATTCTAGCCACGGAAGTTTTACCTGTGCCACGTGAGCCAACAAAGAGATACGCATGAGAGACCTTGTTGGTCTCCACAGAGCTCTCAAGTACACTTACTATATGGTCCTGACCTAAAACTTCCTTGAATTTACTAGGTCGATATTTCCTGTATAAAGCTAAATCATGCATAAAAAGTATTTTATCATAAAAATTCTTTCTTGGCATACTTTTTATAATACAATCTATCTGGGCCTACTAGCCCAGCGAACTGCTCGGCTCGAGAGCTGGTCGCAAGGCATTCTAAAAAGTACGCCTGCGACAAATTTTTATTTATTCCTCAAAAAAGCATTTATAATTTTTTCTACCTGTATAGCGTTTTCGGTTTCCATTAATTTCACTCTGAGTTCTTTTGCTCCAGAAAAATCATTCACGTACGCTTTGAAATGTTTTTTCATTGTTGCAAAATTTTTGTGTTTTGGCACGGAGAGTTCTTTATCAAAAATTTGTGTGTGTTCGATCAAAATCTTCAGCTTTTCTTCTGTCGTTACTTCCTTGTTCCCCTTCGAAGAAAAATACCATGGGTTACCAAACACACCACGGCCTATCATGACACCATCACATCCATACTTCAATGCTTTTTCTTCTGCATCTTTTAAGTCACCTATGTCTCCGTTTCCTATGAGCAAAACATCTTTGCCACTTTTTTTAATAACCTTTTTAATTTTTTCTATATAATCCCAGTGCGCAGGAACAAGTGATAATTCTTTTGTTGTCCGCAAATGAATAGTGAGAGCAGCAATATCTTCTTTTAATAATTCCCATATCCAGTTATCAATATCTTCCTTATTGAAACCAACTCTTGTCTTAACAGATACAGGAATATGTAACCCTGCAGCCTCTATCCCCGAATGAGCAGCCTGAATAATTTTCCTTGCGAGTTCCGGAGTTTTTATTAATGCCGAACCTGCACCTTGAGCAACCACTGACTTGTCTGGACAACCCATGTTTATGTCTATCCCATCAAAACCAAGACTCGCAATATACTGACAAGCTTTCTTCATATTTTCAGGATTAGCGCCGAAAACCTGTGCGACAATTGGTCTTTCTCGTTCGGAGAATTTTAATATATGTGTAAGTTTCTTTTTAGCAAGCTTGTTACAAAGTCCATCCGCGGCAACAAACTCAGTCCAAAAGACCACTTTATCCTTGTTTTCTCTATCTTTGCTGTACTTCGCTAATATAAAACGAAAAGCAATATCTGTAACATCAGACATTGGAGCAAGGCAGAAAAATGGTTTATTTAGTTTTTGCCAGAAATTCATTTGAATTTGTAATATACCTTATTTCCGAACCGTAAATCAATGTATTCAAGTGTAGAATATTTATTTTTAAAATCAGTTTTGAGTGGCTCTGCCGTCAGTGCTGCCTCTAAGTTTTCGGCAGCACTCTCAAAACTCGAATCAACATTTAATATTAGTTTCGGCTCAGTCTTTGATAAAGATGTTTTTTCTAATAAAACTTCTACCACATTATTATTTGTGATGTGTAATGCAACTGGTTTTAATTTTAGACCCACGAGAACATCATGCAAAGCAGCAAACTGAGCAAAATTTTGTTTATAAAAATATAAACCCAGAGGACTTTCTGTGAAGCTAGAATTAATATAATTTATTGCCCCATAAAATTTGAAATAAACATCACCAGAAAAGTAAGGAGCCTCGTCAAAAATATAACCATCTTCGTCTGTAAAATAACATTTTTGGTTGATAGTGTTTTCCTGCTCTGGAGGGTTGACTCCGCACCATGTATATAGAGCGTTTCGTTCGGTTACTGATATTAATAAATTTTTGTTGCTTTTGATTGATAAAACTATATTTTTAAGTCTCTTGAATTTATTAAGAAGATTATTTTTAATATCGTTTGTAGGATAAAGCAAAATATTCGTTTTCGGAAAAACCCATAGGTATTTTCCAGAAATCTTGTTTTCGACTTCTGTTTTGATTGCACTGGCGTCTATAACTCTATTGCCAGTTATTTCTACACCAACAATATTTAGACTCTCCAGCCTAGATAAATATGCCAAGAATACAAGAATAGTGATAAGTAGAAAAAGAAATATTAGAATTTTATTTACAAAAGCTTTTTGTCTACGTTTCTTTAGTTCTATAAGGCGAGGAGAGTTTAGAACATTATATTTTTGCATTTAATTTACTATTTAACCCATTATGGATCCTCTACTTAATAAACTCCCTGTTGCCCATATATTTTCTAAGAGCTTCTGGGATTTTTATTGAACCATCTGCTTGTTGAAAGTTTTCAATAATTGCGACGAGCGTACGCCCGAGTGCCACCACAGTAGCATCATTCATGTGAACGTGTTCAATCTTTCCATCACTTCTCCTTACTCTAGTATTCAAACGACGAGATTGAAACCCCCCAGTAAAATCAGAACTGTGAGTCTCTCTATATTTATTTTGACCTGGCATCCATGTCTCTATGTCCATCTGTCTACTATCTGGAAACCCCATGTCACCAGTGCAGACAAAGACAACCTGATATGGCAACATTAAAGTCTTTAAAATATGTTCTTGGATTGCTACGAGAAAATTTTGCTCTTGAATAGAATTTTCTGGTAATGAAAATACTTCCATTTCCAACTTATCAAACTGATGTTGGCGCAATATTCCGTTTGTATCCTTTCCAGCAGCTCCCGCCTCTCTACGAAACGCTGTTGAATATCCCGCATATCGAATAGGCAAATCTTTTTCATCAAAAATTTTATTCATATGCATTGAGCCCAAAGTATGTTCGGCGCTTCCTATTAACATTAGATCATCATTAGGAAACATATAATGCTCTTCCGGCTTCATATATCTAGCCATTTTTACCTGCACAAGAGGCCTGATAAAAACTGGTGGAATCACAGGTAGAAACTTTGAAGCTGTTATCAAAATATTTGCATCTGCCGCTATTTTTTTTAAAACCTCTTCATTGGTTAAAATTTCTAGGCAGGTTTGTATTAAAGCAAACTGCATTATGACTAAGTCACCCTTCAGATATGAATATCTTGAGCCAGAAACTTCTGCTGCAGTTTCGGTGTCGATTATTCCGAGTATTTTTCCTAGTTCATAATGTTCCTTCGGTACGAAAGAGAACTGTGGCTTTTCTCCCCAGCTTCTAATTATTTGATTGCCGGTTTCATTTAAACCCTCTGGAGTATCTACGGAAGGGATATTTGGTATTCTTAGCATTAGCTTCTGCCACTCTTCCATTGTTGTCTTTAATTTTTCCTCTTTTGTTTTTATCTCTTCTTTTACAATACTCATCTCCTTGATTAACTGCATCTTGAGTGCAGAATCCTGATTACGAGCAATATCATTTGAAACTTTATTCACCTCAGCTCTTAGCTCTTCCACCTCTTTGAGAAATTTGAGGCGTTCATCGTCTAATATGAGTAATTTTTCAATATCAACATCCACGAGCTTTTTCTTTGCTCCTGCTTGAACAATATCCTTATTTTCACGGATGAATTTAATATCTAACATATTCGTATTATATATTATTGTTGTTATAATGAAAAGTGTGAAATATAATTTAAAAGTTTTAGTAGAAAATGACATACCCCAAGATTTACTAGAAATACCTCAGCCACCTAAAAAACTTTATCTATGGGGAGTGCTGCCACCAGAAGACACAATATATCTTGCAGTAGTTGGTTCCAGAAAAGCTACCACCTATGGAAAGGATGTTGTCCGTAAATTAATTTCTGGATTAAAAGGATATCCTATAGCTATAGTTTCTGGTCTAGCCATGGGTATCGATGCATTATCTCACGAAGCAGCACTTGATGCGGGGCTTCTTGCTGTAGCTTTTCCAGGATCTGGTATATCTGATACGTCTCTATCATATAACCCAAACATGAAATTGATGAGAAGAATTATTGCTAGTGGTGGATGCTTGATATCTGAGTTTGAACCAGAAACAAAAGCCGCTTACTATACTTTTCCTATGCGCAATCGTCTAGTCGCTGGAATTTCCAAGGCGTCACTTATAATAGAGGCACAAGAAAAATCTGGCACTCTAATTACAGCACGTATGGCTCTAGACTATAATAGAGATGTATTGGCTGTGCCTGGACCAATAAATTCTGATTTTTCAAAAGGAACGAATAGACTCATAAAAAATGGTGCTACTCCTATAACTTGCAGTGATGATATTCTCGAAGCACTTGGCTTTAAGGTAGATAAGGAGAGTAAACAAATAAGTCTTTTTGAAGATGCTTTACCGCAAGAAAAAACAGTACTCAAAATGCTTACCGAGCCACTAGAGCGTGATGAATTAATTCGTAAAATGAAAATGCCGACCGGAGAAGCAAATGCGACTCTATCTGTAATGGAAATAAAAGGATTAATCAAAGAAGAAATGGGAGAGATACGAGCTAGTTTTTAAAAAAAGTTGCTAAAAAAATAACTTTCGTGTAATACTAAGTAAATTAACGAGCGAAGTGAGTATAATTTTCTTACCCTGTTAAATAATTTTTGCGAAGCAAAAATTGCCCAAAGGGCATTTAACAGGGTGTCGATTTTTATAGTCGCTAAACTCCTTAAAAATCAGCCATGAAATTATTAATTGTGGAATCACCATCTAAGGCAAAAACAATCGAGAAATATCTCGAGGGTGCTTTTACTGTACGCGCTTCGGTGGGTCATATTCGTGATTTACCTAAATCAAACAAACAAGCTATCGATATAGAAGGTGGTTTTATACCTCATTACGAAATATCAAAGGGTAAAGAAAAAATTGTTCATGAGCTTCAAGGACTCGCAGAAAAAGCGAGCGAAATACTTTTAGCAACAGACCCCGACCGTGAAGGCGAAGCTATCGCTTGGCATATTGAAACACTATTAAATGAAGACAAAAAAGTTAAGGCGCCTATAGAGCGTGTGACTTTCTATGAAATTACAAAAGATGCAGTGACAGAAGCTATTAAGCACCCAAGACAAATTGATACTGCACTCCGTAAGGCACAAGAGGCGCGTAGAGTATTGGATAGGCTCGTAGGGTATGACTTGAGTGGCCTTATCTGGAAGAAAGTTAGATATGGACTCTCTGCTGGCCGTGTTCAGTCCCCTGCGCTTCGTATAATAATGGAACGTGAGCGTGAAATTCGAGCATTTGTTCCAGAAAAATATTGGAAGATACTAGGATTATTTGATACTGAAAAGAAAGATAAAATAACATTGGAATGCAGTGAGGAACCAAGAGACGAAAAACTCGTATCAAAAATATTAGAATTAGGAAAGTCTGGAATCTGGGTTGTAAGTGGTATAAAAGAAAGTGAACAAAAACGTACCCCGCGCGCACCATTTACTACTTCTACTTTACAACAAACTGCTAGCTCGCGTCTTGGATACTCTCCATCGCGCACTATGCAAATAGCACAGAAGCTCTATGAGGCTGGACATATAACATACATGAGAACCGATAGTACAAATCTATCTACTGTTGCTCAGGGTCAGATTCTTTCTTTTATCAAGAAGGAGTATGGTGACAACTATGCTGAGGCACATATATATAAAACTAAATCAAAAAATGCTCAAGAAGCACATGAAGCTATTCGTCCCACTCATATAGAAAAACTACAAGCAGGCAATGATGATCAAAGCAGACTTTATCGTCTCATATGGGAACGCGCAGTATCATCCCAAATGACTGATGCAAAATTACTAAAAACAAAAATAACTGCAGTGATAGAAGGACATGAAGACCTGCCGAACTTTGGAGTAGTGGGTTCTCGTCTACTTTTCCCAGGATGGCTTGCCGTTGATGTCGGTGCACGTGGTGATGATGTAGAGCTTCCTATATGTAAAGAAGGTGAAAAACTTAAATTACTTAATTTAATAAGTGAAGAAAAATTTACATTACCTCCTGGTAGATATTCTGAAGCAGGTCTCGTCAAAGAGCTAGAGAGTCGAGGCATAGGGAGACCTTCTACTTATGCATCGATAATGAGGACGATCGAAGATCGTGGTTATGTAAAAAAAGAAAACAAAACTCTGTTCCCTACAGATGTAGGCGAGGTTGTTTCTGATTTTCTCGAAGCTCATTTTGCAAATTATATTTCGGATACATTTACTGCTGGGATGGAAGATAAGTTGGATGAAATTTCTCGTGGCGAAAGTGAATACGAAAAAACCTTGAGAGATTTTTATATCCCCTTTTCTAAAGAAGTAAAAACAAAAGAAAAACTCGAGAAAGCAACAAACTTGGGAGATGCACCAGAAAATATTAAATGCCCAAAATGTGGCAGTTCAATGATTATTAAGCTTTCACGTGGTGGTAAATTTTATTCTTGTTCTAAATATCCTGATTGTGATGGTGCTCTCATGCTCGATGGCACGGAGTTGAAGGGTCCCGAGGAAACTGGTGAGATGTGTCCTTTATGTGGAGAAAAAAAGGGAAAATCAGGAGGAGGAAAACTTGTCATCAAACAAAGACGAGATGGTACGGGAACTTTTATATCATGTTCAAGATATCCAAAATGTAAATTTATTAAAAAAGATGAAGCAGAAGAAGCTAGAAAAAGAACAGGTGTAATTTGCCCTATATGCAAGAAGGGAGATATTTCCGAACGACGTGGTAGGTTTGGTATTTTCTATTCATGCTCAAATTATCCAGACTGCAAATTTGCAATAAAAGCAAAGCCTACAGGAAATATTTGTAAGGAGTGCGGCAGTCTAATGATGGAAGGCACAAAAACAATTCCTGAACGTTGCAGCAACAAAGCGTGTCCTAACCACAATCCACACAAAATACCAAAAATTGAAGCATAATTAGTATTTTTTTATTTTAGTTATAGGTGATATACTCATTTTATGTCAAATATAAAGGAAATAATTGACCTAATAGACGGCGGACTGAACAAAAATGATACTGAATTACTCAGCAAAGCATATATATTTTCCGAGAAATCTCACGAAGGGCAAAAAAGAATGAGTGGTGAGCCATATTTTATTCACCCCGTAGAAACAGCAAAAATTCTTGCAAAACAAGGCATGGATGTACAAACCATAGCCGCTGGATTGCTTCATGATGTACTAGAAGACACACAAGTCAAGGAAGAAGAAATTCAAAAAATATTTGGTGATGATATTGTATTTTTAATTAAAGGGGTTACTAAGCTCGGAACCTTGAAATATAGAGGACATGAAAGACACGTGGAAAGTTTGCGCAAATTTTTCATTGCTATGGCAAATGATCTACGAGTGGTGATTATAAAATTTGCCGATAGACTCCATAATTTGAGAACGCTAAAACACGTACGAGAAGACAAAAGAGAAAGAATTGCCATCGAATCAATTGAGGTTTATGCACCACTCGCAAACCGTCTCGGTATGGGAAAATTAAAAGGTGAAATCGAGGACGCTGCATTTCCTTATGCTTATCCAAAAGAGTTTCTCAAGACCGAAGAAATGATCAAAGATAGAATGAATATCTATGAGGGTAATCTAAGAGAAGTTAGTGGAGAATTAAAAAAGGAACTAAAGAAGAATAAAGTAAAATTGGTTGAGATTAGTTTTAGATTAAAGCACAAATATAGTCTTTACAAAAAACTCTTGCGCTACGATATGGATATTGAGAAGATTTATGATATCGTTGCTCTTCGTGTGGTTGTTGATACTGTCGAGGAATGTTATAGAGTTCTTGGTATCGTCCACTCTATCTGGAATCCATTGCCTGGAAGAATCAAAGATTATATTGCGGTTCCAAAACCAAACGGCTATCAATCAATACACACCACCATACTTACAGGTCTTGGTGGTGCTGCCGAAGTTCAAATCAGAACCAAGAAAATGCACGCGGAGGCTGCATATGGTATTGCTGCTCATTTCGCATACAAAGAACACGGTGACAAAAAGGCAAAAGATGACAAAAGCAAATTCAAATGGATCGAAGAGCTAAAGGAATTGAATTATAATCCGGACAACCCAAAGACTTTTATCGACCACCTCAAAACCGATTTTTTTAATTATCGTATTTTCGTTTTTACTCCAAAAGGAGATGTCATCGACTTACCAGAGGATTCTTGCCCGATTGATTTTGCATACTCTATACATTCTGATATTGGTGAACACACCTCTGCAGCAAAGGTAAATGGGAATATGTGTCCAATTTTTACAAAACTAAAGAATGGAGATATCGTAGAAATAATAACCAAAAAAAATTCTAAGCCATCAGAGAAGTGGCTAGAACGAGTAAAAACAACAATTGCAAAAAAACACATTAAATCATATATGGAGAAAAACACTCTTCTTTCTAGGCTAAATTCATTCGGTCGTAGCTAGGACTCTGGTTATGTTATTTTTGCTATCTCCATATACTAAATACTAAAACTTGAGATATTATACAAATCAGTTTCGTCTTTTTGGGCTTCTTCTTTTGTTCTATCGTCAATTGGCGTATCTAGGGCTGTTTCAACTGCATTGATGCTCGTATCCTCGGGTAAATTTTCTATTACAGACTTGATCTCTTGAGGGATATTTTGTGCAATATAGTTTTCCATCATTTCTGCTGGCTTTTTTTCTATACTTCCTTTTTGTATTAAGTCTAGAATAGTTCGCAGGTCTTCTGTTGAAAAAAAGTCAATTTTAATTTGTCCGCCCAACTCCTTTCTGTCTATGTGTACTCTAGTCCCGAGTTTTTCTTGAAACTCCTCCTCTAGCTCTGTAATTTCTGGATCAGGCATGAATTCTTTCTTGCGAACACGATCATACGCAATCTTTCTTGCCAACCTTTCGGCTTCGCGAACAGTTATTTTCTTATAAACAATTTCTTTGAATAATACCAATTGTTCCTCTGGGTGGTCTGCTAACATTAATATCGGCCTAGTATGTCCTTCTGTAATTTTGCCTTCTGATAATGCGTTTAGAATTTCCTCTGGTAATCCTAGTATGCGTAGAGAGTTTGAAACATATTCCCTGCTGCGTCCCATTTTTTTGGCGATTTCATTATGTGTGAACTTAAATTCACTTGCAAGGCGGAAAAAAGCACGAGCTCTATCTACTACATTTAGATCTTCTCTTTGTAAATTTTCAATAATTGCAAGCTCAAGCTTCATAATTGCTGTATCCCCAGTACGAATAATTACTGGAACCTGAGATACGCCAGCGAGCTTCGTAGCTCTAAGTCTGCGTTCTCCAGCAATGAGCTCATATTCGGTCAAAATGCCCTCTCCTCCTTCTTTCTCTACTTCAACCCTAGAAACTGTAAGTGGCTGAAGCACGCCATATTGCTTGATAGAGTCAGCCAGATCCTGCAAACGAGCCTCATCAAAATCGCGCCTTGGCTGAAAAGGGTTTGGCTTAATTTTATCTGTGTCAATCCAGAATATTGAATTGGAATAAATGTTCGACATTATTTGATTGTAACATATTCATAAAAATTATTAAATTGATTTCAAGTATAAACTTGTGTAGAATGTGTGCATTGCCCGGGTGGATGAAAACCAAACTGCTTTGGTTTTCATCCGAGCAAAGCGAGGAGGCCGACACCCGGGCAGCGGTCCTGATTTATCAGGATTCAAAACTTAATGTTTTGAAAGATGCCCGGGTGGCGGAATTGGTAGACGCGATAGACTCAAAATCTATTGTTGGCAACAACATGAGAGTTCGATTCTCTCCCCGGGCACTATTTGCACACTTGCATTATCTCATATATGAGATATACTATTCTTATGTCAAAAAATATAAAAGAAACAGAACAACAAAAAATAGGTTTTTTTATTAAAGAGTTACGTGAACGTCGTGGGTTAACGCAGGAAGAATTCGCAAAAGAGCTCGGCACTTCTCAAAGCTCTGTGCCCCGTATGGAAAAGGGTGAACAAAATTTCACCACAGAATTATTATCAAAAATAAGCAGTATTCTAGAACACAAACTCGTTTGCATAAATGATTCAATTGATTTTCAGGTTAATGGTGGAAAAAAACTAAGCGGGAGCATCAAAACAAATTTCTCAAAGAACGGATCTGTTGGATTATTGTGTGCTTCCCTTCTAAACAAAGGAATTACAACACTTCACGGAATTGCGCGCATAGAAGAAGTTAATAGAGTTATAGAGATTCTCGAAAGTATAGGGGTACAAGTAAAATGGCAAAGTCAAAACACTGTAGCACTTACTCCACCAAAACAATTCAAGCTACAAAATATTAATGTCTCTTCTGCTGTAAAAACCCGTTCGGTGGTGATGCTTATTGGTCCGTTGATTCACCACTTGACTTCATTTTCTCTTCCTCACGCTCAAGGATGCAATCTAGGAAAACGTACTATAGCGGCTCATACTTACGCACTAGAAGAGCTCGGTATTAAGATAAAAACCACTTCAGACGATTATAGAATAAGCACTACTAAACTAAAACCAGCTGAAATCGTAATGTACGAATCAGGTGATACTGCCTGCGAAAATATTCTTACTGCTGCTGCGTTAATTGATGGAGTGACGACTATATCATTTGCCAGTGCAAATTATATGGTACAGGAAATATGCTTCTTCCTCGAGGCACTTGGGGTAAAAATTGAAGGTATTGGTTCTTCGACACTTATAGTGCATGGAGTTAAGGATATAAATAAAAATATTGAATATTGGAATAGTGAAGATCCAATAGAATCAATGATGTTCATATCTGCATGTATTGTTACTGACTCAAGACTTACGATAACCAGGTGCCCAATTGATTTTCTTTCTCTTGAACTAGAAAAGTTAAAAAGAATGAATCTAAAATTTAAAATCCTTAAAAAGTACCATTCATACAACAACCGCACCAAGCTTGCAGACATAGAAATATTTCCAAGTAAACTGAGAGCTCTAGCGGATAAAATTCATTCCAATCCATACCCTGGGATAAATATTGACAACTTGCCATTCTTTGTTCCTATCGCAATCAAAGCCAGTGGTCAAACAATGATTCATGATTGGGTCTATGAGAACAGAGCTATCTATTTTACAGAACTGAATAGGTTCGGAGCAAACATTACCTTGGCTGACCCACATAGAGTATATATACAAGGAGGAACACCTCTCAAGGCTGCGCAAGTAGTATGCCCTCCAGCTCTCCGACCCTCTATGGTAATACTCATTTCTATGCTCGGAGCTCCCGGCACATCTGTCCTTCGAAATGTCTATATGATATTTAGAGGATACGAAGAAATTGCCGAACGCTTGAATTCTATTGGCGCTGATATTAAAATACTGAAGTAATGCAAAAAGTAATTGTAATTTTAGGACAAACAGCTACTGGAAAAAGTGCTTTAGCTGTAAAAATCGCCAAGAAAATAAATGGCGAAATAATTTCTGCTGATTCGAGGCAAGTTTACAAAGGTCTTGATATTGGAACAGGAAAAATATCTAAGAAAGAAATGCATGGTGTGCCTCACCACCTTATTGATGTCGCAAATCCAAAGCATAAATTTTCTGTAACTGAATATCAAAAGCTAACAAACTCTGCGATATCAGAGATTGTTAATAAACAAAAAATACCCATTATTTGTGGTGGTACTGGATTTTACATTGACGCCATAACTAAAGGCGTTGTTTTTCCTGAGGTTCCGCCAAATAATAAACTTCGGAAAATTTTATCCACAAAATCAGAAGCAGAGCTTTTTAAAGTATTAAAAAAAATGGACTCCTCTCGCGCCAAGAGTATAGATAAAAATAACAAAGTAAGACTAATTAGAGCTATAGAGATAGCCAAGGCTTTAGGAAAAGTCCCAAAGATTATTGAAGTTAAACCTAAATATAAATTTATAAAAATTGGGTTATATTTGCCGGAAGATTTATTAAAAAAGAAAGTAGAAAGAAGAGTCAAAAAAATGTTTAAAATGGGATTATTAAATGAAATTAAAAAATTAAAAAAGAATGGTGTATCAGACAAACGACTAAAAGAATTTGGCTTTGAATACAATGAGCCCACTCCAAAAAAAGTAATATTAGAAACTATAAAATATGCAAAACGTCAGATGACTTGGTTTAAAAGAGATAAGAGCATCAAATGGCTGGATGCAGACCCAAAGAATAATTTAAATAATATTATTCCTCTCATTAAATATGTTTCATGATATCTTCACTTTCAATATATAGAATTACGTGAGATTTTGCTATTCACAACAACACAGGTAACCCTACCCCCCCCTTATGAATTGGAGTTGAACAATGAGCTTACCAACCCTGGTCAAAAGATTTTCGATCAGTCGTGCTTCAGGTTACACTAACCCAGAATCTTTCTTTGATGGAAGAGTGGTTAGGGTTGACCGTGATTTCCGTAAACTAATCGAGACAGCAGGAGAAAAATATTATGTGGATCATCTTGACTGTAAAGTATTTCAGACACACACAGGCAGCAACACAGACAAGATAATCACGGAATCACTATTTCTCGACATCAGCAAAAGCCCAGACACAAGAAGAATCTGCGCTATTCTTGCTTATTTGGGTAAAGAAGACTTTTCACTTCTGGAAATTCCAGAAGGCAAGAGAGAGATACAGCTCATCCTCGGGTATGTATCAGTCTCTTCGAAATGGTCGGTTCTTTATCTTGAACACGAGAAGGAAGGTGGAGTAAGCAACGAGGTTCACCTTCATGTAAGGTCTCTGAATCGCTGGGGCAACAAGACACCAATGGTGCTAAAATTTTAGCAATTGGTATTAATAGAACCCCCGCCGATAACGTTTCGGCGGGTAGAAATATATCACCACGATTCCTCAGTTTGATGAGATCAAGCTGAGGTAAAATTATGCTTTTTTATGAAATTATTTTACAGCAAACGGATTAAAATTGGTATCTTTGTCGTAATAATCCTCCTCTTCTTTAAGTTTTAAAAATTTTACTACTTTATATGTTACTGGCGTAAACAGTATTTCTACTGCTGTTTTGAATATGTAATTTGAAATTATCAGTGTAAAGAGCAATGAACTTGGCAATATACCAGTAAAAGCTATCAAAATAAACAACATACTATCTACCAACTCTCCAACCACAGTAGAGCCAATTGTTCGTGTCCAAAGCCACTTACCTTTTGTCCACATTTTCATTTTAGCTAAAATAAAAGAATTAGAAAATTCTCCAAAAAAATACGCAATCAAACTGGCTATTACTATCCTCGGTGTTAGCCCTAGAATAGCGTCATATGCTGTTTGATTATGCCAATCTGATGCTGGTGGAAGCTTCCCCACAATAATGAAAACAACCGACATAAGCAGTGCCATAAAAAAACCGAGCCATATCACACCTCTGGACCTTTTATATCCATAAACTTCTGTCAAAATATCTCCAAATATATAAGAGAGAGGAAAAAGCAATGTTCCTCCATCAAATACAAAATATTTCAAATCTACTATTTTTGTTGAAGCTACGTTTGAAATGAGCAGTACTGAAACAAAGAAAACACTTATAATACTCAAATATTTATAATTTTTTTGCATATATTGTTATAACTGCGGGCCCATGAGGATTTGAACCTCAGTCGCTCGTTTTGGAGACGAGAATTCTACCGCTGAACTATAGGCCCAAAAAACCAAAACAACCCTTATAGGGTCGTCTTTAGTGTAGCATAAATAAGAAGAAAATCTATTTCTTGATCTCTTTATGCTTAGTCTGCTTTCGGCACCATTTGCAGAATTTTTTAAGCTCTATCTTTTTAGTGACGAGTTTCTTATTTTTGCTGGACCAGTAATTTATGTGCTTGCAAGTTCCGCAAGCAAGTTTTATAAGTCTATCTTGTGACATGTATATAGATTAGTATAAAAAGCTAAAAAACGCAAGGAAAAGAAGCCTAAACAACTATCCTACCCAATAATGGGTTAATACGTGTGACGATTTCATAATTAATAGTTCCAATTCTCTTTGCCATATCCTCTGCTGTTATTTCTTCGTTACCTTGCTTGCCCAATATTATGACGCTATCTTCTGCATTAACTTTTTTTAAATGACTTACATCAATTACACTCATATTCATCATTACTCTACCTAAAACCTTACATCTTGTCCCCCTAACAAGCATTTCGCCATTATTGGAAAATCCTCTATCAAGACCATCTGCATAACCTTGTGGAATAATGGCAATTTTTGTTTCTCTCTTTGTCTTGTAAGTTAATCCGTAACCAATAGTACTATCTTTAGGTAAAATTTTAATTTGAGCAATTTTTGTTTTCCATGTGAGAACCGGCTTAAGTTCGATATTGTCCTTATACCAAGTTTTCAAATGAGATGATGGCCACAAACCATATACCCCTATACCCAAACGAACAAGCGGGTGTATTCCTTTTTCTTTTTCATAAACCAAAAGACCAGAAGTAGCAGAGATGTGAGTTTGTAAATTTTTGAAACCAAATTCTTTTGCCAATTCCTGTGCTTTTTCATACTCTTTAATTTGCTTTTCTGCATGAGAAAAACTTGCAGTATCTTCAATGTTTGCGAAGTGAGCATACATTCCTGTAAATTTTATAGATTTGGACTTTTTTATTTCATTTAGAACTTCTGGTAATTCATTTAATAAAAAACCTTCTCTTCCTAGATATGCGTCCACTGGTATGTGTACTTCCTGAATTATATTAAAGGTTTTTGCGATAGCAGAGATTCTTAATAATTGCTTGATAGAAAAAACTGATAAAATACAACCCAATTTTATTGCTTCTGATAATTCAGATTTTTGTATGTAGCCTAGAACAAATGTTTTCTTCTTGCTTGTTTTGCGCAATAATCTGAGCTCCTCAATACTATCTACTTGAAAATAATCTACGTGTGGCTCAAGAATCTTTGCAATTTCGTTTTGGCCATGACCATACGCATTCCCCTTTATTGCAACAGAAAACTTCGTACCTGCTTTTGCAAGATTTCTGAATTGTTTAATATTGTGAACTAAATTATTTTTGGAAAGTTCAATATATGATAGCGGTAATGTTTTTTTCACAGTATCTATTTAACAGTAGTTTTTAATTTCTGCTCTCTTTGAAATCTTTCTATCGCAAGGCTTACTAATCTATCCAAAAGTTTCGGCAGTGGCATTCCACTCGCTTCCCAGAGTTTCGGATACATACTAATTGCAGTAAATCCAGGAATAGTATTAATTTCATTCACTATTACTTCACCATTTTTTTTCAAAAATACATCCACGCGTCCCATTCCTTCACAGCACAAAACCTTAAATACTTTTATTGCGATTTTTTGTATTTCGTTAGCTTTATTACTAGAAATTTTTGCAGGAATAACAACCTCATATCCTGCATCGATATATTTAGCATTATATGAATAAAATTCTTGATTTGCAATAATTTCTCCTGGAACAGAGGCAACTGGATTTTCATTACCCAAAACAGAACACTCTATCTCCTGACCGGCAATATTTTCCTCTATAACAATCTTTGTGTCATATTGAAATGCATTTTTTAAAGCGGCGTTCAACTCATTTTCATTTCTAACCTTACTAATACCAACAGATGAACCTAAATTAGCTGGCTTGACGAACACAGGAAGTCCTAAGGTTTTTTTAATTTCACTAAACGATTTCTTTTCACCGGCACTAAGAGTTATAAATTTCCCAATAGGAATACCTGCATCTCGAAAGAGCCTCTTCATCACATCCTTATCCATCCCAACTGCTGAACCAAGAACACTTGGGCCAACAAACGGAACACCAGCGAGCTTAAGCAAGCCCTGCATGCTGCCATCCTCGCCGAAAGGCCCATGCATAACAGGAAAAACCACATCAAATTTTTTCAGTTCATCAAATTTAAACTTTCCATCCTTGTTAATTTTGATAGGTGTTATTAAATATTTTGATTTATCTAGTGCATTAATAACATTTTTTGCAGATTGCAAAGAAACCTCGTGCTCAGCTGATTTACCTCCAAAAAGTACTCCTATCTTTAGTTTTTTACCAGCGGTTTTCTTTTGCATTTTTAGAGTATAAACTAATTTTAGACTAAAACAACTTCACGACATCGTGATATGTAACGATAAGCATGAGGAAAATAAGAAGACCAAAACCAACCATGTTTGCTGTATTTGTAATTTTTGGATTAATTCGTGAACCCTTTATTTTTTCTATAAATAAGAAGAAAAGTCTGCCTCCATCAAGGGCTGGAAATGGAAGTAAGTTTATGATTGCAAGGTTTATTGAAATAAGTGCAGCAAAGGAAAGAAGATAAACAAAGCCAAACTGGTATGCATCACCCACAATACTTACCATTCCTACAGGTCCTGTAACAGAAGCAAAGCTACCTTTCCCCATAATACCCTCAGAAACAAGCGCATACAGCCCTACGACAGTGTTTTTGGTCATTGATAGGTCTAACTTCATTCCTTCCCAAAGTGCCACAAAAAATGGCAATCTCGCTATCCCAATCATATCCATAGATATTCCAATAGTAGGTACTGTATTTGTGTTATTCCTCTGCGGAACAACAGGCACACTAGTTACCTGCATGTTACCACGAATATAACTTATCGATATTGGATTCCTCTCTGTTACTACAGATGCGTGACTTATAATATAATTTTTTAATTGATCAGGATTTGGAGCCTTTAGATAATCATTCGAATTAGAAGAACTCGGTATAGAAATTTCAACTATTTTATCACCAATTTTTAATCCAGCATTTTCTGCAGGAGATTTCGCCAAGACAGAAACAACAACTAGATTAATATCAGAAAGTGCATAGCCAGCTCTTTCGCTTCCTACTGAAGTTGGAAGTCCCGACATAAATCCGAAGGAAAATAAAATCCAGGCCAAAATAAAATTCGCAAGAACCCCAGCAAAAAGAACAATGGCTTGTTGCCATTTTGGTTTATAGGCTAGGCTTCTAGAAGATTCGTTTATTATAGTGTTATCATCTTTTTTATCAAGAAAACCTACTTCTACAAAATCAGCTTCCTCAATATTTTCTCCATAAATCTTAACAAAACCACCTAATGGCAGAAGATTGATTGTGTATTCTGTCTCACCTTTTTTAAAACCAAATAACTTTGGAGGAAATCCAAAACCAAATTCATCAACTCGTATTCCAAATCTCTTCGCAGCAAAAAAATGCCCCGCTTCATGAACTAAGACTAAAACCAACAGTATTACAATGAAAATAAATATGCTCAAATTCGTAATTCGTAATTAATAATTCGTAATTGTTTTCTACCCCATTACCTCCTTTTCTTTCTTCTCAAAAACCGCCTCTAGGTTATTATTTGTTTCAGTTATTATTTTCTGTAATTCTTCTTTAGCGCGGAACATTTCATCTTCGGTCATGATGCTTTCTTTTTCCTTAGCCTCCATATCGCGAAAAATAACTTCTCGCTCACGACGCACAGTGATCCTCTGCTCTTCTAGCTTCTCCTTCAACACTTTTACTAGAGTCTGCCTAGTTTCGGTAGTCAACTGCGGAAAAATAACCCTTATTCCCAAATCATCAGTTGCAACAGATAATCCTAAATTTGATACTAATATAGCTTTTTCTATTCCCTTAACCTGACTTTTGTCCCAAGGAGCAATACGTAATGTCTTTGAATCCTCTATTGAGATAGAAGCCACGTTCTTAAGTGGCAAATATGAACCATAGGATTCTACTGATACACCGTCTAGAACCATTGGAGAAGCTCTGCCGATATTAAGCTGGGTATATTCCTTACTCAAAAAATCTTCAACCTTTTTTAACGCTATTTTAAAATTTGAAAAATTGTATTGCATATTTATTTATTATAGCATGTAAAAATTATTTTGAAAAACCTGGAATCACGAAGACGATTGACTCCATCAAGCTCTTGGTAGAACTACCTGGCATACGCAAAAACTCACGTATTTTAAATATATGCTCAAAAATCATTACACTCGAATTATCGCTCGGTAGTCTGTTGTGCAATACAACCTCTAGAGAGTCTAGAAATTGTAAAGCTTTCGAACGAGATGATTCCAGTGCAAGAATTTTGTTCCCTTCATCGTCCTCAACATCTTCTTCTTTAAGTAATTTTTTTATAAAATCAATTCTGTCTTTGTGCAATAATGAAATAAATATTTCGGCCTCGTCGTTGCTATTTTTATTTCCAGCGTCTGATTTTAAGGAAATTAAATAAAATCTAGAAACAAAAGTTTTTAAAAGACCATTGAGGTCTGGCATTATAATAAAGAAATGTGTGTTTTCTATTGGCTCCTCGAACATTTTTAGCAGACTATTCTGTGCCTCAAGTAAAAAATTGTTTACGGAAATAATAAATATTTTTTTATTTGAGGTATAACTCTTTTCACTGCTAAATGATTTTAAATTGCGAGCATCTTCAATTTTAAATGAATCTAGACTAATATTTATAAAATCAGAACTGCCTTCTGTATTTATTCCAATATCTTTAAGAAAAGAAATAACTTCCTGGGTAATTTCATCCCGACTACCCTCTATGAGATATGCGTGGTGCAAACTATTTTTATCTAAATGTTTGGACATCATAGGCTTTAGGCTTTGAGCATTAGACTTTAGCTAGTTTACTAGAGCCTAGCGCCTAGTTGCCTACTTCTTACTTAAAACTGTTTTCTTGTAAACATCCAAATGATCAAGCGCTATTCCGGTGCCTTTTACTACGCAGAACAATGGATCCTCCGCCATTGATGCTTTTACCCCTGTTTTTCTATAAACCAAATCAGTGAGATTGCGAAGCTGAGATGAACCACCAGTCATGATTATACCGTGATCAATAATATCAGATGCTAGCTCGGGGGGAGTTTCTTGTAGTACATCCTTAATCGCTTTAATTATTTGTTTCAATTCTACATCAATTGCACGAACAATTTCATTAGTTCCTACTTGTGCACTTCTAGGTAGTCCTTGAATAAAATCTCTACCTTTAATTGTTACTCGTAGTTCTTCCTCTAGAAGTACAGCAGCCCCAATTTTAATTTTTACCTCTTCTGCTGTTCTATCTCCTATGGCAAGATTAAAAGTTTTTTTAATATAGTCAGCTATCGCTGCATCAATTTTATTTCCTGCACATTTTACTGAAGTAGAGGCGACTATTCCACCAAGTGAAATAACAGCAACATCTGTAGTTCCACCACCGATATCGACAACCATGTAACCCTTGGATTCATAAATTGGAATGCCAGCTCCAATTGCTGCCAAGATGGGTTCTTTTACAACATAAGCATTTTTTGCGCCTGCACGTATTGCAGCCTCTATCACTGCTCGTCTCTCTGTGCTTGTAACTCCAGCCGGAACAGAAACCATAACATCTGGCTTAAACAAGTTGAACCTACCCATAGCCTTGCCAATAAAATATCTAAGCATTGCTTCTGTCACGCGATAGTCTGCTATCACACCATCTTTCATTGGACAGTAAGTGATTATATTGCCGGGAGTTTTGCCTATCATATCTTTCGCTTCAAATCCAATCGCCAGAATTCTATTATCTTGTTCGGAAACAGCTACCACAGAAGGCTCATTTAGAACAATTCCTTTTCCAGGTAGAAAAACCAAGGTGTTTGCTGTCCCCAAGTCGATTCCGATTTTTTTAGAAAAAATTCCCATACAGAGTAATATACATCCGCGCCTTGATTAAATCAAGAATAATATAAATACAAAATAAAAGAAGATTTGTGCTAGAATAAATGACATGAAAATTGTGACAATAATCCCTCTTAAGAAAGGTGCTTGGCAAGAAGACCTTACCTATTTTACTGCGAAAGATATACAAAATGGCAGTATCGTGACAGCACCACTCCGTAACAAGAAAGTTTTAGGACTAGTCATTTCTTCTATAGATGTTAGTAATACAAAATCTAGCATAAAGGATATGCCATTTAATATTAAAAAAATAAGCGAAGTAAAAGAAAGCTCTGTATTTCTAAAAGAATATTTTGACGCAGCTATTGAGACTAGCAAATATTTTGCTGGAAGTAAAAACAATGGAATAACCTCGCTGATCCCAGCACCACTACGAGAAAACTATGATGCTATTGCTAAGATTTTTAGAAAAAACGACCCAAGACTTCAAGAGGATAAAATAAATATTTCTAAAAATATTAAATCAGAGAAACTACTTTTTCAAGCACCATTCGTGGATCGTGTCTCTGCATATAAGACCCTAATACGTGGCTCATTTGCCCAAAAGAAATCCGTATTTATTGTTTTACCTACAGAGCATGATATAAAGATTTTTGAGGAAGCTCTCTCCAAAGGTATCGAGCAATTTACTATTTCAATCCATGGCACACATACCTCAAAAAAAATCATCCATAAGTTTGAGCAAATAGTCTCTACTCCACACCCAGTATTGATAATAGGAACTGCGCCGTTTTTATGTATTCCTCGACATGATCTAGGAACAATCATCCTAGAACATGAATATTCAACTGTATATAAAATGATACAGAGGCCACATTTTGATCTTCGGTTCTTCGCTGAACTTTTTGCTTCTAAAATAAACGCAAAATTTATACTCGGTGATACTTTTCTACGATATGAAAGTATCGCAAGACAAGACATAGATGGACTAATCCCTATGCACACCATGCAATACAGAATAAGTTTCGATGGTGATATTAATATTCAAAAGAAAAATAAGGAATTTAAGATTTTAGAGGATGAATGCATATTTGAAATACAAAAAGCGATAGAAATGAAAAATAATACTTTTATTTTTACTTTAAGAAAAGGCCTCGCAACTATGACTATCTGCCGAGATTGCAACAAGACTGTGAGCTGTGATAGATGTGGAGCACCACTGGTTCTATACTCATCTCACCAAGAGAAAAAGAAAGTTTTTGTTTGCAATAAGTGCGAAAGAGAAATCGATGGGGATACTACATGTGAGCACTGTGGGAGTTGGAATTTGATACCTCTTGGGGTAGGAACTGATACAGTTTTTGAATATTTAAATAAGATTTTTCCAAATACAAAGATTTTTAAATTTGACAAAGATTCTGTTAAGACCGCGAGTGCGGCCTTCAAAATAATTCAGGAGTACTATGATAATCCTGGTTCAATCCTTGTTGGAACTGAAATGAGTTTTTTCTATCTAAATAACAAAATACCACTCTCAATCATTGCTTCATTTGATTCACTTTGGAGCATTCCAAGCTTTAAAATGAGTGAAAAAATAATTCAAATCATTCTTTCAATTATTCAAAATACAAGTGAAAAACTAATCATCCAAACAAAAAATGAAAACGATAATATAATAGAAGCAATTAGGTCAGAAAATCTATTATCGTTTATACGAGAGGAACTCAAAGACAGAAAAAATATGGATTATCCACCATTTAAGCGTTTTATCAAAATTACATATTTAGGTAATAAAAATGAAACAATAAATGCAAAGAAAAATTTATATGAGATGTTTAAAGAATATTCACCAGAAATATTTAGTGGTTTTGTTACAAAATTAAAAAGTAAATATGTAACTAATGCATTAATAAAAATTGAGACAAAAAGATGGTCATTGCCAGAGATAACAACTAGCTCTTCTGTTGATGAAAATCTATTTTCGAAACTAATTTCTCTTCCACCTTCTTTTGAAATCTTTGTTGACCCTGAGGACTTATTATAGATTTGACATAATATTTATATCGCTTATATTTTAAATGAAAGGAGGCGAAGCCATGGCAGTGTACTACCTTGTACCACCGTTTGTGCCTGAAATGGCATTCACAATGGAGGAACAGTACCCGGAGCGTCTCGAGGCCACATTCGAAGTGGCGAAGCAAGCTCTTTCGACAAAACCAGGGTGGGGTTTGCGCGACTCCCAAGGTCAAGTCATCGTCGAAGTTAGCATCATCGAGGAGGCATCGTGTGCAATAACGATGAAAGATTGGCGGTGCCGCACGAAGGCGCGGAATCAAACGTGATGACGATCGAGACAGCAGAGCCTATCTGCATGACCATCATCCCGGCCAACTATCCACACACTCCAACCAAACCGGCACCATTTCCCGACGCAGACGCCGGAACTCTCTGGGATACCGACCCCGAGAAGGCGTCCCATATCGAGAAGTAACGAGCGCAACGCGCGCTCACCACACACATCATCCGAGAAGGGCGCACACAGGAAATACCTGTCGTGCGTCCCTCCGGAGCTTTTTAATTTTAGGCGACAATTACTGTAAACTCCCCTCTTACTTTATCTTTATTTTTATTAAAATATTCCAGAACTTCTGCGGGTGTTCCAGTTTTAAATTCTTCATAAATTTTCGTTAACTCACGAGCAACACAAACCTTTTTATTTGGACAAAATTTTACAAGTGATTCTAGTGTTTTTAAAATTCTGTGTGGGGATTCATAAAACACCACAGTCCTTTTGGATTGTGCTATTTCTTTAAATAAGGTCTCTCTCCCCTTTTTGTGTGGTAAAAATCCAAGAAATGTAAATTCATGTGTAGGCAGTCCAGAACCAGACAAAGCAGTAATCAAAGCAGTGGGGCCCGGAATAGGGACTACCTCAACACTGACCTCACCCCCAGCCCCTCTCCTTGTTAAGGAGAGGGGCGAAGGGGAAAGGTTAAATCTTTCTTTAATTTGTGATACAAGTAATGCTCCTGGATCAGAAATTCCGGGTGTGCCTGCGTCTGATACTAAAGCAAGGTTCTTCCCTTCCTCCAATAATTCAAAAATTTTATCTGTCTTTGCGAGTTTGCTCTGTGCATGGTAGCTCATAGTTGGCTTGCTAATAGCATATTTATCCAAAAGCCTCTTCGTCATACGAGTGTCCTCGCACAATATCAAATCCACGCTCTTCAACGTCTCAATTGCTCGAAGAGTTATATCTCCCATATTCCCAATAGGCGTCGCCACTACATAAAATTTTGACATAATTTTTATACTGAGCTTGTCGAACGTATTATTTTCTATATTTTCTAACTCGCCACTTATCTGCAATCTTCACTCGAGTGAGGGAGCGTTCGAGTTCCGCTTCGAAATGTTCAAAGTCCACGTGTTCTTTATTTTCCATCAATTTCTTCAATTCTTCTGAGCGAGCTTTTGCTTTCTCAATCTTTTCATCAGAAAGCTCTAAGAGATGTTCTGCAAAATCTGCCAATACAGCCACTTCTGTTTCCCCTTTTTCATTCTGTCTTACTTCTACGAAACCACCGACTACAGCCATCGGCACATGTTCACCATTTACTAAGGCAACAACATCACCAGACGCGAGCCCAGTTATTAATGGAACATGCTCTGGCAACACAGTAATCTCTCCAAGAGTAGTCGGCAGACTCACTTGGTCAACCATCTCTTCCAAGACTAATCGCTCCGGTGTGACTATTTTAAGTTTTAATTGTTTTGTTGACATAAATTTATTTGCTTAGTTTTTTAAAATAGCTTCTCTCAAAAAGCAATCTATCTAGCAAAGCTTTGCTAGCGAACTTCTCGTCGCTCAAGAAAATTATAATCGGAATACCTCATTAATTTTCTAAGCTCCTGCGAAAGGCTTTTCTTAAGAACTATTTCAAAAAACTACAGTGCTCCCTTCATATAAAAATCACCTTCCGATTTACTATCATGTTTACCATCCAAAATTTCTTTAAAGGAACGAATTGTTTCAGCGAGTGGCACATATTGACCTTTTGTTCCCGTGAATTGTTCTGCAACGAAGAATGGCTGAGAAAGAAACTTTTGAATTTTACGAGCGCGAGCTACTAGCTCCTTGTCTGCTTCAGACAATTCCTCCATACCCAAAATTGCAATGATGTCTTGCAAATCTTTATAACGCTGTAGGACACGCTGTACTTCTCGAGCAACTTCATAGTGTTCCTTGCCGACAATATTCGGATCAAGAATCGTAGAAGATGAGTCTAGTGGATCAACTGCAGGATAAATACCTATTTCGGTAAGTGAACGATTAAGCACAACAGTAGAGTCCAAGTGAGCAAATGTTGTCGCAGGAGCTGGGTCAGTCAAGTCGTCAGCAGGCACATAAACTGCTTGCACAGATGTAACAGAACCCTTGTCAGTTGAAGTAATACGTTCCTGAAGAATACCCATTTCTGTACTTAGTGTTGGCTGATAACCCACAGCCGAAGGAATACGTCCAAGCAAAGCTGACACCTCGGAACCTGCCTGGGTGAAACGGAAAATATTGTCGATAAATAGAAGCACGTCCTTGCCCTCAGCATCACGGAAATGTTCCGCCATAGTAAGAGCCGAGAGAGCCACACGTAAGCGAGCACCTGGTGGTTCATTCATTTGTCCGAATACCATGGCGACTTTTGGAAGCACCCCTGAATCTTTCATTTCGTGATAAAGGTCATTACCTTCACGAGTACGTTCTCCAACTCCAGCGAAAACAGAATATCCTCCGTGATTCGATGCAATGTTGTGAATCAACTCCTGGATGACAACAGTCTTTCCGACTCCAGCCCCTCCGAATAGACCCACCTTTCCACCTTTCAGAACAGGACAAATGAGGTCAATAACTTTAATTCCAGTTTCCAAAATTTCAACTTTTGTAGCTTGCACTACGTATTCGGGAGCTTTGCGGTGAATAGGAAGTTTTTTATCTGTCGCAACAGGTTTTCCATCATCAATAGCTTCACCTAGAACATTGAAAATACGTCCGAGTGTTGCAGAACCGACAGGTACAGAGATAGGTGCACCAGTACTCACGACTTCCATCCCACGAGAAAGACCATCTGTAGTATCCATAGCGACTGAACGAACTATTCCACCACCCAGGTGCTGTTCAACTTCAAGAACTATTTTCTTACCGCTTCTCGTTACTTCTAATGCAGTATAGATGTCTGGAAGATTCTCTCCGAAGTCCACATCTACGACCGGCCCTATGATTCTTTTTATTGTACCTGTTGTTTTCATGTTTCTATTTTTTAATTTATAATTTATTAATAATATTTTAAATTGATAATTCGTAATTCGTAATTCGTAATTCGTAATTCGTAATTGTTAATTGACCGACGCCATTCCCGCACTTATTTCTGATATCTCTCTCGTAATGTTTGCCTGCCTTGCTTTGTTGAACATTAGCGTCAAATCATCAATCATCTCTCCGGAAGCCTCGCTTGCATTCTTCATGGCTACCATGCGTGAAGATTGTTCTGAAGCGTTAGACTCGAGAAGCATCTGGTATATTTGCATTCTCGTGAGTTTCTCGGCAAGTGATGATATAAGTGTATTGAAATCTCCTTCGAATAGATAGTCTATTCTAGACCCCTCCCCAACCCTCCCCTTATTAAGGGGAGGGCGAAGGGTGGGGTTAATCTCTTCTATCAATTCCTTTAAATCAGTTTTAGAAATTGGTAATACTTGTTTAATATTTGGCTTTTGAGTTAAAGCCGAAATAAAATCGGTGTAAGCTATTAAAACCTTATCATAACGCTCCGCACTATATTCATCAATCAATAATTTTGATATTGGAAGTATGTCTGAAAGAGATATATTGTCTGGTAGATCCGTGAAACTTGCAATAACATTTTTGTCTAAACGTCTAATTGCAACATCGCCCTTTTTCCCAACTGTAATAAAATCGAAATTAATATTTTCATTTGTTGTTTTGAGTAAAGAAATCACCCTTTTGATAACCTGGGCATTATATGCTCCACACAGACCACGATTTGAAGTAATTAAAACAACTAAAATATTTTCCTTCCCACCCTTCTTGTCACGCTGAATAAAAAGTGGATGAGTAGATTCATCTAAATTTTTTGCTATAGATGTAAGTATCTCCCAAGAGTAGCCAGCATATAGGCGAGAAGCCAAGGTGGAAGAAACAGCGCGCTTCATTTTGGAAGCAGAAACAAGCTCCATCGCTTTTGTGATTTTCTTTGTATTCTTTACGCTTTTTATTCTTCTTTTAATTTCTTTGGTTCCGGCCATAATAATTAGGTTCTAGGTTATAGCTTCTAGGTTCTAGCTAAAATTCTTTTTAAAATCTTCCAGCACTTTTTTTAATTCCTCCTCCCCTTTCTCATCCCACATTTTTTTCTCAGCAACTTGTTTGTAAAAAACCTTTGCATTGCGTTCAATATATTCTATAAGTCCTTGCTCAAACTCCTTGATTCTATCTATTGCAACATCATCCATAAAACCTTTTGTAAGTGCATAAAGAGTAACAACCTGATGCTCAATCTTTACCGGAGCGTATTGCAACTGCTTCAAAACTTCAATAGCTCTTTTACCACGTTCTAGCTGACGCTTGGTAGCATCATCAAGGTCAGAACCGAATTGAGCAAAAGCCTCAAGCTCACGGAATTGGGCCAGGTCAAGTTTCAAAGTACCTGCGACTTTCTTCATAGCCTTGATCTGAGCAGTAGCACCGACACGAGAGACAGAAAGGCCGACGTTTACTGCTGGACGAATACCTTTGTAAAATAAATCTGTTTCCAAGAAAATCTGTCCATCTGTAATAGAAATAACGTTCGTTGGAATATAAGCGGACACGTCGCCTGCTTGAGTTTCAATAATAGGCAATGCTGTTATTGAACCTCCGCCGTATTGTGTATTTCTTCGGCAAGCGCGTTCGAGTAAACGAGAGTGCAAATAGAAAACGTCGCCAGGATAAGCCTCACGGCCCGGAGGACGACGCAACAGAAGAGAAATTTCACGATACGCTACAGCGTGTTTGGAAAGGTCATCATAAATAATCAAAACGTCTTTTCCTTGATCCATAAAATATTCTGCAATAGATACTCCGGTATAAGGTGCAATATAAGAAAGAGAAGCTGCCTCGGATGCTCCCGCAGAAACTATCACTGTGTATGCCATCGCTCCACCGTTTTCCAGACGAGCTTCAATTTTTCTAAGCTTAGAATCCTTTTGACCAATAGAAACGTAAACACAAATCATATTTTGTCCCTTTTGGTTAAGAATAGTATCGATTGCTATTGCGGTTTTGCCTGTTTGGCGGTCTCCGATGATAAGCTCACGCTGCCCGCGGCCTATTGGAATAATCGCATCGATAACCTTGATACCAGTAGAAAGTGGCTGATCCACAGAAAGACGGGTGATAACTCCGGGAGCAACTTTCTCGATAGGATAAGTTTTTTCTGCCTTAAGGGCACCCTTGCCATCAATAGGGACACCAATAGCATTAACAACACGACCTAAAATAGTATCAGAAACAGGAATTTCAAGAATTTTTCCAGTTGCAGTAACTGCATCTCCCTCTTTAACTTTGGAAAAATCTCCAAGAATAATAACACCCACAGTATCTTCTTCGAGGTTTAGAGCCACACCAGTTTCTCCTCCGGGGAAAGTAACCATTTCGGAAGATTTGATATCAGAAAGTCCTGAAACTTTTGCAATACCGTCAAAAACTTCCAAAACCTTGCCCACCTTTTCAACTTTAATCTGAGCTGAAAAATTCTCTATTTCTTTTTTTAAATTTTCTACTATGTGGTTTGTGCTCATATACTCTTTGTTAAATATTCTTGTAATTTCTCAATTTTATTTTTAAGTGTTAAATCTATAACTTCATCATTTACCTCTATCTTGAATCCCCCTAATAATTTTTCATCAAAATTTGAAACTATACTTATCTCTTTTGCTCCGTAACGTTTTGCTAGTATGTGCTCGAGTTCTTTCTTTATCTTCTCGCTTAATTCTCCCTTGCTCGTTACCCTGGCTACTACCCTGCCTTCTTCTTCATTTATAATTTTATCTAAACTAAAAAGTATGTCTTTTGTTTTTGACAGCAATCGCTTTCGATCTAAAAATTGAATTACTCTTTTAAAAAATATAGACTGCTCGACGTGGTTTTTGTCCTTTGATGACAAATATATTGCTCGAGCTATGTCATTGTTTGTTAATGTTGCCATTTGTAAAAAATACTATATATTACCTAACTCTTTGGCAGTTTTTTCATTATATGATTCATTTACCTTGCCACCAAGTAATTTTTCTGTTGCCTTCATCGTAAGATCAACTATTTCCTTCTTTGCTTCTTCAACCATTTTAACTTTTTCTGCCTCTAAAATTTTCTTGCCATTTTCGATTGTTTTAGCTACTTCCTTCTTTGTGTCTTCGAGCATTAATACTTTTGTATTTTCTGCTTCCTTTTTACTTTCCTGAAAAATTTTATTAGCTTCATTTTTAGCTTTGAGAAGAGCACTTTCATACTCTACGTGTGTCTTCTCCAAAATAAGCGCATTTGCTTTGGCATCATCAATTCCTTTTGCTATCTTTTCACTTCGCTCTGCCATTAACTTAGAAAGTGGTTTGAGAGCAAAGATATACAAGACAACAAACACAACACCAAAGTTGATTGCTTGAGCAATAATAATTTTCCAGTCTATGTGAAATGTAGAAATAATTGATTCCATGGGGTTTATATTTGTATTTATTCCTCTCCCCCTTAACAAGGGGGAGAATGAGAGGGGGTGCTTAATTATAATTCACCTCACCCCAACCCTCTCCTTGTGAAGGAGAGGCGGAATTAAAATGGTTAAATTGAAAACGCGATAACAAGCGCATAAATTGCGATTGCTTCTGCGAATGCACATGCGAGAAGCATAGGGACAAGAATCTTGCCTGCTGCTTCTGGATTGCGTCCGATTGATTCCATAGCTTTTGAACCAATCATACCGATAGCGATAGCAGGACCTACTGCTCCGATCGCCATGACGACTGCTTTTGCGAATGTTGCTGAATCCATATATGTGTTTTGCTTAACTAATAATAATTTCGACTAATTTTTAATAATTTTCAGCCCTAGGCTGATTTGCCTTTGGCAGAAAACTCAACCCCCCAGACTTTCATGTTCATGGTGTTCCTCGTGCTCGTCATGATCTGTCGCTCCTATCGTGAAGTAAACAACAAGCAAGATTGAAAAGATCAGGGCCTGAATGACTCCTACCAATAATTCTAAGAAAAGAAACGGAATAGGAACTACATATGCGACCAAAGCTGCCATAGATGCCAAGAGAACTTCTCCAGCAAAAACGTTTCCAAAAAGACGGAAGGAAAGCGAAGCAACCTTTGCGAATTCACCGACAATTTCAATCAAACCAACAAAGAACGTAATAGGTGCAACGATTATAGTCGTTGGCTCATGACGAATTTTGGTAAATATTCCTCCGAGCACTTTTAGATTAACATATTTATTAAAAGTTTTCCATAAACCTATGGAAAACACACCGAAAAGATTTGCCCCCAGAACAGCCATAGCAGCAAGGGCAATAGTTGTATTAATGTCAGCAGTACCTCCGCGAATAAATGGGATAAACGCCAACCCATGTTCACCTTGTTCTACAAGACCAAAACCCCCTAAAGGCAAAATGCCAAACCAATTATTTATTAAAATAAAGAAAAAAACAGAAATAGCTATTGGGAAAATTTTCATGGAGAGGGCTCTGTTGTTTGTTACTTGATCACAAAGACTGAGTCCTTCCTCTATTACTATTTCAAATGTATTCTGCAACTTTCCAGGAATTTCTTTGAGTTTTGTTCGTATCGCTATTGCTAAAATTATAATTACTGCAACAACTATATAACTAGTAAATAGTGCATTTGTAAGAGTAAAATTTTCAAAATGATAAACTGGCTCGGCAAACAATGTAACTTCGTGGGAGATTTCACCGGTTGGCGCAGCCCCATCCAGAGTAGTTAATTCTTTTACTATTTCCTTTTCTGTTTGTGTAGCCATATTATTAAATATTAATTTCTATTTGTATTCTTATTCTCTCCCTCCTGTAATTTCTTTATATAAGATTTTGTTGTTCTATAAATTCCAAAACAAGTCACCAGAAACCCAAATACAGCAAAACAAAGAAAAATAACAGGCTTTGTTCCAAAGCGTATATCTAGCATCTTACCAAATATTAGCGCTAGCACAATAGGTACAACTATCCACGTAGAAACCTCACTAAGTATCTGCATTCCAGGCTTCCACCAAGGACTAGAGTTCTTTGAACTTTGTTTGTCATTTTCCATGTGAGCGTGGATGGGATCGAACCATCGGCCTCTGTCTTATCAGGACAGCGTTCTACCACTGAACTACACGCTCGTACAAATAACATTAAACAATAACAACTCGATTCATAAACAGCGTTCGGACTTTATCCGGCCACGCCGGGACTGAACTACACGCTCGAAACCATATTTTACAATATCATCCCCGTAGCGTCCTATACTTAACTACAGGCTCAGAAATTATTTAAAACAACATAAGAAATATAACAGAAAAAAATAATTTGAGCAAACAAAAACCCTACCACTCGCGAGTGACAGGGCAATTGTTTTTGAGATACGAATTTAAATTAGTATTCTCGGCGTCCACCTCCATTGCCACCGTAACCACCTCGGTCATTGCCGCCAGTTCTTGGTGGGCGAGCTTCCATAGGTCTAGCCTCGTTGACTGTAAGTTTGCGTCCTTCAAATTCTTGTTCATTGAACATAGAGATAGCTTTTGCAGCTGCATCAGCACTATCCATTTCTACGAATCCAAAACCTTTTGAACGACCAGACATTTTGTCCATGATAATCACAGCGGATACTACTGACCCTGCCTGTGCAAAGAGCTCTTTGAGAGCATCCTCTTGTGTACTGTAAGGGAGCCCCCCTACATATAGCTTTGTAGCCATACTATTACTTCTTCCTTTTTTCCTAAAAAGGACAAAAAACTACTTAATAAAACGTAGAAACTCTTTTCGCTAGGTGAGAAACTACACTAAAAGTATAGCCTAACACCTATTGAAAGTCAAAAATCGGTGTGTGGAAATACTATATATAAAACTAAATGCAAAACGATACACAATAATTTATATTAAATAAGAAATGGTCGGAAGAGGGCGTGTTGCCCTGTTCCGACCCTTTGGTCGCCTACCTTTTCACTGGAATGAAAAGGGAGGGCTGCTTGAAGAAGAACTCGGCCAGCATCTCCTCGAGGAGCGGCTGGACAAATTCTCTGATCTCGGCTACCGGGATGCCGGTCTCCTTGGCTACTATGCCCATCTGTCTCATGTTGTTCTGAGACAGCTCTACCCCATGCTTACGCATGAGGTACTTGATTATAGACACAGCAATCTCACCCCTACGACTGTCTTCCATCTTGTACCCCCCCTTCATCATGAGACCATTTCTGGTTCCTGGGAAGCAATCTTCCCCTTTGGAATGCGAAAGTCGGGATGTCCTGCTTCTCCTAGTGCGTCGATCATGCATTCAAGATCGATCTCTATCTCCCGGTCACACTTCGGGCATGATATTACAATAGTGCGACGGTTCTCTCTCCATGCGAGCCGAACTATCTCCATCGAACATCCGTAGCAACGACCGATAGATGCGCTCTTTGCCATGGTGTCACCCCCAGATTGTTTACATCAGGAACTGGCTCAACAAAAGATTACATTAGAAAAGATAATATATCAAGAAAAAAAATTCAATATAAAATAAGACCCAAAGATTAAAGACGGAAGCCTTGCTTCCGTCTTTAATCTTCTTCTTCGTCCCCCACTGCGCCAGATTCTATGTCATCTATTATAGGACCGATACCTCCTTCTAGAATTTTTGGTAAATTATGCCAGGATTTTTTGATACGGTGGTCGGTCACACGGTCTTGAGAATAGTTATAGGTGCGAATTTTTTCTGAGCGGTCCCCAGAACCAATTTGCCCTTTTCTTATACCAGCATGTTTTGCTGCTTCTTTTTCTTCTTCTAATTGCTGAAGTTTCGCAGTCAAAATCATCATCGCTTTCTCACGGTTTGCAAGCTGACTTCTTTCGTTAGTAGAACGGACATCGAGCCCAGTAGGTATGTGAATAATACGGACAGCAGTCTCAACTTTATTTACATTTTGTCCACCCTTACCACCTGAACGAGAATATTCCATATCAAAATCTGCAGGATTTATTATAAAATTAACTTTTTTTCTTATTGGCAATACTGCGACAGATGCAGTAGATGTGTGCACTCGGCCATTCTTTTCTGTTGCTGGAATTCGTTGCACTCTATGCACCCCTGTCTCATATCTTAATTTCTTGAAAACATCTTTTCCTTTTATTTCAAAACTAGCTTCTTTGTAGCCATTCAAATCACTCTTTGATTCATAATTTACTTTCCATTGCCAGCCTTCTGCTTCCGAGAACTTCTCATACATATGCGCCAGCTCCCAAGCAAAGAGAGATGCCTCATCTCCACCAGCTCCAGCTCGCACCTCGAGGACTATCTCGTTTGGAAATTCATCTGCTTCTTTATCCTTATTTAAAATATCTTGAACCTGCCCTTCTACTCTATCTCTTTCTTCTTGAATAAATTTAAGTTCCTTGGCTGCCATCTCATGTAAACTTTCATCACTTGCAAGCATCTCTCGCACTTCAGCTTCCTCACGATTCAAGCGCTCTAAAATACCAGCCAAATAGCTCGTATTGTGATCCTTCTTTAATTCTTCTAAATCTAGAGTCATATAAATAAAATAACATAAATTTGTCGCAGGCGCACTTTTTAGAAAGCCTTGCGCAGAAGCTTAGAAAATAAAAATGGTATTCCATTTATTATTTTCTTGAGCGACGAGCAGTTCGCTGGCAAAGCTTTGCCAGATAGATTGCTTTATAAAAAGTCGTGCCAAGAAAGAATTTAGATTATTTTTTAGCTTTTACAGTAGCAGCAGCTCGTTTCTTGAATCTTTCTACGCGTCCAGCGGTGTCCATGATCTTTTCATTTCCAGTATAGAATGGGTGACACTGACTGCAGATTTCCATTTTTATTTCAGGCATTGTTGAGCCAACTTCAAAAACCGCCCCGCACGCGCAGGTTGCCTTTGTTTTTAAATCATATTTTGGATGTATATCTTTTTTCATTGCTCCGAAATGTTATCACAACTTTAGCTTGAAAGCAAATCCATGTCTGCCTGTATGCTTGTAGCTTTCTTCATAACTCCATCACCATAAAAGGCATTTGCTTTCTTGTTCCAATTACTACCAGCATAATACTTTAGTGCTGCAGTTCTCTCGGCCGTAAATCCGCCATTATCAGCGCCGAGCTCTCCGAGATAAATAGACGAAGCCATAAATGCATGTTCTGGGTCCCATGGGTTTGCCATACCTACAATATTCAAGGCAGCTGCAATCTTCTTGGCATAAAGTTCCCATGTTGAAGGAATAAACTGAGAAGGGCCTATAGCTCCACCCCAGCCACCGTTCCATGGGCACGACACCGGCATAGAATATGGATTGAGTCCTAATGCTGTAGTTATACGTTCAAATGGCGCTTGGTCACGGTCTGGTTTCATTACAGCCTTCCAACTCTTTGATGGTGGATCGGTAGGACGATTGCAAGTACCGATATTGGCACCCAAGTTTGTTTCCTGCGTAATAATTGCTAGCAAGAATGCCGGACGCACACCAGTCTTGACTTCAGCTTCCTGCGCATACTTGAGAGCAGTACCAAAGGGAATTGCTTTTGTATCACGCAACTGAAACAAGGCATTGCGAATCTTGTCTGCCCTAACTTTTTTTTCTGCAGCAAGCTTCTGGAACTCTGCTTCTTTGTTCTTTGAAATAGCTAAAAGCTGTTTCTGGTTAGCCTCGGTTTTCGCTACAGTTTTTTGTGCATTTTCTAACTCTGCTTTTGCGTCAATCTCAGCATTTTGTTTTTTTTCTAGATCCTGCTTTGCAACTTCAGTTTGCGTTTTTACACCGTTAATTACATCAACCGAGCTTTTGATTGCTTGTTTGATTGAAGAATAAGACTCCATATCACTGTAAAAATTTGAAATAGAATTATCAGAAAGGACCAGGTGCACTAAATTTTCTTCGTCAAACTCGTTTGTATTACGAAGCAACTGCGCCAATGATTCATGTTCACGCTCAATCTTGCTAGATAAAGTCTGGATAGTACTTACTTTTTCTGCGATATTTACCTTCAACTGCGCAATAACGAGCCCGCGAGCTTTTATTTTTGCTTTTAATGCATTGATTTGAAGTGTGAGTTTCTTAACTTCGGAGGCATAGTTAGTACTTTGTTTATTCTGACTCTCCAGTTGTTTTACCAATGACGCGTATTCTGCCTCTATTTGAGTAAGCTCACTTCTACAGTAATCCTTGTCAGGCTGGCTAGAAGCGACATTCAGAGTCAAACAGTCAAAAACTGCAGTGGCGGTTGGTACGCGAAAGGATGAAAACATCAGAACTGCGCCTAAAAAAATAAAAACTACGGCTTTCTTTACCATAGTTTTTATTATAACATATTTTAGTATAAATTTTTCTATTTTTTCTCTGCTTTTTCCTCAGTTGTAGGTGCACCTTCTACACCTTCTTCATCTTTCTTGCCCTTCTTCTCCACCTCGATAGCAGATAGGTCAACAGGGGCTGCTACTTCTTCTTTCTCCTCAACTTGAGCAATAATAGAAGCAACAACTTCAGTACCATGTGTAATAGCAGTAACTCCAGTAGGCAATTTGATATCGGAAACGAAAATCTGGTTTTCCAAGGTCTCAAGTGATGAAATATCAACAACAAGATTGTGTGGAAGATCAGCTGGAAGAGCGACAATTTCAATTTCGTGAACAACCTTTACAAGGTTTCCAATTCCGCTCTTCACTGCATTTGATATACCAATGAACTCAAGAGGGACTTTGACATGGATTTTCTTTTTCATATCGATAGCCAAGAAGTCCACGTGTATGGGCTCACTTGTCACAGGATCAACCTGAACATCATGAATAAGAACATCAATATCACCTTTTAGCATTCCAATTTTAACAGCAGAAGACTCTCCTGCTTCACGCCAAACTTTCTTAAATTCAACAATCGAAACCGAAATAGAAGTTGATTCTTTTCCTGCACCATAAAATACAGCCGGAATTTCTCCCCCTTTTCTTAAAGTATCTAGTTTAACATTTGTTTCTCTATTTTTAGCTTTGATTATAAACATAGAGATAGTATATATAAAAATGATTAAAAAGCAACTCTAAATCCCTCAAAACTATAAACTGGGCAATTAATTAAACTTTATGAGTGGCTTTGTGCTCAACAGCTATATGACTTGCGATGTATTCCTTTGTACCACCTAATTTTTCGGTTGGTACTTTCTTGCCTGGGTTAAAAATATTTTTGGGATCAAAAATTTCCTTTATTTCCTTAAAAATTGAAACAATTCTATCTCCATACATTTTTTGTAAATACGGAGTTCTAATAATACCATCGTTGTGTTCAGCAGTTATGGAGCCATGATATTTTATCACAAGGTCATAAACTTTTTCTCCGAGCTCCATTATTATTTTTGCAGTATCTGGACGCTTGAAATCCATAAGTGGAATAATATGAAAATTACCATCTCCCACATGTCCTGCAAGTGTAAATGTTAGTTTATATTTGTTCAGAATATTATTTAACTCCGGAATAAATTTGGGTAGAAACTCTGGACGCACAATGATGTCATCTATAAATGGAGCCGTGCGCATTCCCTTTACATGCTTTCGAAGCAATGCAAAACTTTCTCTTCGTATGTCCCAATACTTGTTTGCTTCTGCTTCTGACTTTGTAATATGAACATTTAACTTAAAATCTCTTATTTTTTTGACTAACTTAATACATTTCTCATTTACATCATTTTCATCATTACCAGCAAACTCAACCAGAATAATCAAATTTGGAAATCCACTTGTGAGCATAATAAATGCCTCCGGCAAAAAGCTCCATAGAAATTTGAACATTCCAATAAACCCTTTGTTTTTAAGAAAATCTGGGAAAAACTTCACCGCCAACTTCATCGTCTTGTCATCATAGGTTTCAAGTGTTTCAGGATTTAATGTCAAAAGCTCGTCCACTAGACGACCAAGCGACCCCATATCCTTATCCTTCAGAAATATTGCAACAAGCTTCGAGTGCTTATTCTCAGGAATTAATTTCAATGTCATCTCTGTAGTTATGCCAAGTGTTCCCTGCGAGCCCACTAGAAGTTTATTCAGGTCAAAAAATTCTGTTGCAACCCTGTCGCGATTTAAAACATTCCAAATATAATATCCTGCAGAGTTTTTGGATACACGTGGCTTCGCTTGTTTTATCTCTTCTTCATTTTTAATTATTAGTTCATAAATATTTTTATAAACATTTCCTTCGTAGTCACCTTGAGAAATTTTTGCTTCGAGCTCTTCCTTTGAAAGCGACTTAACTAAATATTCGTTGCCATCAGCAAAGACAACCTTGGATGATAAAACATAGTCCTCCATTTTGCCATATTTTAATGTTCTTTCTCCTGCAGAATCATTACCATACATTCCTCCCATAGCGTTCAAACTCTTCGATGCTGTGTAACAAGGCAAGATCAAACCTTTACTTAAAGTTATTTCCTCAAAATCTCTATAAAACATACCTGGTTCTACGGTAATATATGAAGGTAATAGTGGATAAACACTAGAATAGTCATTAGAAACTGTCTTCTTGCGCCCCGGGATAAGGTTATCCGTTGGTAATGGCCCACCCACAAGTCGATTCATATATTTACTAAAATCTAGAATTATTGATTCTCCAATTGCCCCACCAGACATATCTGTCCCCGCGCATCTCGGAGTAATAGATAAATTTGCACCTCCTTGCTCAGAATTCGAATTGTTTATTTTGTTTTCTTTTACCCATTTCACTAAATTTTTTACATCTTCAGCGTCTTTTGGAAAATATACTGCCCGAGGTCGAACCTCAAGTAAACTCGCGTCATGAGAATATTTCACGAGTGTCGCCTCGCTATCATCAATATCTCCTTTAAAAAAATTTTGTATTTCTTCTTTCATTTATTTTATATACTGCCCGACAGAGGCATCACTATTATTTTTGGCAATTAGAAGCAACAATGCTTGGGCCTCGGCAGTGCCTGAGGAATTTCTAGCCCAGAACTCGAGTACTCTGTTTTGGATTGCACGACTGTATGAAAAAGTTAAAGGCCAAAGAAGAGGACTTTCTTTATGCATAGTATTCAGATTCATTATTGCATCTTCTTCACTCTGTCCTCCAGAGAGGAAAACTATACCCCCAATGTGCGCAGGCACATGCTCTCTCAAACATTTGAGCGTCATACGAGCAACCTCCTCGGGAGAAGACGCCGGGGCATCTTTTCCTGGAAGAACCATACCAGTTTTTAGAATAAGCCCAGGAATAAAAATACCAAAATTTTGTAATTCAAAAAAAAGTACATCAAAGTTGTGTGCCATAACCTCATAGCATTTCTCAATACTATGGTCACCATCCATTAAAACTTCTGGTTCAATAATAGGAACTATATCTAACCCTTGGCATATTAATGCATATTTTAATAATGTCGTTGTGTTTTCTTTTATACAATCTTCTGACGGACTATTTTCCCCAATATTATAAACAACACGCCATTTTGCGAAAGTAACACCCATTTTTTTGTATTCTTTAAGCCTATTAGACAATACATCTAACCCTTGTGAAATTTTCTCGTTTGGGTGTAATGGAAAATCAACTAGGCCTTGGTCAACTTTTATACCAATATCTATTCCTTTAAATTGTAATTTCGAAGTCAGACTTTTACTGTCTTTTGCGTACTCTCTAATAGTTTCATCAAAAAAAATATATCCTGAAACATATTTTTCAATATTTGGCGCTGTTATCAAAAGCTCTCTGTACTCTCTGCGTTTTTCTTCAGTTTGTGGAATACCCAGCTTTTCAAAACGTTTATTGCATGTAGCAACGCTCTCATCTATAGCCAAAATTCCTTTTGGTGTTTTTGTTAGTCGAGCAACTATTTCTATAAGTTTGTCTTTATTCATCATTCAAAAATTTTAATTATTAAACAATATAATTATAACATGTACATATAATTCCTGGCGAGTAAATTGCTATTTAAGTAAGTCTATTAGTAATTGTTTTGCTACCCCTGGATTAGCACTTCCTTTTGTTTCCTTCATAATTTGACCCACCAGAGACATGATCGCAACTTCTTTGCCACCACGATAATCAGCTACAACCTTGGGATTAATATTTATTATTTTCTCTGCAATTTCCTTTAGTGCCTCTGCATCATTACTTTGTAATAAATTTTTCTCTGTTGCTATTTTTAGTGGCGACTCATCATTTATCACAATCATTGCCAAAATGTCTTTTGCCGCACGAGAGGAAATTTTGTTTTCTGTAACTAAGTTTATTAATTCAGAAAAATTATCAGCGCTTGGAAGCTTGACATTCTCATTTGATTTTCTAATACCCAAAAAGTCTGAGACAGTGTAATTTGATGCTATTTTAATTTTATTTTCATCTTTCAAAATATCAGAAACTTTTTCAAACCATGTACTTAGAACCAAGTCATTTATATATACCTCTATATCTTCATCCTTAACACCAAAATCTTTTTTATATCTAGCACGTTTAGCTTCTGGCAATTCAGGTAAATCCTGCTTCATCTTCTCTAAATGAAAAGCCTCGTGAAGCTTGAGCTTGGGTAAGTCTGGGTCGGGAAAATATCTGTAGTCCGCGCTTCCCTCCTTTTTTCTCTGAGAAAATGTTTTCTGTTTGCTTTCATCCCACCCACGCGTCTCCTGAATGATTTCGTCTCCTTTACCTTCTTCGAGAAGAGCTGTCATCCTGTCCACTTCATATTTTATAGCCCTCTCAACACTACGGAAGGAATTTAAATTTTTAACTTCTACTTTTATACCAAGTTTCTTTGGATCTGTTGAAACAGAAATGTTTGCTTCTACTCGCATCTCTCCTTTTTCCATATTCGCTTCAGACACTCCCAAGTACCAAAGTACAAGCTGAAACTCCTTTGCAAATCTTGATGCTTTCTTTGCTGTTTCCTCAGAATTTTCAAATGTGTGAGGCTCGGTGACGAGCTCCATGAGTGGCACACCCGCTCGATTGAAATCAACCAGAGAGAAATCTCCTCGGTCATGCTTGTTATTTGCTGTGTCTTCCTCCAAGTGCACGCGAGTAACATCCATATCAGCCAAACGCCCTCCCGATACTATTGGATATTTATACTGAGAAATTTGATACCCTTTTGGAATATCTGGGTAAAAATAATTTTTCCTATCAAACTCTGTAAAGTCAGCAATCTTTCCATCTAAGGCAAGTCCTACTTTAATTACATTCTCTATTGCCTTTTTATTAATAACGGGCAACGCCCCTGGATGCGCCATGCACACAGGACAAATATTTAGATTTGGCTTTTCTTCGTCGGGGTCATTCTTGCATGCGCAAAACATCTTTGTCTGTGTTTTTAGCTCTGCGTGTATTTCTAGCCCAATTGTCGGATAATATTTATTAGTCATTTTCCAAACAAAAATTTATTTCTTTTTTAATATTTTTACTAATTCATCTCTAAACTTCTTTACAGTTTTGTCATCATAAAGAGTAAGTGAAAAAACTTTTACATCTAACTTTTCAAATTCCTTCACTACCTTAGCAACCAACTTTGTGTCTTCTATTACATCAGTCTTTGTAAGGACTACAATTTCTTTCTTCTCTGCTAGGCCATCTCCACTCAAGCCAAGATTTTTATCATATTTTGTTAATTCTTTACGAATCTCTTTATAAGCTTTAATCATTCCTGCTGGACTAGTTGATTTCAAATTCTCAAAAGATACAAGATGTGCGAGCATCTTTGTGCGTTTAATATGTCGCAAGAATTTTACCCCTAGTCCTTTGCCTTCTGAAGCTCCCTCTATAACTCCAGGAATATCAGCAATAATGTGTCCATAAAAATCACCAAGGTTGGGATCAAGTGTAGTAAATGCATAATCACCCACTTTTGCATCAGCATTTGTAAGCGCATTTAATAAAGACGATTTGCCAGCATTTGGCAAACCTATCAAGCCAATGTCTGCGAAAAGCTCTAATTCTATTTTAAAATTCCCTTTCTCTCCATCTTGCCCTGGGCGTGATTCCATCGGAGTAGTGTTTACAGAACTTTTGAAATGCTCATTTCCAAAGCCACCATAACCGCCCTTCAGTAACATTATTTTCTGTCCCTCGTCGGTTAGCTGCCATGTTTCTTCTGTTCCTAGGTTTGTCACAATTGAGCCTACGGGTAATTCTAAAAAAAAGTCATCACCATTTTTGCCATGCAAACTTTTATTACTGCCGTCTTCTCCGCGTCCAGCAGCAAAACTTTTCTTGGCTTTGTATTTTGAAAGTATATGTATATCACGCACTGCTAAAATATAAAAATCACCACCACGGCCAGCATCACCTCCTGAAGGTCCGCCCTTTGGTGTAAATTTTTCTTGTCGCCAACGCACAACGCCGTCTCCACCGCGTCCTGCCTCAGCTGTTATTTTCATTTCATCAATAAATGCCATATATATAAGGCACTAGGCACTAGGCACTAGGCATTAGCTTTATACTAACATTTTTTAGCTACTTAACGCTAATTGAGCCAATTGAATAGCTCCTTCTTTAGATTTTGCTACAGTTAAAAAAAGTCCACGATGACAAAAAATGGCATCAGCCACTCCTGTGACATTTGCCAACTCCTCATTCTTTAATCCTGCCCACAGTTTTGGAAAATTTTTTCTGTTAATAAAAGTTTTTGGATTTTCATTTACTGCCTTGGCGCCCCAGGTATTATCAGACACCCTAGGATATATAATAAAAACTGGTTCAGAAAAATTATTTAAAATATATTCACTAGGATAATTCTTGTCCAAAACTATAATTCTTTTATCTTCAGTTTTATTGTATATTGAAACGACTGACTCTTCTGCCAAGAGAGCATGCTGTACCTGAATAATTTCTCTAGACAAAATTATTTTTGCAATTTCAACAGATTTAAGGAACATTCCATCCTTTGATTTTGTTTGGTCACGATATGCAAGATCACTTGTGTTTAGGTTTTCTTCTTCTTCTCTCCAAGTAGGTCGCATAGAGATCAAAAAATGTTGTATATAATACGGAGTAGTCTCATATTTGTTTTCTACTAAATCAAAACCGTTGTCAAATGCGTCAACGGGGGCACTAAGCCTATTATCTATAAAATCTGACAACTCTTCGGAGCCAGTTAGTATTTTACCAAATTTTTTCCAAACTAGGCCAAAAGCGGCATATTCAATATTATTTTTTCTCCTGCCGGCGCCTCCTATTTGATGATGGTCAAAAAGGTTTTTAGATTCGTCATAAATACCTCCAATATCAAAAATGTAATCTCCTGTTTTTATAATGTGCTCGTCCCTCGTGCGAATAATCTCAAACTTTTCATTATTCTTCTCCAAATATAGACATAGGGTCGCACAAGCAAAAACATCATCTGCGTGAAAGGAACCATTGTGTGTAATTAATTTATTCATTTTTTCCATTGTAAAATTCTTCAAATAACTCATAAAGCCAGCTTACTAATTTATCAAAAAGAACGAATATAATAAACAAAACCATAATAACCATCAAAAATCTCCATATCTCACGACTGACACGAAGTGCAGTATAACTGAAAAAGTAACCTAACGATAGTAGCACAGGAGCCCATATCACCGTCGCAGAAAGCTCAGCTTTCAAATATTTCCTATAATCAATCCTCTCAAAACCAGAAAATATTATTACAATATTGTTCGCACCAATAATAAATTTTGACGCAAATACAGACCAAAATGGGTTTTCCTTAAATCTTGGAACTATGGTATAAACTCTCTTTTGAATATATGTAAAGAATCTGTGATGATTGAACTTTCTGAACAAGAATTCACCAAGCCGGTAGCCAATCAATGTTTTTGATAGTCCACCGAGCAAAACAAAAAACAACGCGCAGTAAAAATTTAGTGCTCCAAGGTGAGTAAGAATTCCTGTAGAAATTATAAAAAATTCTCCCTCAAAGAGTACCCCAATATAAATTATTGCATAAGCTAAAACCTGATAATGTTCAACAAGGCTAGTTAAGAGATTGATTGTATGCATAAATAGAAATTAAAATAAGGAATCCACAACTTCCTTCACCATCATTCCATCTGCTTTGCCTTTGAGGTCCTTCATCAGGGCTGACATGAGCATTCCCTTCTTGGTAGCATCTGTGATAGCTAATTCATCTTTTTTGGCTTGTGCTATTTTTTCAACTTCGCTCCTTTCCATCAACTTGGGTAAATAGCTTTCAAGAATTGCAAGCTGAGCTTGCTCTTCTTTTACCAAATCTTCTCTATTGCCCTTCTTGAATTGCTCGATAGAGTCCTTTCTCTGTTTGGAAAGTTTTGTAATGACGGACAAAGCCTCATCATCTGTCAACATTTCTTGCGGAGTTCTACTTTTTGAAACTAGCTCATTTGTAAAAGCGGCAACTAAGCCCCTCATGACCTCCAGGCGAACCTTGTCGCCAGCTTTCATTGATTCCTTAATATTATTTTTTATTTGTTCGTGCAACATATATATAAATTATATCAAAAATGTGTTAAAATAGCACTATGTCTAAACTTATATTTTTTGATACAGAAACAACAGGCAACACAGAAAAGGATTTTCTTGTTCAAATAGCCTACAAAACTGGCGATGAGACTTTTACAGGTCTTTATAAACCAGAAATGAGAATTCCACCAGAAGCTTCTGCCGTGCATCACATCACAAACAAGATGATAGCTGACAAGCCTACGTTCAAAGGAAGTGCTGATTCAATAAAAATTAAAAAACTTTTCGAAGACGAGAATTCTGTTGTCGTAGCACACAATGCCCCTTTTGATTTAATGATTATGAATAAAGAAGGGATAAATCCAAGCAAATTCATTTGCACTCTTCGTGTTGCAAGACACTTAGACCAGGAAGGAAAAATAGATAGATATAATCTACAGTACTTGCGATACTATTTGGATATAGAGATAGAAGCAACTGCACATGATGCAATGGGAGATGTTTTGGTTTTAGAAAAACTTTTTGAAAGACTTAAAAATAAATTAATAAAGGAGGAGAATTTGAGCGAAGACGCAACTATAGAAAAAATGATAGAAATTTCTTCACACCCATCACTCCTACGTTCGTTTAATTTTGGAAAACATCTCGGAAAGAAAATTGAAGACGTTTCAAAAACAGACCGTGGATATTTGGAGTGGCTACTAGCACAAAAGCTCGAAAGCGACCAAATCGATGAAGATTGGATCTTTACTCTAAAACACCATCTCAAAAAATAACTTATTGACTTAGAAACTTATTTTTGCATAATTATAGCTACTAGGTGTTCTTTTATGCTTCGTTTTTTGGGAGGAGCCGATGATTGGGAAAAACCAACTCGTGATGTTTATGCAGCAAAGTGGTGTGCTCACAGCGTTCGTCTTCCCTGGTGTACATCTCGCCATAACGCCAGATAGGGAGCCCATCGAGCAGCTGAAGGTCCCCCAGGACCTCGCCCCTGGAGACGAGATGCGAGCATATTTGCTCGGCCTTGCTGTTCATTCTGGCAAGCCGCTTGCTGTGGTATCGATGAGTAGGAGCGGATACACCTTCGGAGTCGTCGAAAGGTGTTAGATTCGGCACCTGTGGGCGGAGGTCGTCTCATAGAGCTCCGCCCACAATTTGGAGTAACATGTTCAACAACCTAAGAGCTAACCAGAGAATTTCATTTGAGATATCTCTGGAGTCGAACCGGGTTACACGAGGTCGTGTATTCTCATCATCTGGAGAGTTTCTGGAAAGCTTGCGCATCCCGGACGGGCTACGAATAAGTGACGGCTCGCTCAAAAACTGGATGAATTGCAAGCTCATTTCGAATGAGGTCGTCGTGCTCCAGGACATTCTCCTGCCACATGTGTTCTGGCTAGAAGCAACACCAGAACAATCGTCATAATCGCCACCGGGAAAGCCTAGCTTTTACGGTGGCTTTCTCTTTTATTCAGAAATTTCTCTTTACAAAATAAAGGTGTTAAAATATTAGAATGGAAAATATTTTTGGAATATTTATAGGTCTCGTGGTTGGAGGTTTCACTGCTTATTTTATATTTAACAAGAGGAAGGATGAAAAAAAGAATGACACAGGTCTAGGCTTGATTCTAACTCAAATAAACGAGCTCTCTAGAACAGTGGACAATAAAATAGGAGAAAGCCATAAACAAGTCAACGAGAGTTTAAGATTTCACTCTAGTGAATCTAATAAAATTATACGTGATGTCACAGAGCGACTCACACGACTCGATGAGACAAACAAACAAGTCATTTCTTTTGCAGACCAACTACAGAGCCTGGAAAATATTTTAAAAAATCCAAAACAACGCGGCATACTCGGAGAATATTATTTGGAAACAGTTTTAAAAAATGTCTTACCTCCTGGAAGCTACCAAATGCAATACCCTTTTCCTGATGGAACTATCGTAGATGCAGTAGTCTTTGTAAAAGATAAAATAATCCCAATTGATTCAAAATTCTCCCTAGAAAATTATAATAAAATGGTTGAGGAACGAGATGCAACAGAAAAGAAAAGATTAGAAACAGTTTTTGTTAATGATCTTAAAAATAGAATTACAGAAACAGCAAAATATATCCATCCAACAAAAGGCACCACAGATTTTGCATTTATGTTTATCCCTCACGAAGCTATTTATTATGACTTGCTTACAAATAAAGTCGGAGCATCAACAACTGAAGAGAATGAAAACCTTATACAACGTGCAGCAGGAAAATATAAAGTTATAATCACCTCTCCTACTTCTTTTCTAGCCTATTTACAAACTGTCCTCCAAGGACTCAAAGCACTTAAAATAGAAGAATCCGCAAAAGAAATAATAAAAAAAGTAGAAGACCTAGGTAAGCATTTGAAATCCTATGACGAATATCACAATAAACTCGGGAACGCGCTAGGTACTGTGGTAAACCATTACAATGCATCAAATAAGGAACTAAAAAAAATAGATAAAGATGTCCTACGCATAGCTGGAACTTCTCCAGAACTCTCGCTACTTGAAGTAGAAAAACCTAAAATTGAAGACTAAAAAAATTATTTTTGATTTTCCAAGAAAAAATGCTATATTTTTTCTATTGGGCATATCGCATTATTGATATGCCCCTGTTGACGGCCCTATCGTCTAACGGTTAGGACGGATCCTTCTCAAGGATTAAATTCGGGTTCGATTCCCGGTAGGGTCACACGATCAAAAATAATCCACATCAGTGGGTTATTTTTATATCGCTAGTGATCTCCTTACGGAGAGAATCGAAGGCCGCAGGACTGACGAGTCCGAGGCGGGGTAGCGAAAATTTTTAGCAAAAAATTATTTGTGACCGAAAGCGTACTCGCGTTTCCGCGTAGGGTCACAAATCACACAAAGCAAATAAACTGCTTTATTTGCAAGTGATTTGTGAAGGCGCAGGCATAATTTTTGAGTACAAAAATAGCCGAGCCGGGGTCGGCAAGTACTTACATTTTTTACGATTTTAAGAAGTAAAAAATTTAGTAACTTGTGACCACGTAAATATAGAATGCGAAGCATCCAACTTTTTTTAAAAAATAAAAATAGAAAAAGCCGTTCCTCCAGTTCGGCTTTTTCGTTTGCGCGAACTGACGGAACGGCTGATGATATTACCAGGGCGTTTTCTCGATTGAGAGACCGAACGAAGCCAGGTTGTCGCTGAACGCGATGTAGGTGACGCTCTCGCCACCCAGACCGTTCCGACACGTGAGCTTGTAGGCCGTGTGGTTATCCGGTCTCTTCCCCGCCTTCTTGGCCAAGGCCTCTTCCAGTTGATCCAACAACGTCCTCGGCAAGAAGAGGAACCGCTCAGTGACGACCACAGAACGGTACGTGAACACTTCAACTTCAACGTTGCTCAAATCTTCTGACATCTTCCTTCTCCTTCGAAAATAAACGCATTTGCTCTGAAAAGTGAATTAAAGACGAATCTAAATACTCCTCTACATTTCACTTTCCAGAGCACTTTTAAAGAACATACCTTATATTATAGCATATTCAATATTAAATGTCAATACATAAAAACTATCATGAAAATTATTTCCCCTAGCTTAAAAACTGCTCAAATCCCCTTACTTGACATACAACCCGGTTCCAATTCCGTATAATTAAGGTCACAAAAGCGCGAATTCAAAAAGACTAGACTGCTCTAGTCTTTTTCGCTTTTGTGAAGACGGAAGCATATTTTTTTAGTAGAAAAAATAGCTGAGTCCGGGGCTGGAAAATTTGCTTTTGTCGAAAAGCAAATTATTGTGGCTCACATAAACATTGTACGCAAAGCGTTCAACTATTTTTTATATTGAAATAGAAAAAGCCGTTCCTCCAGTCGGCCTTTTCAGTTGACTGGTGGGAACGGCGTATGATGCAGGAAAAACGTCCCACAAACTAGAAGTAGACGCAGCCATAGGCGGCCGTTTCGCGAACCTCAACTTCAACCTCTTCTCCTACCTCGAAACAGATTGTGTCGTGGATCGCCAAGATCTGGCCTTTGGCGAAGATGGTCCCATGGAGCACGATGATTATTTCGCGTCGTTCCGCACGTCCGAACTTGTAAATACCCGGCTCCAGAACGCCGACAGTGGCGTCTTTGCCGTTTCCGTCCGTGAACCCGAGTGACTGCACTCTTCCTTCGTAGTAGCTGTTGTGCGTGATGGCCATGAGGCCCTCCTCTAGTGATACAGATGAACGTTTCCTATAACAATTTAAATATAAAAAAACAAATTTGTCAAGGAATAAGATTCTTAAAAACTTTTTATTTGATTAAAAATCTGGTTCCAATTCCGTATAATTAGGGTCACAAAGAAAGTGCGATTGCTTATTGTTTGATTATGTAGCCCCCTGCATCAACTAATACAGCAGTGTCGTCTCCAATGAACTTGTCTTCATTTACACTATCATCAGACAGATTCCTCTCTATAAAATATAGTTTCTCCCCGGTGTTCACAGTATATGTCTGGGTTTGGTATTCTGGATTTGTAGCATTTAGTACATATTGGGTAGAACCATCAGAGAGTACTGTTCGAGCAACACTGAAGCCGCTCAATGCTTTATTTACTGTTGCATCGTAAGTAGGTGTAGAAATTAAATATGCATTTTGTGCAAACTGAGAACTTGAAAAGAGTTGGCTTCCAGCTTGTGAATTTTGGATTGCTGAAACACCGGGGTTATTCTTTGGGTTCTGTTCAGTACTCATATTGTTTGATATATATATCCACACACATAAAACAATAATAAAAATAATAATTACTATATATATCATTTTTGAATTTTTTTGCATTGTTGTATTTTAAATCATATATATGAACATTCTGTGAAGGAATCTCTCAGTATTAGATTTTACAATCAATTAAAGTTATACTTTCTTTATGAAAAGAATAAAGAGAGCATTAATTATAGTGATAGCAGTCATTTCTATATTACTTGGTCTAATTGGCCTTGTTCTGCCAATTTTGCAAGGAATATTATTTTTGTTTATTGGATTCTTTCTTTTGTCTTTCTCATTTCCAGAAACCCGAACCCTAATAGAAAAATATACACAGAAATACCCGCACCTTCACTCTGCAACAATAAAGATTGAAAAGTGGATTAAAAAAATTTTTGGAGAAATTTGAGTGTTATTTCTTGCAGAGCCACTCAACATCCTGTCTGACAAGCAATCTACTTTTATTTTTTTGGTCTAGAATTATCATTCCAGAGACTCTTTCCATTCTCATTCCCTGTGAACCTTTGACCAAAACCAAGTCATTTTTTCTTATATATGTTTTTATAAATACTCCTGCTTCATGAGAATTTGAAAACTCAAAAATTTTATCTTCTTGCATGCCTGCTTCTATCGCACCTTCCTTGATCGTCTTTGCTCTTGGCCCCACAGCCACAAGAACATCAGAATTTTCTTTTGCTATATGACCTATGTTGTTGTGCGCCTCAATAGTATGCTTACCTAATTCAAGCATGTCGCCTAGGATCGCTATCTTTCTGCTATCATTTTCTTTGGATTTTATTTCACCCAGTGTTTTTAATGCTGACTCGCATGCAAATGGAGAAGAATTATATGTATCATCAATAATAAGGCTATCTCTAATTCCTTTTAAAAGGCGCATCCGCCCAGGAGGAACATCATAATTCTTCAGTGACTGAACTGCATTTATCATATTGAGTTTCAAACCAAAAGAAAGAGCAAGCGCAGCCAAAGATGCATAAACATGGTTTCTTCCAAACACTCCTTCTATTACAACAGGCAAGCTCTTCCCATCATTGTCTATTCTAAATATTATTCCTTCTGGTTCATTTTTTTCATTATAAAAAATATTATCACTGGATACCTTTATATCAACTTCGTCCTTGAATCCGTAAGTAATTGTGAGATTTTTTGTAATTGATTTCATCTCAAAAACTGCCTCATCGTCTGCGTTTAAAACCAAAATTCCATCTTTTCTCAAGGTCTTTATTAGTTGGCTCTTTTCTTCGATGAGATGTTTGCGCGATTTGAAAAATTCAATATGTGAAGGGGTATCTCCTATCGCAGTCATGATAACTGCATCAGTCATAAGCCAAGAAGCTACCTCATACATATCATTTGGCTTGCCAATCCCCACCTCAAGTACTAGCCATTTTGGGTATTTGTGTGGCCATAAAATTAACCAAAAGCCCTTCAGTATGTTCACTGTCCAGACGAATGGATTATTCCAACCATTTGGACATCCCAGGATCGTAAGTGGAATACCTATCTCACTATTAAAACTTTTTTCACTCTTACGAACATATGCAACTTTTGAAAGCACAGCATAAACAGCATCTTTTGTGGATGTCTTTCCGACAGAACCAGTAATAGCGATAACTTTTGGTTTATATTTCCAAAGTACCAATCGTGATTCGGTTTTTAATATATATGATACAGTATTTTTAAAAAATATATGCATGTTAATTTAATTAGTAATTCATAACCAAATCATCTATCTGGCGCAACTTCATAATAATTTAATAAAAATTTGGTAATTTCCAAAAAAGGGTCAGTCCACGTTGTCGCTGCATATGGCACACCTTTTGGGTTTACTGCATAAAGAAAAATTATAAACTTTGGATTATAGGCCGGGAAATAACCAAAAAAGGAATGCGTATGCCTGTCTGTATAATATCCTCCGTTTGTATTATCTGCAACTTGCGCAGTTCCTGTTTTTACTGCGACACTAAAACGATCAATCTTTCCCAATCCACCTTTGATTGCTTTGTCCATCACAGTTACAAGCATGCGAGTTATTTCCTCTGAGGTTGATTTTGATATCTTTGTCGGAGTTGTTGGATAAGTCATCTCTTTTGTAGTACCATCATTATATTTAATTTCCTTTACCACATGTGGAACAACCAAATTTCCTCCATTTGCAAGAGAAGCTAGTGCTCGAATTAATTCAACAGGGGTCAATGCTATTCCTTGTCCAAAGGCAGCATTAGCATATTCAATCTCACGAGGGCTATTTACTATATTAGAAACAAGTCCGGAGGTTTCGTTTGGTAGATCAATTCCTGTTTTGTTTTTTATGCCATAGGAAAGCAAATAGTCACGAAGTCTTTCTTTGCCAAGCTTCTGCTCAACAAAAACCATACCGGTATTCAATGATTGATTCAATACCTCTTGCATGCTTGTTCCTGGGCCTCTTCCTTTTTTATCAAAATTAAATATTTCTTTATTTTCTACTATTACAGAACCTTTATCGTTGTATGTTGTATTTGCAGATACAGCTCCCACATCAAGCGCGGCCGCCATCACTAAAGGCTTAACGACAGAACCAAATTCAAGAACATTTTCTACTAAAGGATTGGAAAAAGTAGAAACCTTGTCTATTTGTGAAAAATCATTTGGATTAAAATCTGGTTTTACACTTAGCGCATAAATAGATCCATCTATGGGATTCATTATAATTCCACCAATGGAGTCAATTTGATATTTATCTTTTACTTCAACTAGTTTTTTCTCCAAAAAGCTTTGAACTTGTGGTTCTATTGTCGTCACAATATCTCCCTCTGGAACCTGATTCTCAAAAAATGTTTTATGTAAATTGGAAAATACTTCAGCAAAGAAATTCACATATGGATTATCGACATTTCTAGTAAGCAAGCTTTCATATTGTCTTTCGAGTCCATAGCGCCCACCAAGCTCGTCGCCCTTGTAACCAACAATACCAAGTGTGTGTGAAGCCAAACTTCCCCCAGGATAAAAACGCCATTTTTCTTTAAAAATACTTACACCAGGTAATTTTAATATAGAGATCGCGTCTGCTTCTCCTTTGGAAAGATGATTAACTATTTCTTCATATGGATCGTTCTTCTTTTCTACTTTTGATATAAAATCATCATGGTCAAGACTTATAATTTTTGATAGTTCATTGTATGTATATTCTCCATCGATAATTTTTACTGAAACGATAGCAACCTTGAATCCTGTCGTCTGCGTAGCCGCAGAAACAAGTTCACCATCTTTGCGCTCGAAATATACAGTACCACGTTCGTATATGTCACTCGAGGGTGTCACATACTGATGATCAGCTGCTTCTGCATAAATTCTACCATTCACGACTTGGACATAAAATAATTTACTCACTAGAATAAATGCAAAGGTCATTACGAAAAATAGAACGACCCTAGATCTAATAAGAAAACTATATTTCATTGTTGTTCGAGCTCAAACTGCCTATACTGCTAAGAGATTTGCGAGTCGCAAAACTAGCGCGAGTTTCCTTGAATCCCATAGACGATGAAAGAGTCAAATCAACCTTGTTAGATATAGATAAATAAGAAAGTTCCAAATTTCCAACTTCACTAGAAAGAACAAGTGCCTCCTTTTCTAAAACCTTTCTTTGTGTAATATTGAAAACCATATTTCCTAAAATAAGAACATAGAATATTGCCAACGTGGCTATTATCAAAAGCATGGTCCTCAAAATAATTTTTTGAACTTCAATATTATTATCAATAATATTTACATTCTGTATGCTCATTTTCAATTTTAGACTTGCTTGTTTCATGCTGTTTTTTCTAATACTCTTAATTTGGCACTTCGTGATCTCGGGTTATTTTTTACTTCTTCTAAACTTGCTCTAATCGGTTTTTTTGTAATAATTTTTGCAACTCTATTTTCTTTTCCGCCTGAGGCGGATCCGCCTTTGGCGGAATAAAATTTCTTTGTAATCCTATCCTCCAAACTATGGAAACTTATGACTGACATTCTTCCTCCGATCCTTAATTTCTCAAATCCGCTCTGCAATCCAAGCTGCAATACTCCTAGTTCGTCATTAACTGCTATACGTAATGCTTGAAATGTTCTTGTGGCAAAATGTATCTTACCGCTTCTATATGCTCTCGGTACTGAACTTTCTATAATCCTTACTAAATCAAAGGTGCTTTCTATTTTGGATTTTTTCCTGGCATCCACTATCGCCTTGGCTATTCTTCTGCTATACCTCTCCTCTCCATAGCCATAAATAATGTCAGCTAAATTTTTCTCCTCCCAAGTATTTACAATGTCACTCGCAGTAATGTCTTCTCTCGAAGGATTTTCCTTCATGGTCATCAGGAGTGGCTCATTCCTCATAAAGGAAAACCCTCGTCCAGAATTTTCTAATTGGTCAGAACTCAAACCTAAGTCAAATATAATTCCATCTACTTCTTTCACGTTTTCTTTTTCTAAAGCATTTTTTAAATCCTTGAAATTTGTATTGATATAGGAAATATTACAATTCAAGTCCTTTAGTTTGCTTTTGGCTTTCTTGAAGGCACCCTCATCTTGATCAATTGCGATTATCTTTGTGTCTTTGTTTCTCTTACAAACTTCAAGAGAATGTCCTCCTCCTCCAAACGTGCAATCTAGAACTACTGACTTTGAATTTAAATTCAAACCATCTATTGTTTCATTTAAAAGAACTGTCTTGTGGATGCTTTCCTTCTCCCCTCGGTCTGTGTGTGAGGTCATCTTATAAACTGTGGCTATTTCCAAGCTTCTCGGCCAATTCACCTGCTTGCTTTTCTACAGCCTCCTGATTCTGCGACCACACCTTGTCGTTCCAAACTTCTACTCTATCCTCTACTCCGATAATCGCTGCCTTGTCCTTCAGTCCAATTCTGTCTTTCAAGAAGTCAGGTATCAAGATTCTGCCAATAGAATCTATCTCTACCTCAGCTGCCCTTCCGAACATGTATCTATTGAAACTTCTCTGGTCTGCTTTTAAGAAAGATAAATCGTTCTCGGAATCTGAAAGTTTCTTACTAACTTTTTCCCATTCTTTGATTGTGAAAATAAACAAACAAGAATCTAATCCGGGAGTAATAATAATTTTCTTGCCGAGCTCTTTGCGAAATTTTGCTGGCATAGATACTCTGTTCTTCTCATCTATTGTGTGTATGTATTCGCCTATGAGCATAAATAATTTTTAGTGAGTAAAGCGAACATAAAAATATTTACCCTGTTAAATGCCTTTTGGGCAATTTTTGCTTTGCAAAAATTATTTAACAGGGTGGTGAAATTTTATAGTCGCTGCCGCTTCTTAAAATTTCCCACTTTTTCCCACTTGATATATTATATTCCAAACAACTCAATAAAGCCAAATATAAATGTGGATAACTTTGCCATATTAAAATACAAAAAAACCATTAAAATATGGCTTTTGGTTGATTTTCTAGATTATATTTATTCTTTGAGTGGCCTCATCAAAGGAAACAGTTGAGTCTCGCGAATAGGCTTGTCTATTAGGAATGCAAACAAACGTTCTCCAATTCCAAAACCGAAAGCCGGAGGCATGCCATGCTCGAGCATTTCTACGAATTCTAAGTCTGGCATCATGGCCTCATCATCCCCTTTCTCTATTAATTTCCTCTGAATCTCAAAACGGCTATCTTGGTCAATAGGGTCATTCAACTCAGAAAATCCATTTGTTATTTCTGCACCAGCGAGAAGAAGCTGAACGCGCTCTGTCAAAAGTGGATTATCGGTTTTTGCTTTTGAAAGTGGCGATACGAGCTTTGGAATATCAACGAGCCATACAGGTCCGACAATTTGCTTTCTGCAGTGCTTCCAAAGTGAGTCTGTCAAACGCTCTTTGTTGTTTCCATCATATTTCACTCCGAGTTCATCCAATTTATTAGTCATTTCTCTCTCAGAGGCAGTTAGCACATCTATGCCTAACATTTTTTGAATAGTATCAACATAAGCAATTTGCTCCCATTTTGTAGAAAGGTCCACTTCATGGCCATGAATTTGAAACTGCAATTTTCCAAAAGTTTTCTCAGCGACTTCTTTTATCATTCTTTCTGTAAACTCAATACCCTGCTTGTAGTCCATATAAGCAGCATAAAACTCCATGTTGGTAAATTCTTGTAAATGTTCTGGGCTGGATCCTTCGTTTCGATAGACTCTACCAATTTCAAAGACACGCGGGAAACCAGCAGCGAGCAATCTCTTTTGCCAAAGTTCTCCAACAGAGATTCTCATGTAAACATCAATATCAAAATCGTTGTGATGTGTCTTGAATGGTCGCGCCTCAGCCCCACCTGTCGTGACCTCTATTGTAGGAGTTTCAACTTCAAGAAAACTTTCGTTCTTCAAAAAATTGCGAAATGCTTCCCAAAACTTTGCTTTCTTTTCAAAAACATCCTTTAGTTCTGGATTCATTAAAATATCCAAATATCGTTTCCTAAATCTTTCCTCCACGTCAACGAGTCCATGCCACTTCTCAGGAAGCGGGCGCAAGCTTTTTGAAAGCATGCGCCAGTTCTTTGCCTCGATTGTTTTTTCTCCACGATTTGTTTTAAAAAATGTTCCTTCTAATTCTACAAAATCACCTATATCAACTACCTCAGCCCAAAAATTAAATATTTCATCACCAATGAGATCTTTCTTTAATAAACCCTGAAATGAGGCTGTGCCATCATATAAAGTAATAAATACAATAGCACCCTGCCCACGTATAGACATGATTCTACCAGCTATCCATTTGGAAGCTTTGTTTTTCTCAAGATCATCAAAATTAAGAACTGCAAAATTCAAAGATATCTCTCTTTTTGATTCTGCTGGGTATGGATTTATTCCCTTACTTTGTAAGAGCTTAAGTTTTTTTATTCGAGCGTCCCTAATCTCATCAATTGAAGACATTGTGCAATTTATTTACTTCGATTGACTCGCGAAGCAAAAGTTAAGAAACATTTGTGATTTTATAATTGACTAGACCATTTGGAGTTTTGAAAGATACTTTGTCTCCCTTTTTTTTACCAAAAAGTGCTTCACCAAAAGGAGAGCGGTTTGAAATTTTGCCTTTCAGCATGTCCGCCTCCTCTGAACCAACTATAACATAAATTTTTTCTTCTTTGGTACCTTCCTTTTGCACAGCTACTTTTGAGCCAATTTCTATAATATCACCACCACCACCTACCTTCACTACTTCTGACGACAGCAAAATCTGCTCAATTTTAGCGATACGTGCTTCCAGCTTGCCTTGTTCTTCCCGAGTTTGATGATATTCAGCATTTTCTGATAGATCACCAAGAGACTTGGCATACTCTAAATTCTCCAAAATTTCTTTTCTTTTTGGACCTTTTAAATCATTGAGTTCTGCTTCAAGCGAACGTCTTTTTTCTTCTGTTATATAATCTCCTGATTGATTCATAGGTGTTTATATTATAATTATTATTCATGAAAGTCAATAAATTCAGAGTTTTTGCGAACCATAACTTGCTAAAAATATTTTTTATGATAACCTTACATCTATATGGCTAAAACAGTAATCGAAGTAAAGAAAAACCCAAACGAAAACAATTCGAGTATTTTGAGACGTTTCTCTAGAAGAATCCAAGAATCAGGAATAATCCGTAAAGTAAAGGGCGCTCGCTATAACGTCAGAAAAGAATCAAAGCTCAAAGTAAAGAAAAGCGCTCTAAAGAGAATGACAAGAAGAAAAGAAATAGAAAAACTCAAAAAACTCGGTAAAATGGTTACTAAGTAAAAATGGAAAAAGATTTTTCTATAATAAAGAATGATATTTTGGGAAAGAAATATTCCCTTTCTGTCGCGTATGTTGACGAAAAAACATCCAAATTCTTAAATAATAAATATAGAAAAATAAATAAGCCTACAAACATATTGTCTTTTTCTCTGCGCATAGATTTGGGCGAGATAATTCTATGTCCTACAGTAATCAGAAAAGAAGCTAAAAATTTCGGCAGAACTTTTGAACAATTTATTGGATTCTTAGTTATCCACGGGATGCTTCATTTGGAAGGAATGGAACATGGTAGTACAATGGAGAAAAAGGAAGAAAAATATGATCAAAAATATTTCTGTGGGAATAGATGTGGGATCGTCCATGACTCGTGTCGTGGTCGGAGAGTTTATAAAAGGAGAAAAATATCCTAAAATTATTGGCGTTGGTGAAACTGAAACGTTGGGTGTAAGACATGGTTATATAACGAATTCTGCTCTTGCTGCAATTTCAATAAGAAAAGCCTTAGATCTAGCAGAAAAAACTTCAGGTATAAAAATTAAAAAAGGTTTCGTTTCACTTTCGGGCACTACATTAAAAGGAGAGACTGGTTCTGGTTCTACAATTATTTCTAAGGCAGATGGAGAAGTAACCAATCTAGACATAAACAAGGCGCTACAAGACTGTGAGGAAAATTTAAATCTAGAAAACAAGAAAATTATACATATGTATCCTCTTTCCTTTCGCCTCGATGGCAAAGAAGTACTAGGCAGATTAGAAGGCATGCGAGGAACAAAGCTTGAAGCAAAGGCACTATTTGTTACTTATTCTATGCAGCACCTGGAAGATTTGCTCAGCGTTGTAGCAGAAGCCGGCGTAGAAACCATAGATGTAGTCGCTTCGCCAATTGCAGTTAATTATATAGCTTTGTCAGAAAGGCAAAAGATAGTCGGCGTGGCATTGGTAAACATAGGAGACCAAACCACCTCTCTTTCTGTTTTTGAAAATGGTTTGATGATATATACATGTACTTTTTCAATTGGTTCATCGGAAATCACAAATGATATTGCTTTGGGATTTAAAATTACTTTAGAAAAAGCAGAAAATTTCAAGCTTGGAAATATTACTGAGGAATTTTCTAAGAAAAAACTTGATGAAATAATTGATGCACGTCTATTGGATATTTTTGAGTCGATTGAGAATAATTTGAAAAAAATAAAAAGATCAGAGCTTCTGCCTGCAGGTATTGTATTTGTGGGTGGGGGCGCAAATCTTCCTGGGCTGTTGGAATTGTCGAAATCTACACTAAGGCTTCCTTCAAGTTTGGGAACTATCGATATATTCGGTAATTCTAAAACTAAACTTAGAGATTCTTCTTGGTTTACTGTCTTGGGGCTGCTAACCGCTGGCAAGTATAACGGAAACTACAACGAAAGTTCCTTCTCAAACATCCTTAAAGATTTAAAAAACATAATAAAATCAAGCATTAAACAGTTAATGCCGTAGATAGACATCTGGCCCTAGATGCTAAGCTCTAGGAAAAGAATAATACCCAGTTTTCTATAAATAGACAAAAACTTTGCTTTTTTTTGTTTTCTGCTATTATAGGGTTTATATAGGTTTCATAACTTTTTATTAAAAATTAACTCAGCTCGCTACGGCGGGACAAGAAAAAATGCCAAAAGTAAACCAGGAAATAGAAAGCTTTGCCCGTATTATGGTCATAGGAATTGGAGGGTCAGGGAAGAATGCCGTGAACCATATGATAAATTCTAAGGTCAAGGGTGTCTCTTTCATCTGCATGAACACAGATACACAGGATCTACACCACTCTCTTGCTGAGAAAAAAATTCACATCGGAAAAAATTTGACCAAAGGTCTTGGTGCAGGAATGGATCCTGAGGTTGGCAAAAAAGCTGCAGAAGAAACAAAATCAGAAATTCAAGATGTCATCAAAGGTGCAGACATGATTTTCCTTGCATGCGGTATGGGAGGAGGCACAGGAACAGGAGCAGCTCCAATAGTGGCACGCGCAGCGAGGGAGCAAGGAATATTGACTGTCGCTGTGACCACGAAGCCATTCTTTTTTGAAGGTAATCACAGAATGAAAATTGCCGAAAAAGGAATCGAGGAACTTGCAAAGGAAGTAGATGCAATTATCATAATTCCAAACGATAAATTACTTCAATTAGCTGAAAAAAACACCAATTTTAAAGACGCTTTCGTAAAATGTGATGATGTATTGCGTCAAGCAGTAGAAGGCATTTCTGACCTTATCACCACTCCTGGTGTCATAAATGTTGACTTTGCTGACATCAAGGCTGTCATGGCAAATGCTGGCTCTGCTCTTATGGGCATAGGTAGCGCCTCTGGTGAGAAGCGTGCAGAAAAAGCCGCTCTTGCTGCAATCAATTCCCCTCTCCTTGAAGTATCAATTCATGGAGCAAAAGGCGTGCTCTTTGCAATTTCGGGTGGCGATGATTTGACTATCAACGAAATCCAAGAAGCAGCAAAAATAATTACTGAATCTATAGACAAGGATGCAAAAGTAATCTTCGGAACTATACGCGACGAAAAATTAAAGAAGGGAGAAATCAAAGTCACCGTAATCGCTACTAGCTTCCCTGCTGATACGCCTCGCAAAAGCCTTTTTAGTGGAACAAATATCGGAGGAAATCAGACGACACTTGTTAAAGACGAAAGTCCTGTTGTTATCAAAAAAGAAATTCACAACAGTCTCCAAAATGGAAATATCAATAGTAATAATGATTTTCTTAAAAAGATGGACAGCACTATCAAAAAGGAAGTTAAAGAAGACATAATAGAAGACGACGGCGATGACTGGAGCGCAGTTCCAGCATTCCTCCGAAGGAATAAAAAGTAAAAAAATTGACGTATGGTGTATAATGTAAATATGAATACTATTTACGACCTTGTAATTATAGGAGGTGGGCCAGCTGGTAGTGCTGCATCTGTTTATGCTGCCCGCAAAAGGCTTAAAACACTCTTTATTACCCCAGAGTGGGGTGGACAAAGTATCGTCTCTGAAAAGATTTTCAACTGGATAGGAACTCCAGAAATTTCTGGAAATGACCTTGCGCAGAACTTCAAAGCGCATGTATTAGCAAACACAGGCGACTTCCTAATATTAGAAGAAGGTGAAAAAGCAAAAGAAATTTTGAAAAGTGAAGCTGGTTTTAAAGTAAAAACAGAATCAGGAAAAGAATTTGAAACTAAAACGATACTAATAACAACAGGCAGTAGCCGAAGAAAACTCCCAGCAAAAAATGCAGACAGGCTTGAACACAAAGGACTCACCTATTGTGCTTCTTGTGATGGGCCACTTTACGAAGGACAAGACGTCGTAGTCGTCGGTGGAGGCAATGCAGCATTCGAATCAGCTGCTCAGCTACTCGCCTACTGTAAATCTGTAACTCTAATAAACAGAAGTGACACTTACCGTGCAGATGAAATTACTGTTGAAAAAGTCCTCAAGAATCCAAAAATGTCAGCCATCACTGGTGTTGAAATATTAGAAATAAAAGGTGAAAAATTTGTTGATGGACTGGTCTATAAAGATAGCAAAACAGGAGAACAAAAAGAAATTAAAACAACTGGTGTTTTCGTAGAAATAGGCCAAATTCCAAATACTAATTTTGTAAAAGGTTTAATCCCCTTAAATGAGATAGGTAAAATTAAAATTGACGCTTGGTCTCAAAAGACTGAAATCCCAGGTATCTGGGCTGCTGGTGATTGCACCAATATTCTCTATCATCAAAACAACATCGCCTCTGGTGATGCTGTTCGTGCGCTAGAAGATATCTACGTGACCATACACACAAAATAAAAATTGCGGTGTTTGTTAAACAAAGTTCGAATGTATTTTGAATTGAATCCTGATGACCAATGATGCGCACCTCGTCCGCTCCCTGCGGTCGCGGGAGCAAAAACCAAAAATTTTCCTTACCTTT
>JBAXTS010000019.1:0-11730 GCA_037130055.1 bacterium | reverse complement strand
ATCTAGGCACTCGTAGCCCTAGCGGAAATGCCCGAGGCGGATGCCGAGGGTGCACTCTATAAACTCTCAATGACCACCAAAGTAGGAAAATGGTATAATGCCCGAGACAATGTATTTTGAGTTTTCCGCATTCCTCCCCAAACCCCTCCTGCGGGCGAAGTTAATCCCGCCGAATTTAAGAAAATATTAGCCGAGGTTTTGCGAAATCCTTTTCCCCAAAAAATGCTTTCGCAAAACCGAGTCCGCATTTACATTTAGCGCTTCTGTCGAATTTTTAATAAAATAGGTTCGAGCTTCGTTTAATAACCCCGCATCGATAGTTTTCTAAATAATAGTTATATTTCACAATGACTTTCTGGTTCCAACCGAAGAGGTTTTTTGACTGGACTATTGAATGTTAGAACTGATATAATAAAAAGATAATGGAAGGAGGAGCGCCACATAGAGAAAATATTTTTCCATACAGTATTGTGGAAGTTAAGCCTGTAATGTATGGTTTTGTTTTTTCCTTTAAAAATAAAGAAGAGGCATATCAAGCAATTAAAGATTTTTGGGGTAGAGTTTGGTCTGCAACTCCAGACATGTTTGCAAGAGGTATGTGGAAACCAGAACAGGAGTTAACTGGTGGAGCTGATTACCGAACAACACTTGAACGTGCGAATCAAATTACTGAAGAACAAAAAAAAGCAGGAGCTACTATTCAATTTTTTATAGGAGGTAACGACCAAGACATCTCATCAAAGGCATTAAATGCTTTAAAGCAATTAGGGATGATTAAAGAGTAGGAATGCATATCTGTGTATTATTTAATATACTAAACGCAGTTCTAATATCATCTACTAGTCCGCGCATCGATTTGAACCTTAATTTGTAAGGATTTTTTGTGTTGAAAAATTAAGTTATCTTGATTTTATATTTTTATATGCTATAATATTTTTTGATTCGAAGGGTTCTTCACATTTACATTTCACATACACAGGCCAAGGAGGCCGACAATGCGACTACTGGACAGAATTCTCTCAGAGGGATTGATTACCTATGATAGTGATGAAACACTTCAGGGTAATCTCGAGAGAGCCCAGTTGGTCGTCATTGATAACGTGACGACCTACTGCTATCAGGTGGCCCAGCAACAACAAGGACAACCTGAGAACGACGTCAAGTCTTCAGACTTCCCGAATGTCATGCTCCCGTTCGAGACGGCGTTTCTCGAAATGCGGCCTCGTCTTCAGGCTCATGGTGGGGTTTTTCCTGATGTCTACGATGAGGCAGGCCTACTCATGAGAATGTATCGAATCGAAGAATTCATGAGTGGCATGAGTCAGGACTTCACAGACGTTCGAACGTGGCAGACGGAAAACATGCCTGCTGGCGAGGAAGTAGCCTGGCTTCTTACTGCTCGGTTGTTTCTGCATGACCGAGTCAACAGGAAGTCTATCCACTTTGCCAACTTCACGACGGCTGTCAATCGCGACGGACGGATTGTGAATGTCAGGCAGGGTGGATGGGTGGACACAATGTTGATGGATGTGCGTGGAATAACGCCCCAGCAACAAGAACGTTTTGCCGCGTTTTTCGCGACGTTCTGTCTCTGCCCGGCTCTCATGGCCTTGTCCTTCATGCACTGTCGGAACGTGGGGGTTAGGACCGAAGTCCCACCAGTGCCGCTCTCGAGGAAACACGAGCGGAAGACTGGGCGTCCGCTTCTCAAGTACCGCGTCCTGCAGATTGACCACATGAAGCAGGTACTGGAACGAGAAGGTAGGGTGAGCACCGAAGGCCTAAAGAGGGCTCTGCACATCTGTCGCGGGCACTTTGCGACCTACGGTAAAGATGGCAAAGGGTTGCTCTTCGGCAAGCACGCCGCAACGGTCTGGATACCCATGCATACTCGCGGTTCAGTCGAGGAAGGTGTGGTGGTGAAAGACTACGACGTGAAGTAGTACTCAGCGTACTGCTGAGCTCTGGGCCGGGAGTCCTAACTACTCTCAAAAAGGAGACATCACAGCCGCGAGAAAGTCCGCAAGACATTCCGCGGCTTTCTCATTTATGTCTGTTTATTGTTTAATACTAAACGCAGTTCTAACATCGTCCACTAAGTCGCGCAAAAAGAAAAAGCTCCTAAGGGAGCTTTTTCTGCGTTCGATAAAATGCGGAGCATTTTAAGGGCTTGAACGCCAGAGCAATTTGCTGACTAAATGGACTTAGAACTGGTATAATAAAGATATGGAAATAATAATTATTCTGATTTTGATTTTAATTCTTTGGTCTGTCTGGGGATATTTTTCTTCTAGGGTTGAACAAATGGAATATACAGTTGTGAAAAAAAATAAATATTATGAAGTTCGTAAATACCCAAAACATATTTTGGCACAAGCGACAGTATCAGGAGATTTTATGAGTGGAATGAATTCTGGTTTTAGTATTGTAGCGAGTTATATTTTTGGAGGAAATATTAAACGCGAATCAATATCTATGACTGCCCCTGTTCTCAGTAGTTCTGCAAAAGAGGTAGGTAGTAAAATATCTATGACTGCTCCAGTGATAATTGATGGAGGAGGAGATACGAGCCGCACTATTTCTTTTGGTATGCCTAGGGGATACACAATGGAGACTCTCCCTATTCCAAATGATAAGAGAGTAAAATTAGTTGAAATAGCAGAGAAAACCTTTGCTGTAGTTAGATTTTCCGGATATCGCAATGCCAATAAAATAGAAAGAATTAGTAAGGAATTAAAAGATAAATTATCAAAAGATGGAGTAGAAAGCATCGGAAGTGTTTCTTATGCAGGATATAATGCACCATGGACTCCACCGTGGATGACCAGGAATGAAGTGCTGATAGAAATTATTAAGTAATCATTTATACAGAATAAATAATATGAATAGTTTAACGCCCGAAGAAAAAAGAGTGATTCTTAACAAAGGTACCGAAGCCCCATTTACAGGCGAGTATGTGAATAATAAAGAAACAGGAATATATGTCTGCCGACAATGTGGAGCCCCACTTTATAACTCCAAAGATAAATTTGAATCTACGTGTGGTTGGCCAAGTTTTGACGATGAAATACAAGGGGCAATACATAAAAGTTTGGATGCTGATGGTATGCGTACGGAAATAACTTGCGCTAAATGTGGTGGACACCTGGGGCATTTGTTTAATGGTGAAGGCTTAACAGATAAAAATATTCGTCATTGTGTGAATTCAATTTCAATGAAGTTTATTTCTGGAAAATAATAAATAATTATGATTAAGAAAATAGTACTTTCAGGAGGTTGTTTTTGGGGATTAGAAGATTTAATAAGAAAGCAACACGGGGTGGTAAATACAACTGTCGGCTATGCTGGCGGAAAAGTTGATAATCCAACTTATGAAAATCATGAAGGTCATGCTGAAGCAGTTGAGATTGAGTATGATACAAACAAAACCTCATATAAAAAATTATTAGATTTCTTTTTTCAAATTCATAATCCGACTACTTTAAATCAACAAGGCAATGACATAGGCACATCTTATCGTTCAGCTGTTTTTTACGACAATGAAGATGAAAGAAAAGAGGCTCTGGATTTTATTGATATTGTGAATAAATCTAAACGCTGGAAGAATCCTGTTGTAACAACACTAGAACCACTAAGAAAATTTTTTAAAGCAGAAAATTACCATCAAGATTATTTGCAAAAGAACCCTGGAGGTTATACTTGCCACGCTATTTATTTTGATAGTTATTTAAAATAAATACCGTATCTATATCTGTTTATCATTCAATACGCTAAATACAGTTTTAACATCGTCCACTAAGTCGCGTAGCATTGGACAGAGCACCCCGAAAGGGGTGTTTTGCCTTTGTGAGCTTTGATTTTTCTGCCATAGGAACAAGCCGCTCTTTAAGTTTCAAGAATATAATCATACCAGTTGGTAAAAAAGCTGAAATTGAGGTTAAATAAGCTCAAGTAATTTAATTTGATAAACGCCTGATTATATGGCATAATATTGTCCGTAAAATGCTCTTTGATAAGCTACTTGCAAAGTAAGTAGTCATAGCCAAAAGGTCCCGATTATTTCGGTATTTTCTGGCTATGACTACTTTGGTCAGAGCCCCATCCTCGGGTTAGAGGAAAACGGAAATGGGCAACTTAGCCCAAGTGGAGACTAATGGAAAAGAAAATGGAGTTCGCCTGTCAGGATCTGACCGTTGGTCAGCTAAATGCAATCGTCAAAAACCTCGGGGGAAAGGAAGGTGCTCTGAGGTTTCTACGCGGGGAGCTCGTAGTTTCACCCTCCCCGATCGATAGTGTAATGCTCAAACTGATTGCCGTAGATTCGATCGTTCGGGTCGATAGGTCGGTCAAGCCGACCTACCCCAACTGGGTGAAGAAAATGATGCACCCCGAGTTGGAGTGCTCGGGACCCGCCGAATACGATTTGCAGACGGCGGTTCAGCAGTGGCTACACGAGGAGCAAAAATATTGGCTAACAGCCAAATTTATCCTTGCGTACATGATAAATAGTGGTGGAATTACTACCTGTCTGAATCTGCAGGATGGGCTCGCCATTCAAGCTAAGGGAATCGGCCTATTCCGCAAGGTGTTTGCGGGCAAGGCTGTATTCTTTTGGGGTTCTGTCGTGCAGGACCACGACTCTGTACCTCGGGTCCCTGTCTTGTGCGACCACAAAGGCAGTCTCGCCCTAGAATGGGCTTGCGTCGGGGTCAACAACCTGGGCCTCGACGATCCTGCTCTCCGCTTCGGCGAGTAGATGGGGGGCGCATCGTTCTCATACAAGTGAGCAGTGGGATTATTCCACGCTCACTTTTTTTTGCACATATTTCAAAAATAATTTTGATAAAACTAACTAAAAAATATTCGTCTTGATTTAGAAGATTATATATAAAAAAGGTATGAGCAGCATTTTGCAGATATTAAAAGATTGTATCTTTACAGGCCAGCCATGTGGTAGTAATTACACACCAAGTATTAAAAACAATGAATATCCAAAAGTTCTTGGTATTCAAAATTCATATATTTCACAAACATATACAAACACACCAGCAGGATCACCTGAAGAAATTCAATCTATTATAAAAATAGAAACCAGAAAGACCAAAGAAGCAATCCCTAGTATTACAAATACAAAAGCTGCAATAAATAATCTTGGTTCAGAGATAGTTGCAAACACCGGCAGTCTAGAAAATCGTTTTAATTTTCTATTCTTTAGGAATCTATTTTCCTCTCGTAGTAATACAATAATTATATTTATAATTATTGTATTTGTTGGGTATTTGTTGTATATGTTTTTGAATAAGAAGAATGTATTCTAATAAACCCAGCATGCTTCTTTATAGGAATTTCTTTTAATATTCTATGAGTTTTTCAACTTAGGGTACGTAGAAAATTGCTCTGACGAATGAGACTATATTTTTTTGCAAAAAACACAAAAATACATTAAGATACAAGAGAATGTTTTTTGTCGTTGCTTGTGTGCTGATAGGTAGGTAGATCGTTTAAAGGTCTTTAATTTGCCGTTGTAGCTCAGTTGGTAGAGCACGTCATTGGTAATGACGAGGTCACCGGTTCAATCCCGGTCGACGGCTCCAGTAGAAAAATAAGTTTGCCGCTGTAGCTCAGGTAGTAGAGCATCAATTTCGTAAATTGAGGGTCGAAAGTGCAAGTCTTTCCAGCGGCTCCAAAATTAAGGTTTCATGAAGGCATAATGCCATGTCTGAAATTTTTTGTTATAATTAAAACGATGTTTAAAATATTAAAAAGAAATTTCGGTTATATTTTTATCTTGTTTTTGGCAATAGTACCACTTATTATGTGGTATTTTATGAGCCCCTTGGGTGTGCGATTTTCTTCGCAATCTACGGCATTCCGCAGTCTGGGTCAGGCCACCGGACTTTTGGGCATGTCGCTGCTTTCTCTCAATTTTATTCTTGCGGCTCGTTTCAAATTCATGGATAGGGCATTTAGCGGATTGAATATAGTATATATCAAGCACTCTCTCATAGGGGCTGTGTCTTTTTGTCTTTTACTTTTTCATCCGATATTCTTAGTGGTTCAATATTTTCTAATTTCACTCAAATCTTCTTTATTGTTTCTTTTTTCTTTCTCTGATTGGAGCATAAATTATGGCGAGATAGCTCTTCTTGTTTTTATTTTATTAATGGCAATTACTTTTTATTTTCACTTCAAATATCAAAATTGGAAAAATACACACAAGTTTTTAGGTATTGTTTTGCTACTAGGCAGCCTCCACATGTTTTTAGTTACGAGCGATATTTCAAACAATGATGTTTTGAAATATTACATGCTGGTATTGGCGATACTCGGTGGTGTTTCTTATTTCTATAGAACAATTTTTGGAATTTATAAGAAAAACGAGTATCAATACAAATTGGAGAGCGTAGTAAGGGTAAATGACGACGTAGTAGAGTTGAGGCTTTTGCCTTTCTCGAGAAAAATTAAATATAAGGCAGGGCAATTCGTTTTTGTTAGATTTAATCCGACTACACAGTCAGGGAATGGAGTTCTCGCAGAGTCTCATCCTTTTTCTGTTACTTCGCACCCAGATGATAAATACTTAATTTTGACTATAAAAACTTTAGGAGATTATACATCTATGGTTTATTTATTAAAACCAGGAGCAGTTTGCTCAATCGAGGGTCCTTTTGGTGCTTTTTCCTACAAAAACAGCGCTTCAATGAAGCAGGTTTGGGTGGCAGGAGGTATCGGAGTTACACCTTTTTTGAGTATGGCAAGACAAATTAATTTTGATAAAATGAGCAAAGACTATCAGATTGATCTTTTTTATTGTATAAAAAACAAAGATGAGGCTGTATATTGGGAAGAGTTTTCGGAGATTTCAATACAGAATCCTAATTTTAAATTTCATCAATTTTATTCTGACACAGAGGGACGTGTTTCTGCGGAATACATTTTGAAAAATCTTAGTGACTCACTAGGTATCGAAATATTTCTTTGTGGTCCTGCTGGTTTTATGCAAAGTCTAAGAAATCAGTTTGTGAAGTTGGGGTTTAATAATAGTAAAATTTATTCAGAAGAATTTAGTTTATCCATATAAATATATGAAAAAATATATAACGGCAACTCTATTTATTTTTTTTGCAATTACATTGGCTGTCCTAACTGCTGGGATGCTGTCTAAAAACAATATTAGTCAACAGCTGAGTGGTCTTCCTACGCCAGATGTCTCTGATGGCAAAACAGTTTCTGGGGTGTCCGGAGTAACGAGCAGCAAAAATAGCATTAGTCTAACAAAAGTCGAGTTGGCAAAACATAACTCTGCGCAGAGTTGCTGGCTATTAATTTCTGGTAAGATTTATGATGTAAGTCGATTTTTAAATATGCATCCCGGAGATTCAAGCAGTATTATTCCGACCTGTGGCACCGATGCTACTGTTGCCTATGATGTGCAGGGTCCGGCAAGTAAAGCTCATACACATTCTTCAAACGCAACATCCATGCTTGCGGATTATTTTATTGGGAATTTGAATCAAAACATAAGCACTGGCACAGCAGGCTCAAGCACTGCCACAACTTCAAACACATCTTCAACTTCAAATACAAATCCAAAGCCCGTCGTGACAACACCAAAGCCACCAGTCGTTTCTACAACGACATTAACTATGAGTGAATTAGCCAAACATAGCTCATCTCAGAGTTGCTGGCTATTAATTTCTGGAGATATATATGATGTTACATCTTTTTTGAATTTGCATCCAGGACAAGCTAGTAGTATTTTGCCTACTTGCGGCACCGATGCTACTGTCGCTTATAATACACAAGGTCCAGCAAGCGGACCACATGCTCATTCATCGAACGCCAGAGCAATGCTCGGAAATTATTTTATTGGAAATCTAAATCAAAATGTAAATACTCCTGCTCCCGGCACAAATCCTACCACTTCTCCTACGCAACCTCGTCCAAGAGGGGGAGATGAGTTCGATGATTAAATATGTTTATTTGATTAGGATGGTTATTTATTGTGGAAAATTCTAAAGAAGATTTAAAACAAGAATTAAACAGTTTAGAACAAGAAATGCTTGGTGGTGATTTTTGGCTTGATAAAAACAAAGCTCAGGCAACACTACGCCGAATTCAAGAAATAAAAAATGAGATTTTGGGTGAAAATAAATATGATGCAGGGAATGCTATCGTTACTATCATAGCTGGCGCAGGCGGAGATGATTCCGAAGATTTTTCTGCGATGCTTTTATCTATGTATATGAAATTTGCAGACAAGAAAGGTTTGGAAATATTCTTTATACACGAACACAAAAATGACCACAGCGGGTATAGAAATGTTTCTTTTGAAGTGAAGGGCAGGGGTGTATATGGAATGTTAAAAAATGAGGGAGGAGTGCATCGCCTTGTTCGTATTTCACCATTTAATGCAAAGAAATTACGCCACACTTCTTTTTCTCTTGTTGAAGTTTTACCTAAATTTTCTAAATTGGAAGAGCATGATATTGTTCTTAATCCACAAGATTTAAAAATAGAGTTTGCGCGTTCAGGAGGCCCTGGTGGCCAGAATGTAAACAAGAGGGAAACGGCAGTACGAATAGTTCATATTCCTACAGGAATCGCCGTACATGCATCAGGCGAGCGTTCGCAGGAGCAAAACCGCGAGCAGGCGCTTGCTATACTTCGAGCTAAAATTTTCAAAAAAGCTGAGCTAGAAAAGAAGTCCGTGGAGGAGAGCATGAAATCAACCAAGGGTACTGAGATAGAATGGGGGAGTCAAATTCGTTCGTATGTGTTACACCCATATAAAATGGTTAAGGACCATAGAACAGGCGCCGAAACTTCAAATGTTGATGCTGTTTTAGATGGTGAGTTGGACTTATTTATTGAGGCAGAGAAAAATTTGTGATAAGATAGATAGAGATGATTTATTTCAATAATGTTTCAAAAGTCTATAGAGACGCGGTTGCGCTCCAGGATGTCACTTTCACTGTTGATACAGGAGAATTTGTGTCTATTGTTGGGCATTCGGGTGCTGGCAAAACCACTCTTACGAAAATGATTTTAGCAGACGAGATTCCTTCTGGTGGAACCGTTTTTTTTGAGTCTATAAATATTGGTAAGCTCAAAAATAAAAGTTTGACCAAGCTCCGTCGCCGTATAGGTGTGGTTTTTCAAGATTACAAATTACTCAGTAATAAAACTGCATATGAAAATATTGCTTTTGCCATGGAGGCCGTAGGAAAGACTGATGAAGAGATCCAAAGTGATGTTCCACATGTTTTAGAACTTGTTGATTTGAGCCACAGAATAATGCATTTCCCTGGACAGATGTCTGGGGGAGAGCAGCAGCGTCTCGCAATAGCTCGTGCCATAATCAACCAACCAGAACTTATTATTGCCGACGAGCCTACTGGCAACCTAGATCCAGTAAACACACACGAAATAGTTCAGATTCTTAAAAAAATAAATGATCTCGGAACTACAGTTATTCTCACAACACACAATCGTGGTGTAGTGGAGTCTATTAACAAAAGAGTCATAACAATGGAAAACGGGAAGATTATTAGAGACACAAAACACAATAAATAGCTGTGATATAATAAAACTTTATGGGAATAACTTCGTTTAAAAGAATAATAAAAGGCGGATTTCTAAATTTTAAAAGAGGCGGGATTGTATCCTGGGCAGCAGTTCTCGTTGTTACTATTACTTTATCTGTGATAACACTCATCATTTTTCTACAGGCGGTTTTACATTTTTCACTGAATCAGATTAAAGATAAAGTTGATGTAACTATTTATTTTACAGTGAATGCTCCCGAGGAAAAGATTATGCTTTTGAAATCTTCTCTAGAGAAATTGCCAGAGGTAGCAGCTGCAACTTATACCAGTGCTGACGAGGCACTCAAACTTTTCCGTGATCGTCACTCAAGTGATTATCCGACAATTCAAGCTCTCGATGAAATAGGTGACAATCCTCTCGGAGCATATCTGAATGTTAAAGCCAAAGAAGTTTCACAGTATGAAAGCATTGCAAACTTTATGAAGTCAGACAACGCTCTGGTCCTAGGCTCTGCTTCTATTATAGATAAAGTAAATTACCACCAGAACAAATTGGTCATAGATAGATTGAATACAATAATTTCTGGTGCTCAAAAGCTTGGTTTTCTTGTGACTCTTATTTTGATGATAATTTCTGTTATTATTACATTCAATACAATTAGACTAACTATTTTTATATCAAAAGAGGAGATAGGTGTGATGCGTCTTGTAGGTGCTTCCAAAATGCATGTGCGTGGGCCTTTTATGGTGGAAGGTGTTATTTATGGGGTTATAGCTACTATAGTTACTATGCTTGTTTTCTGGCCTGCGGCAGGGTGGCTGGGGCGCAATATGACCGATTTTCTTGGAATTAATATGTATGATTACTATCTTTCAAGCTTTTTCCAAATTTTTACAATTCTATTATTATCAGGTATAATCCTAGGTATTATTTCTAGTTTTCTTGCGATTAGAAAGTATTTAAATAAATAATATGCAGAATAGAGAAACAAAATATATTTTTGTAGTGGGAGGTGTTATTTCTGGAGTTGGAAAGGGTATTACTGCCTCTTCGCTTGGACTTATTTTGAAAAACCGTGGGCTTTCTGTTACTGCAGTAAAAATTGATGCATATGTAAATGTCGATGCCGGCACCATGAACCCCACCGAACACGGTGAGGTTTTTGTTTTAAGTGATGGCGATGAGACAGACCAAGACATGGGAAACTATGAAAGATTTCTGGATTTGAATCTTACCAGAGTAAATTATTTAACGACAGGCCGAGTATATCAGAGTGTCATTGAGAGAGAGCGCAATTTAGAATACAAAGGCAAGTGTGTTCAAGTTGTTCCGCATATTCCTCTTGAGATTATTGATAGAATAAAAAAGGCCGGGGTAAATGCGAAAGCTGATGTTGTCATAATCGAGATCGGTGGAACTGTCGGCGAATATGAAAACATTCTTTTCCTAGAGGCAGCCAGAATGATGAAACTGGAACACCCAAAGAATGTTATTTTTGTGATGGTTTCTTATCTCCCTACACCAATGAAAGTCGGTGAAATGAAGACCAAGCCCACACAGCATGCCGTCCGAGCTTTGAACTCATCGGGTATTCAACCAGATATTCTCGTAGCTAGAGCTGATGTCGCACTGGACGAAAAGAGAAAAGAAAAATTGTCACTGTTTTGTAATATGCCAGCAGATAGAGTCATTTCTGCTCCAGACGTAGATAGTGTTTATGATATTCCTTTAAATTTTGAAAAAGAAAAATTGTCGGATAAGCTTTGTGGTATTTTGGATATTGTTTGCAAGAAGCACGATGATGTAGCATGGGCAGCTTGGAAGAAATTCGCACATCACGCACACAATGGAAAGGAGACGGTAAAAATAGCAATAATTGGTAAATATTTTGAAACAGGAGATTATGTTTTGTCTGATTCCTATCTTTCTGTAATTGAGGCAATAAAATATTCTGCTTACGCTCAGAACAAAAAGCCAGAGATCTCTTGGTTAAATTCTAGTGATTTTGAAAAGACACCAACAAAACTAAAAGAGTTAAAGAAATACGATGGCATACTTGTGCCGGGTGGTTTTGGCTCACGTGGAGTAGAAGGGAAGCTGAGCGTCGTGAAATATGCTCGTGAAAATAAGATTCCGTTTTTCGGACTTTGCTATGGTATGCAGATGATAGTAATAGAATAC
>JBAXTS010000018.1:0-12776 GCA_037130055.1 bacterium | reverse complement strand
CTCTAAACGTAAACCATAAACCTCTCATCTCTTCTTAAAACAATTTAATTATAATCAGTAGATGGAGTTTCAGCGTAGCCTTGCTTTTCTGTCAAATAGTTAACAATATATTTTTGAAAACCTTTTTCTGATGTGTTGGTAAATTTCATAGTGATTTATTTAAGAATTTAATATTTTTTTCAATTCTTCCTGACTTGGCAAGACAGTTTGATAACGACTGGCAAAAATTTGCTTATTATTTTCGGGCAAAGTAATTTCCACCAAAGTTTCACTTTTATCTTGGCATAGCACAATTCCAATTGTTTTATTTTCATCTTCTAATTTCACATTGCGATCATAATAATTGACATACATCTGCATTTGACCAATATCTTGGTGCTTCAAATCGCCAATTTTCAAATCAATAACAACAAAACATTTCAAAATGCGATTATAAAATACAAGATCAATATAAAAATGCCTCTCCTCAAAAGAAATTCTTTTTTGGCGAGCAACAAAAGTAAAACCTTTACCAAGTTCTAATAAAAATAATTCCAACTTATCTATCAATTCGTTTTCCAAATCATTTTCGGAATAACGATAATGCTCTTTGAGGTTCAAGAATTCCAAGACATACGGATCTTTGATAGCATCTTGGGGTTTCTCGATAATTTGCCCTTTTTCTGCTAATTTTTTTATTCCTTCTCTGTCCTTACTCAACGAAAGTCGCAAATAGAGAGCGCTATCCAATTGCCTCTTCAGTTCTCGCACGCTCCACTGATTTTTTTCGGACTCAATTTCATAAAAAGCACGCTCTTCTTTGTCAGGAATTCGCAAAAGCATTTGATAATGCGACCAACTAAGTTTGAAAGCTGGAATTTCTAATTTCCGAGACACTGTCTCGGAAATTAACACACCGTCAGATTTAACAGACAGTGTTTGTTGAATTGCAGTTGGCAATTCCGCAGACAGCGTCTGCGGAATTGGATAAGCAAGAAAAAACAACCTCATTTGTTCGATATTTCTTTCTGAAAAGCCCTTGCCAAACTCTTTTTGCAGTTCCTCTGACAATTTTTTTATAGTCGCTTTGCCATAAGTCGCTCGAGTTTCACCACCTTGTTCTTCTTCAACAATTCGCTTGCCCACTAGCCAATATGCCTCAAGCATTGCCCTGTTGATGCTACGATAGGCAGTTTGCTGAGCTTGTCTGATAATATGTTGAATGTCATTCACTATTTTCATAGACTAGATTGTATATTACTTATACTGCGTTTGCCAAGCACATGATCAACGATCTAAGCTTGGGCTTTACGTTCTGCATTCTTTTTTTTGACATATATTATTTTACACGAACATAATTACTACAAATTGAGATTTTCAAAACAAAGATTTCTTTCTACAAATATTTCTATTACATTCTGCCTCACTTGTATTTCCAGTATATATAATTGGTTCAATAGAGTATCCGCTTTGACAATATGTTTCTAATTCACTTCTAAACCAACTCTTATTTACTGATATCAAATCATCATCATTAAATTGAATATCTGATGAAGAATTTTCAGAATAACAACTTTCTATTTTTGTATTTTTGATTAAGATACAATCAATATTTTGAGCACATGTAATGATGGGATTTATAAATGCATCACGAGGAAGTTTTGTAGATTCTTTTGAAAAAATAACTGGTGGTTGATTTTTGTTGTTATATTGATCGTAAATAGTGTAACTCAATAAAAGAAGAGGTAATGCAATACTACAAATTATCATACAAACTACTATTGGTTTTATTTTTGGATATTTGCAAGTAAGTTCTCTAAAAAAGAGACCAATCATTTTTGATTGATATATCGGATCGTGATATTGTTTATAATTATCACTCAATCCATATTCATATTCCTTTTCTGATATTTTTTTATGTTTTTGTACTTTGTTCATAATATTTGTTGTCAAATAGTGTCATATCTCGTGGGTTGGTAACCTGAGCGAAGTTATATTTACGTTTTTTTCGATCTTTTGTCTACCCAAATTTTCTTAATTATTGAAAGCGATAAAGTGGATAACAAAAAACCTATAGTTGGAACAATTGCATTAATCCAAGGATTTACTTTTAATATAAATTCAAAGTATGTAGCCAAAGAAATATAAGTAATAGCTGCTATCGCAAGCTTTCTGGTATTGCTTGTCTCCCACGCTTTTTCTTTTTCAACTCGATTGTTGCGTTCTTCAATAATTGAGATCCTCTTTTCAAGTTGTTGATATTGGTCCATAAGTAATTGTAAGCTATTAACCTTTATACGTATCAACCTCTTCGTAATAATACGACTGTTCAATTCCTTTCATAAATACTTCCCGATCATCGATTTTATCAGTCAGGCCAGTACGTAACAATTCACGAAGCTCGAGATCATTTACGTGACTTCGAATCATAGCACTGAAATAATCATTTTTTTCTATTTTTTGCCAATCAATGCATTTGCCAAGATTTTTCTTAAGCATGAGGTCCAACCATATGCGTGCACTACGGCCATTTCCCTCCATAAAGGGATGGGCTATGTTCATTTCGGCATACTTCGTTATGATTTCCTCAAAAGTACTCTCTTTCAAAGTATCAATTTTTACCAGAACATCAGTCAAATAAAGGATGTTTGCGAAGCGGAAATTGTCTTTACTAATGTTTTTGTCGCGAATTTGACCTGCAAAGTTATACAAACCATTAAATAAATAGGTATGTATTTGCTGAAGACCTCGTGTGGTTCCGATTTCAAACGATGAAAGATTAGAACTGCCAAATAATTGAATTGCCCGTTGTTTACTAATATCATCGATATTTTTCATTATCATATTATACCATTTTAAGCCTACGGCCAAGAAGAGCGGAAATAGAAGGAAATCCAAACGTTTTTCCGCGGTTCACCCCAATAGTTCTTCACGTGTGCGGACCGAATGGTTTATTTGCGATTTATAGTTGCTACAAGACTAATATCTCGCTCCAGAAGCTAAATTATGAAGCGTATCTAGCTGGTTAATTTCTGCTTGTGAAAGCGTAATATTCATAGATTCTATATTTTCTTGTAGGTATTTAATTCTTTTTGTACCAGTTAGAGGAAATACATCATTTCCTTTAGATAGGACCCACGCTAAAGCTATTTGTGCCGGAGTTACAGATTTTGCTTTTGCTAGCTCTTCTACTTTCGTTACAATTTCCAGATTTTTTGCGATGTTCTCATCACTAAATCGTGGATTGTCTCGACGGAAATCACCTTCTTCAAAATCCGCTCTTGATTTATATTTTCCAGATAAAAAACCTCTTCCCAGTGGACTATATGCAATTAGTGAGATGTTCAGCTCCCGACAGACGGAAAAGACTTCAGCCAAGTCGTTACTCCACAACGAGTATTCGGTTTGAACCGCAGTTATAGGGTGCACATTATGTGCTTTTCTAATTTGCTCTTCAGATACCTCTGATAATCCAATTGAGCGAACTTTTCCTTCCTTCACTAACTGCGCCATTGCACCCACTGTTTCTTCGATTGGCGTGTTTGGGTCTGCTCTGTGCAATAAATAGAGGTCAATTTGTTCAATGTTTAATCTTTTAAGGCTTTTTTCACAGGCTTCTTTTACATAGTCAGGTTTACCATTCAACCCGGGGAACGAACCATCTTCACCACGTAAAACGCCAAACTTTGTAGCAATAACTGACTTATCTCGCTTACCCTGCAATGCCTTGCCCACTAACACTTCATTTGCTCCCATTGCGTACATATCTGCTGTATCAAAAAAGTTTATCCCCTTTTCTAAGGCATAATGGATCGTTTTAATTGATTCTTTTGCGTCTTGGGTGCCATAAAATTCACTCATTCCCATACATCCCAAACCGATGCGTGAAACTTGTAAATCGCTATTGCCTAATTGTTGTTTTTGCATATTTTTTTTTAAATATTATTATCACGAAAAAAAATTATTCACTTCGTTTATTGTAACAGACATATTTTTAATTACAAAGTTACTTTTAGGAATTTACGGTTACGGTTGCAGTCCATAACCCAGATTATACTGATTGGAGATGTGTATTCGACAAAATCCGAACCTTTTTCAGCGGCGGTTGCCCCCACCCCAACCGCTGCGTGTGCGGCTCGAACGGTTGATTTGCGATTTCAAGGTTTTCTTTGGATGCAAATTCAATTAAAAATGCATTTTTCTAAGTTCTTATAGTGCTCAGGATCAGATTCGTTCACTATCCTTAATAGTATTTTAATTGCCTCTTTGCTCTCACTTTTATCTTTATGCTCAATTGTGCTTGTCGGGTCCGTGTTATGTGAAAATTCATTTACAAGTTTGTACGCTTTACCAGCGTCAACAATGCTAATTTTTTCTCCAGCTTTGTTAATGTTTCTTATCAATACATCCAACTTTGATTTTTGGTCACCAGTCATAGGTATTTTAAAATCAGCAAAAATATCAAAAAACCTCCTTGCCATATTCCCAATAGTGTAAAAATCCTCATATTGGGTAACTTGTTTTTCTGAAAACTCTTTTAACTTCGCAAACAAGAAGTGATATTCGGATTTATAGTTACGCAATGTTTTATCAAGGAGAATAATTTTTGCTTTTCTCACATTTGATTCAGTATAATTTTCTAACATAAAAAACTCACATGGTATAGGCTTTTCAGGTTTATTTTCAGATATTAGTTTTTCATTATCTTTTTTTGTTCCATTATTTTTACTGGTAAGCCATTCTTTCACCAAGTTAAAAAGTTGAAAATTATGGGTAGAGATAAACAATTGTCCTACATCTTTGAAATGTGTGTTTAGCATTGAAAAACAATGATAAATAAAGTTAGAATCAAAGCTTGAAATTGGATCATCAATAAAAATTATCCCTTTTGATTTATCGAAATCGCCTTCAGCTACTTTAGCTACAAAATACGAAAAGGCTATTGCTGTTTTTTCTCCTTCACTCAGGTTATTCGCTGGTTTACCATCTCTTTTGATAGTGTAGCCTTTGTTATTTTCGTCTAATGCAAGTTCAATCTCTTTTCGGCCGAAAAACTCTTCCAAATTCTTATTAATAGCCAATATTGCTTTTCCAATATTTGAAGACTTTTTTTCAAGCTCCTGTATTTCAGCACTATAATTAACGATCGCATCATAGGTATCTTTTTCCATTTTCTCTGCTTCTCTTGTCTCCTCGACCATTTTTTTATAATCCTGTGCGGACACTGCAACAGCGATTGAATGTAGCTCGAGTTTTTCTCTTGCATTTAGTAACTCAGTTAGATGATTTTTTGCACGTAAATTATGTTTTGAAATGATCCCATTAAGTTCATCAGTAATATCATTTAATAATTTAGAATAGTTCTCAGGTGCTTCAATCATTTCTGGAATATCACCATCGAACGGATTTTTATATTTTTGTTCCAACAACATCTCAGCATGCCATAACCATTCATTTTGTCTTTTTACAATTTCGTTATATTGTAATATCTTTGCTTGGTAGTCTTTTCTCAAGTCAGAATACATTTCATAACCTTTTTCACTAAGCTGATTTAGTTTTTCTTGTTTGAGTCTAGTAATTAAAAATTCAATAGAACTTTGTAAATCTTCATAATCTTTACTAAAATGCTTTGCCAAAGAATCAAAAAGGTCATTGGTCAAATCACTCTCACAAAAAAGACATTTTTTGAAACTATTTTTAGCTTTATGGATGTCAAACCCTTGTTTAACCCATGTGTTTAATCCTTCATCAAGACCACCATCGATATCTTCAGGGTCTTTTAACCTCGACAGTAGTTCTGCCACAATCTTTTTATCTAGTAGGGATTTTACTTGAAATAATAGAAAACTAAAGTCATCTAGTTTCAATTTAGGATGCAGTAGATGCTCTTCTTCTGCTTCACTTTTACTTATAATTTCATATTTTTTCTTTTTCTCATCTGAAAGTATCTTGTCAACAAAATTCTCAATACCTAGACTACTAATTTTATTTTCTACTTTTGTTTTATTATATGTTTTATCAAATAGTATATTCGCAACTTCGCGTCCTAAACTAGTCAAAAATGTGCTCCGTGTCTCTTCTTTTCCTAACCTGTATTTTTTCGCTTGTTCGAATTTTTTACTAATTGTAATTTTCTCTTGTTTTAACTGATCAAGTCGTTTTTTGCTTTCAATGTCCTCTTCACTTACATAAATAATTGGATTGCACGTATTAGAAGGATCGAATGATATATTTTCATCTATAAAATCTTGGTTAAATACTTTTATAGGTAATACGTTATTAAAAACATTTATATTTGATATTGTGAGCCCATCCACAGTTTTTAGTTCAAACTCGCCGTTCTCTGGGTATTGCTTGAACCTGTCTTTATCGTAGGCCGTTTTTTTTTCACAACTTGTAAAAATCCTAGATATTGTAGTTTTACCGCATCTATTCCACCCATATATCAGATTATATTTTTTGAAAGTGGGTGATTCTCTTTCCCAAGAAAAATTATGGAAGATTCCGAAATTTTTTAGTTTCGAGATTTTTAGTATCGTCATATTAATAATTGCAAGATTGTCGTTTTGGTATTCAATTATAAACCTCATTTATCAACTGATAGATTTCGTTGTTACTAAACTGTGTCTTAAACTTGATTTTTATTCTGTCACCGAAAAACGTTTCTGCGTGTTTTATTTTTTGCTGTTCTTCTTTTCTCAGTTGGTCGGAGTCTTCAGTATTTTTAGTTTCAACGATAAAATATAATTTTTTCTTTCCGTTTTCATAATCTATTACGTATGCAAAATCAGGTGAATAGCTCTTCCCCCCTGCGACAGGTATTTTAATTGAGTTTTTAGGGATTTTTGTAAAGACGATTACCTCATTTATATTTGTTTTTATGTTCTCTTTCTCAAGTTCGCTGTCAAAATATAAATTTTCAAACAAGTATGAATCTGCAACGGCTTCTTCTGCATAATCTATACCAATATCTGATGCACTAGTTTCGTTTAAAATTTCACCTTTATTAGTAGTTAGTTTTGTTGGATGGATTGTACTCTTTACTGACTGGTACTCAATACCAAATTTATCTATCGCATTGTAAGTAAGGTAATTATCAAATCGCTGTTTTAATGTCCGAATTGTAGATACGGTGAGGTAGTTATTAATATCTAGCTTCACGGTAGAGAGTGCGGTATGAAGTGTTTTCAGGTTTGTATGCAATGCTTGTGATAATTGTTTCAAAAAATCAGCATAACTCATTGTTGAGACACTTCCCTTTGTTTTCGAACTTATTCCAACTGCATCATTTACTACTGCATTCCCGCCTTCAAACACAAGCTTATACTCCTTGTCTACTATTCCACTTATTGTTAAGCTTTCACTAGAGTCTTTAAAAAAGTTTTTTAAAAGCTGGAGGTAGTCTTTTTCGCTATCTATCTTATACTCTAGAACTACTTTTTCATTTAATTTTTCCCACAATTCTTTAAGGGCTGGGTATTTTTCCGTTCTGACCTTAACTGTTTTCTTTAATTCAGATGAAAGGCGTATTTTATTACTGCTAATACCGTCAAAAATCAGAGGAAAATGCCCCTTGATATACTCAAAACCATTTTCCTTAAATTGATTTGACCTGTTAATTACACTAGCGCTATCGAGCTCTTCCAAAAGTTCATCCTCACTTTTTTGATAGACCTCACAAATCTTTTTTATGACGTTATCATCTAATTTTGCTGGAGAATCTGCAAATGATAATGCCCCTGAATTTTCATTAATCTCATTCTTTAATTGAACAACAAAATCTCGCTCAGTAAAATCGACAAAATAGTTAAGGTAAAATTGTTTGTCCTTTACTCTATTGCCATATTCATTAACAGGCAAACGCAGTCCTCGCCCCACTTCCTGTAATTTAGATGTATCACTGCCACTGCTTCTTAGTTTGCAAATTTGGAAGACATTCGGGTTGTCCCATCCTTCACGTAGTGTCCACTTAGAGAAAATAAAACGTCGAGGGTTATTTAAATCAAGTATAGATTGCTTATCATGGAGGATATCATTAACTTCCTTTTCGATTTCTTCATCTTTATCAGAGTTATCCCGGGAGAAGTACCCTCCATGTGATTTAGGTATATTTTTTTTTGTTTCTTCTAGATAAATTCTATATCTTCCATCAGTAACAACACTAAGTAGATGTTCCACCTCTGCTTTTATCAGTTTTTCCAGAGTGCGTCTGATGTACCCTTCAGGTAAACGGTACTCGTCGATATTATCAATAAAAAATAGCGTGAGCGGTTTTATACGAGTGTCTTGCTGTAATAAATTTTGCTCAATTTCAAAATGGTGTTTTACAGCTTTCCTGATCATAGACTCTTGAAGTGTTTCTGAGTACGAATATGGATTTATTGTCTGACCTTTTTTTAATTCAAGCCCGTTTGATAAAACGACTGTAGTTTTATTTAAATTCTCAATAATAAGGTCTGTCATCGCCGGATGAATTTTTTCCAGGCTTTCTTTTTTTCCGACTTTATAGGTTTTTGATGTACGGTTGTCAACCAACTCAAATGTCGCTTCGTTGCCATCAGAGTTTAAAAACTTTACCAGTGTATTTTTCCCTTCTTCAAAATCAGAAACATACCCGATTACTCCTTTAACAAGGTTGCTATTGAACGCAGTAACCGCATCAAGGTTGTATATTACGTTTTCCTGTTCTTCTTTTAGAAATGTTGCTCCAAAGCGCAATATATACTGTGCATTCATTTTCTTTATATTTTCCCATGTTTTATTTGATTGCGAAAATTTGTGTGGCTCATCGATAATTACAAACGGAGACGTTGCAGCAATGGCATCAAATGGCACAGCGTATTTATCAAACAGTGTGCTATCAAAACTTTTTTGCATGGTATCTGAATTTACCATTCCTGCATTGATTATGAGTACTTGAATTTGATTTTTGTCAAAAGATCCTGATTCTACAAATCCTTTTACTGCTGTAGGGAACGGAGTTTTTTTGTTTTTATTGTTCTTTTGTCCTTCAACTATATGAAGGTTAAGTGCTTTCCCAAACCGTTCTTTGAAATGTTCACGTGCCCCGTCTGATTTTAAGAAAGATACGGTACCTGCCTTAATTGCTAGTGTTGGTACAATGATGATAAATTTGAAAATTCCGTAGCATTTATTTAGTTCAAAAATAGCTTTAGTATAAGTATAGGTTTTGCCTGTACCTGTCTCCATTTTAATATCTAAAATGTTACTGTGTCCGTTTCTCCCTTCCTTGACTACATTCAGTTCCTGTACAGTCTGTAAGTTTTTGAGGTAACGCACACCAATACTCTTGTCCAAAACAGGGTTCATAGATTTTTCATCGATGCCACTGTGGTGTGAAATCTCTAACCCATCGAAGATAGATACAATCGAGTTTACAGCTCGATTTTGGTGTTCTAGATTTTTTTCAAAATGAAACTGCGCCATAATTAGTATCGTGTTATCAAATCTATATCTAACCCTTTTTTATTAGCATAAGATGCTACATTTTCCGCAAGTTCACGTAACGTTTTGCTCTCAAAATTGAAACCGAATACAATAATTTTTGCTGGAGAAAAACTAATATCTGAATCAATTTTTTCGAGCAAATCAGTAAGGTGTTTAATGGTAAAACCTTTGTGCATTAAGTAAAGTTTGTTATTAGCGTAGTAGCCGTTATATTCATTCAGTTGAATCTTGCTAAGTGGGACTGTCAGAGGAATATTGTCGTATACTTTCCATGTTGTAAGCAACGTTTGTAAGTCTTCTTCTGTTAGGATGGATTCATCAAATAGATTTGTTTGTTCTTTATATTCTTTGTCATCGGAATTATAGTTTTCCCAGATAGGGGTAGTTTCGAAGATTTTGAAACCTAAGCCTAAGTGTGCATTGTCTTTTATCTCGCTCTTGATTTTATTTGTTGCTCGAATGATGCGTTCTTTTGTAATTTCAAAAATAGTTGGATGTGCAACCGCTAGTCCACTGTGTACAAAATCATATGCTTCTTTGTTACTATTTTTATCAATATTTTCTGGCAGCTGTACAAGAATGAACTTTCTTCCTAAGTAATCTTTCGAATTAATTCTCATGAGTGCATCCCCAGTAGTACCACTACCAGCAAAAAAGTCTAAGACTATATCATTTTCATCAGTACTATGAAATATAAGTTTTTCTATTAATCTAATTGGCTTTACTGTCTCGAATCCATGTTTATCTGTTTTTATTATCTCTGATAGCTCCTTTTTAGCACTTTCAGTTGTACCTATTTCTTTAGAGAAAAACCCCCAAAAAGGTTCTGTAATTTCTGTTTTTTCTAGTTCAGGGCGGATTTTTAGTACAACTTTTTTTTCATCTAAATATAAATCATCCCGCCGTATATAATCTTCAATACTTTCTTTACCCAATTTCCATTGTTTACCGCCAGGAGGGACTATTCCTTTTATTTCGAAAATCATAGTTTCTCTTCCACGAACTCCGGCTGCATTCATAACCTCCAAGGCATGTGTTCGGTATTTTCCTTTCTCGTCTACAAGAGGGTATTCTTTTTTTCCCTTTTCTAATAGATTAAATCTTCTCAAGTTGCTTTTCGTATAAACAAGGATATATTCTATTTTCGGTTGTAATTTACTGTATGCATCTTTTGTATTTTGCGATTTAGTTTTAGACTCCCAACATATAGTTCCTAAACTATTTAATTCTCCAAAAATTTCATCCATCAATATCCTCAGTTGAGCTACCTCATTTTCATCAATAGACACAAATATGACGCCTTCATCCTTCAAAAGCTGTTTTGCTATGTATAAACGTGGATACATAAAAGTCAGCCACGCAGAATGTGAGTTGCTTTTGCTGTTCACAAAGCTTAAAATTTTTTTTGCTTTTTCTTCATCTACACCAGCCAATTCTGAAAATTCTTTTACTGTAAATTTGCGGTCATCTTCATACACAAAACCATCTGTCCCTGTATTATAGGGAGGATCTATGTAGATCATCTTGATCTGGTTGTAGTAAGCGTTTGAGAGGTGTTTTAATACTTCAAGATTATCTCCCTTAATGAGAAGATTTTCAGAGTCTTTATTTTCTTGCTTATTATTCCACTCAGTATCTTCTTTTAACAGAGTTGTAGCTGGATCAGTAGCAAGCAATCGAGCATAACTTTTACCCAGCCAATCCATTCCGTAGCTTTCTTTAGAAAAATCTAAATTGCTATCAGATAGTTGCTTTTTTAATTTTTCAAAGTCGATACAACCATTTTTATCAAAGCAATGTGGAAAGAATTTTTTGAGATTTTCAAGATCGTTATTTGGAATAGTTATCTGATTAGTAATATTCTGATTTTTCATATTTAATGCATTAACTTATAAGTTATAAATTTAGCTAATCAACTGGTCAATAGTTATTTCAAGTCCTTGTGAAATTTTTTTTACTGTACCAATTGATGGATTCAAGATCACATCAGATTCTATCTTAGCTATAGTAGCATAAGGGATACCTGCCTTTTTTGACAATGAATCTTGTGTCATATTCTTAATTTTCCGCCAATCCTTTATCTTCTGTCCGATTGTTTTTTCTTCCATTGTTTACTAGTATGGTAATAATTAATTGTAATACTTTTGTTTGTAAGAATCAATTCTACCGGTTCCTTTTGGCCAACAAACTGACTTATAGGAGTTCTTTTGTGAAGTTTATTGTAGTAGGTACGGAGAAAACCCGAATGGGATTATTTGAGTTTAATATTCATTACATGTACTAAAAAAAAACTTGCAAATAGAACAAAAACTCAATGCTTGGGGTTTTATTTTTCAACTCTTTTTCTCAATTCATCTATGACGGCTTTTTGCCAGTACTTCATGGAAAAACAACCAATCAATGGTTGGGCAACTATACGAAGCCAGAGTTTATGGATAGAGACTTCATACGTATAATCAATCATGGTTCCCTTTGAATCTTCAGAAAGCAATAATTCTTCATGTCCTGAAGTTCCAAATTGAGGACTTTCATTATCCGAATTTAAGATATTTATCTTTCAAGGATTTATATATTTCTAGTGCTTCTGCAAAATGCGCTCTTGTCATTTCCTCTTTATCCATATAGGCAGGGATTTGTCTATTATGCTCTACTATGGCTTCTATTAAAGCTGGATTAAAAAAATGAGTTTCTGCTACATCAATAACTGCTTTACACCAATCTTGTGAGTTTTCAGACGAAGTAGCAATTCTTTCAAAATACCGATACAACATATCGGTAAAATTTTTTCTTAACCGCTGTTGTTGAAGTTCACTATTTATATTAGGATGTTCTATCCTATTTACAAAATTGTAAAAGTTAAAATCCATTTCATCCAATGAACTTAAGTATCCGAGAATCTCTTTCTGCTCAGAACTAAATTCGCACATTTTTTCGCATACCTTGATAAATATTTCACTATTTTGCATCGTTGAACTGGGTTGTGTGCCAAGAATGGGGAAAAATAGTCGCTCAATTCTCTCAGTTCTAACATGTTTAAAGCCAAAGTGTTCTATAAGGGAAAGAGAAGGAAAATCATAATGTGGTGAAATTTGTATATTGGTATGGTTATCATTAAGCTGATCTAACGTTACTGATATATAATATCCGCCAGGTCTCAGTGCTGAGAGAGCATGAGGAGAAGGAGATCTTGAAAAATCATTTGTAAAAATAGCATCTAAATTAACCTGAGCAGATGCAGGGTCTTCTGTAGCTAAGGGTATAAGATAAATTTTGGTACTTATCAGACCGATATGTTAATGTCATAGTATACCGAAATGAAAATGTCATAC
>JBAXTS010000017.1:0-13437 GCA_037130055.1 bacterium | reverse complement strand
GCTTTGCGACGCTCCGCATTTTGGCGAAAAAACGAATTCTGAAACTTGGCTGTGTATCCTGAACAAAATCCGAACTTTTTACCAAACTAATCCGTGTGTGGATAGGGTCAGGAGATTTTAAAAAAGTAACGGCTTTTGTAAGTACATTTGACGCTTTAAAAAATGATATGGAAATAAAATTACTTATTGGGTGTTCAAGTCTAGAAATGGATGAAATCTTAAAATTTCACCAAAAAGGAGAGATGGTTGCTTATCTCACGATTCGTGAAGATTAATTAAAATTGTTCCAATATCGTACCAGACACCCAGCCAGCGTTTTTAAATCAAATTTGATATAATATAATTATGGATGAATATTTAGAATTCACAAAAAAACTCGCAAAAGAAGTTGAAGAAATTGCTTTAAAATATTTTAGTTTTGAAGTTGAGAATACTTGGAAGGAAGACAATACACCATTAACGAAAGCGGACACAGAAATTAATGATTTAGTTATAGGAAGAATAAATGAAACCTACCCAGAACATAGTATTTATGGTGAAGAAAAAAGTGATATAAAACAAAACTCAAAATATATTTGGGTTTGTGACCCAATAGATGGAACCATGGCTTTTTCAGTCGGCTTACCAATATTTGTTTTTTCTATTGCTTTAGTTGACCAATCAAATGGTCAGCCTATTTTGGGGTTAATAAATGACCCAGTAATGAAAACTATCTATTGGGCATATAAGGGTAGCGGAGCGTTTAGAAATGATAAAAAAATATCTGTATTAAAAAATACTACTTTTGAGAATACATATTTTAATATTGGTGCTTCAGGAAGAGCTATTGGTTTTTCAAATCTACCACTCATGGAAGAATTAAGTAAAAAAAAATGCGCTGTAATGAAATATCCTTCTTTTATTTATGGTGGTATTCAAGTTGCTAATGGAAAATATATTGGAGCTGTTTATTATCATAAATATGGCCATGACGCGGCTGCATTAAAAATTATAACAGAAGAAGCTGGAGGGAAAGTTACAGATTTTAATGGAAATGAACGAAGGTACGACGAAGATGGACTTGGGTGTGTAGTTTCAAATGGAATTTTACATAATGAGATATTGGAGATTGTTCAGAAAGGCAAAATCTAATCCGACCCTTGTTTTCCAACAAAAAGGTTCCAATAGCGTACCAAATTCCCAGCAAATTCTGATATAATAAAATTATGAATAAAAGCATTATAGAGTGGGCTGTGAGAAAAAGATTGTTCAGAAACGTGAATCACGCATTGTGGTTTTTAATGAGTTTCTGGATACTGGTATTGATAGTAATGTACTATTTTTATCCTGCGCTTCAGATTGTTATTCTACTGCCAATTTTCATTCATCTTATTTCTTTGATTCAAGCAATAATAACTGTATATATATCGAAAACGAATAGTGAGCTTTTGAGCAAAGATTGTATTTGGTTTAATGCATTCATGCTTTTGATCTATATTACGTTACTTATTATAATAATATATTTCAAATAAAGTTTGTTCTGATATAAATATGAATATTTTAAATGAAATTAAAAAACTGAATCTCCCATTCGGAGAATACGTAGTTGTTGGGAGTGGAATATTAGATATCCTTAATATACGTAAAGCTAACGACGTAGATATATTAGCTACTTCAAGATTACATGAAAAATTAAGAAATACAGGCGAATGGAAAGAAAGTATTAAATATAATAAAATCTTTCTTGAAAAAGATATGTTTGAGATTATTCCAGAATTATCTTTGGACAATTATAAAACACCCACAGAAGAATTAATTGGATCAGCTATCGTAGTTGATAATATTCCCTTTATGAATCTTGATGAACTATGTAAATTTAAGCAGTCACGAGGAAAAGAAAAAGATTTAGAAGATATCATATTAGTAAATAATTATTTGGCATTGAAATAATAAATTTGTTTCTCTTACGCATGCTATAATAGATATATGAAAGCTTTTAGAATTTTTCTTCTTGTTCTAATAATTATAGGTATTATTGCGTTAATTACGCAAAATATTTGGGTGCCTAAATTGGTTAATAAGATTCTTTTATCAGAAAAAATAGCATCTATTTCAAATGTGGAGCAGCCAGATCTAACTTTGGTGGAAGGAAGACAGTGTTACAGCTACAACCACATAGGAACAAAGAACGAGCCATATACCGTAAATGAATTTATCAACATAAACATTGTCGGAAAAAAGGTAACGGGTTCTAAGTCTGGTACACAAAGCGGCCCAGATATGACAAATGGCTACAATGGAACTATTACTGGAACATTAAATAACAATATAATTAATGATGTATTTTCATATACAATAGAAGGTTCTCCGAATAAAGAGACTGAAATATATCGAACAAGAGTTGACCAGATTGGAATTGAAAAATTAAGATATCCATTAATTGACAAGGGTCGAATGCTTGTCCCAGACACCACTAAAGAATTCAAAACATTATTATATGCTCGTGTCGGCTGCACAGCGTCTAATTGATTGTAACATTTTCATTAGTATATAGTATTAATTAAATATATAATCATACAATAATAGCTTCATGAAGAGTTCATTCTTTTTTTGTATTGTCTATAAAGATTATTAATTTAATAAATGAATTTATATATGATGTATGGTTATTATGGAAACTGGATGGGGCAATCTCTCTTTGGTGGTCTTTCTATGGTTGTTTTTTGGGTTATCGTTGGGTTTTTTGTTTATTGGTTAGTTAAAAACAATAAAGGTAAGATAAATTTTCATTCAGATAATATGAATAAAACTGCCCTTGAAATTCTAAAAGAAAGATATGCAAAAGGAGAAATTACAAAGGAAGAATTTGATAAAATCAAAAACGATTTGAAGGACTAATTAAACTTAGCTGAGTTTTTGTTATTTTGCTATAATCAAATATATGAGCATAGAATTAAAAACAACGACAAAAACAGAAGACGCGGCAAATTTTTTATTTTCATCCATCTCAAACCAATTAAACCAAGGCAAAAAGGTTCTATTCTTTGTTACGGGTGGTTCGTCTATATCTGTTGTAATAAAAATTTCTGAGCTTTTGCATATGAAGCCACACCAGAATTTGACCATTATGCTAACTGATGAGAGATATGGAGAATTAAACCACGTGGATTCTAATTGGTATCAATTAATCCAAAAAGGTTTTCACCTTCCTCAAGCTACACTTGTTCCTATTTTGATTGGTGATGACCGTGACACTACGACTGAAAAATTTATTGCAGTTCTTGCCCACGAATTATCCAAAGCAGAATATACAATAGGACTATTTGGAGTAGGAGAAGACGGACACACTTGTGGTATTCTGCCAGAAAGTAAAGCGGCATATTCTGAAAAGCTAGCCTTTGCATATGATGCAGCAAAATTCTCACGCATAACAATAACTCAAAAGGCTATAGAAAAATTTGACGAAGCCGTGGCGTGGATTCAAGGTAAAAATAAATGGGGAATTGTAAAAGATTTATTAGAAAAAAATATTGAAATCGCAAAACAACCAGCACAAATATTAAAAAAAGTCCCATTATTAACTATATTTACTGATTATCATCCCAGTAGTAGAGCATAGCTCACTACAGGACAAGAAAAATTATGAAAATTGCGATTATTGGTTTGGGTAAAATGGGTGCACAAATAGCAAAAAAACTTCACGAAGACAAACATGAAGTAATAGTTCACAACAGAAGTAAAGAATCAATCGACGAGATGAAATCTCTAGGGATGATTCCAGCTTATACAAAAGAAGAGGTAGTAAAATTATTTAATAATGAAAAAGTTCTTCTCTGGATGATGGTGCCTTCTGATGTAGTGGACCAAGAGCTAGATGCTTGGCTTAAAATAATACCAAAAGGAAGTATTATTATAGATGGAGGTAATTCAGATTTTCGTCTTACTCAAAAAAGAGCAGAGTTAGTATTAAAATATGGCTCAATCTTAATAGATTCTGGCACTAGTGGAGGAATTTGGGGCTATAGAAATGGTTTTTCTATGATGGTAGGTGGCAATAAGGATGCTTTCAAGACAATAGAGCCAGTTTTTAAGACATTATCTATGCCTGAAGGAGCTTATTTTCACTTTGGAGACTCTGGAGCTGGACACTTTGTTAAAATGACACACAATGCTATTGAATATGGCATGATGGAATCTCTGGCAGAGGGTTATAGGCTATTAAAAGAAGGTCCTTATAAGAATATCGACCTCGCTGCTGCAGGTGAAGTATGGCAACATCACAGTGTTATTACTTCATGGCTTAATGAACTTACTCGTGATGCATTGAAGGAAAATCCAACCTTAGAAGGTATTGAAGGTTTTGTAGCTGAATCAGGAGAAGCACGTTGGGCATTAGAAACAGCAAAAAGTTTAAATATTGAAACACCAGCAATGCAAGCTGCATTCGACGTAAGATTGCAATCACAAAAAGGTAAGATTAATTTTGCAACGAAACTTTTGGCTGCAATGAGAAATGCTTTCGGCGGACACAACATACATGGCAAATAAAATTAATTATATAATTTTTGGTGCTTCTGGAGATTTATCAAAGAGATATCTGCTTCCTTCACTGGGTGGACTAGACGTAAACGTAGTTAAAATTTCTCGCAACGATTACGACAAATTGGGTTCTATTATTGATTCTGGAAGCGATAATATATTTCATTTGGCCATTCCTCCAAAAGGTGTACCCAAAGTTTTAGAACTTATTTATAACAATTTTGGGCAAGTAGGACTAAAGATCGTTCTAGAGAAACCCTTTGGCAGCGATTTGAATTCTGCCAAGGATTTAGTATTCGAGGCAGAAAAATATTTTAAAGAAGACCAAATTTATAGAGTAGATCACTACTTGGCAAAAAAATCTGTAAGGAATATTGCAGAAGAGGAATGGGCTAAGGAAAATATAAAAAGTATTAAAATTATTGCGAGTGAAAAAATTGGGATCGAGGGTAGAATACATTTTTACGAGCAAACTGGAGCGCTACGTGATTTTGTACAGAGCCACCTTTTAGAGCTAGCCGCAATTACGCTCGCAGGGTCATTTGAGCCAGAGTTGCGATATGAAGCATTAAAGAATCTACAAGTTGTCTGCGATATTACAAAGGACGAATGCGTTAAACGTGGGCAATATGAAGGTTACACGGAAGAAGTTGGGAGTCCTAGTAGCAAGACAGAAACATTTGTATCTATAAATATGATATCAAATCATAAAGTCTGGCATGGTGTTTCAATAACTTTAGCCACTGGTAAGGCTTTAAATGAAAAATTAACCCAAATAGTAATAGAATATAAAAATAACCAAATAAAAGTTTTTAGTATTGAACATGAACCTGAAGCATATAAGCATGTCATTTCTTCCGTTATCAAAGGAGAGAAAGATTTATTTATATCTGCTCCAGAAATACTAGAGAGTTGGCGAATACTGGACGCGATCCAAGAAACCTGGAAAAACTCGAATGACGATTTAATTATTTATAAAAAGGGAAGTGTAATATCCAATATACAAGGTTATAAAATACCCAAATTGACGTGAGGTATTTTTCCCTGTATATTTAATTTAATGAAAAAGAATCTTTCTATTCCTAAAAATTTAGGCCAGGGGCTTACGTTTGATGATGTCTTGCTTGTGCCAAACTTTAGCGAGGTTTTGCCAAAAAACGTGTCGACTAAAACACGTCTAACAAAAAACATAAACTTACATATTCCATTTATGTCAGCAGCCATGGATACAGTAACCGAATCTCGCATGGCAATAGTGATGGCTGAGCTAGGAGGAATCGGCATTATTCACAAAAATCTTGGCATCGCAGACCAAGCTTTGGAAGTCGAACATGTAAAAAGATACGAGTCAGGGCGCATCACTGATCCAATTACTGTTTCAGCAAATGCTACTGTTGGCGATGTCTTTGCAATTCAAAAGAAATATCACTTCGGTGGCTTTCCAGTCGTAGATGATAAGGGACTATTGGTAGGTATAGTTACAAATCGTGATATGCGGTTTCAAAAAGATTTGTCCACGCCAATTGCAAAGATAATGACAACAAAATTAATTACCGGCAAACCCAACACAACCATAGATGAAGCAAATAACTTATTTGATGAATATGCCATAGAGAAGCTTCCTTTGGTTGATAAAAACAATAAGCTTGTCGGACTTATTACTTACCGAGATATTGCGAAAAGTATTGAGCATCCTAATGCCACAAAAGATAAACTCGGCAGACTGTGCGTCGGGGCAGCTGTCGGAGCTGGTGCAGATGCTATCGCACAAGTTGATGCATTAGTTAAATCCAATGTTGATCTAATTTGTATTGATACTGCGCACGGTCACTCCAAGGGAGTTCTCGATACTGTTAAAAAAATAAGAAAAGCATATCCAAAGCTTGATATCATTGCTGGAAACGTAGCTACCGGTGAAGCCGCCAAGGCATTGATAAAAGCTGGAGCAGATGCAATAAAAGTCGGAATAGGTCCAGGTTCAATATGCACGACACGAATTGTTTCCGGTGTTGGAGTACCACAACTTTCGGCTATATTGTCTGTATATGAAGTTTGTAAAAATTTAAATATTCCAGTTATCGCAGATGGTGGAATTAAACATAGTGGTGATGTAGTGAAGGCACTTGTGTTTGGCGCTGATGTAATTATGGCTGGAAGTATGTTTGCTGGTACAGACGAATCTCCAGGAGATACAATTGTAATAAACGACCAAAAATTTAAAAAATATCGAGGCATGGGTTCCCTCGGCGCCATGCAGAGAGGTTCCAAGGACAGATATTTCCAAGAAGACCAATACGATTTAACAAAACTAGTTCCAGAAGGAGTCTCAGGTCATGTTTCATACAAGGGTGCTGTTTCAGAAGTCGTGCACCAATATATTGGTGGGCTTTGTGCTGGAATGGGTTATCTAGGAGCACCTGAAATTTCAAAATTAAGAGACTCAGCCTTCTATATCATCACATCAGCTGGATTAAACGAAAGCCATATCCATGATATTTTTATGGTGAAGCCTGCGCCTAATTATTCAAAAAGATAGGAAAAACTATGATAAATAAAATTACACCAATCATTGGATTACAGTGGGGAGATGAGGGAAAGGGTAAGGGTGTAGCACGTATAGCTTCTAGTTTGTCTAAGAATGATTTAATTGTTCGCTTCCAGGGAGGCAACAATGCTGGGCATACTATCTGGCACGGCGGAAAGTGTTTCGTTTTTAAATTGATTCCTTCTGGAGTTTTTGGTAAGGCACAAATACACTTAGGTGCTGGTATGGTCATCGACGGAGGAGCTCTTAAAAATGAAGTAGCTACTATTCCAAAAGATATTCCTTTTCTAAAAAGACTTTCTGTCTCTCCACATGCGACTCTAGTATTGCCGACTCATTTGATGCTTGATTCTATTTCTGAATCAAGTAAGGGTACTAAAAAAATTGGTTCTACTGGTAGGGGAATCGGCCCTGCTTATACTGACATGGTAGGCAGAAGTGCTTTACGTGTCGGCGATATATTTCAAAATGATTTTTATAAACGCTACGAGACACTAACTTCACAACATAAAAAAATTCTACAAGATTTGTATAAATATAAAATTGATGAAAAAGAATTTAAACAAAAACAAGAAAATTTTTGGGTAGGAATAAAATTTCTAAAATCACTTTCTGTCACCAGCTCAGAAAACATCGTCACTCAAACTTTAAATAAAAATAATAAAGTAATTGCCGAAGGAGCACAGGGAACATTGCTTGATGTTAGATTTGGTAATTATCCTTTTGTCACTTCTTCACATACTATTACGAGTGGTATAGGGACAGGATTAGGATTACCACCAAACATCATTGGTGGAGCAATCGGTATTTTCAAGGCTTATGTCACAAAAGTTGGCGAAGGACCATTCCCCACAGAATTAGGAGGCTTAAAATCAGCCGTTTGGTGTCGAGATAAAAAATTTGCTTATGAAAAAGAAGTTTATCCGAACCCGGACCCAAATAATAAAGATGAATTTGAACAGGGTATTGCATTGCGCAGAATGGGAAATGAAACTGGAGCCGTCACTGGACGCCTCCGCCGCACTGGATGGCTCGATTTGCCACTTATGAAATACGCTATAAGTATAAATAATGCTACGGAATTAGTACTCACTAAATTAGATGTCCTTTCTGGTTTTAATAAAATAAAAGTTTGCACGCATTATATGGTGAATGGTAAAAAAACTACGGAAATACCATTTGATTTATCTCGTACAAAAATTACTTGTGTTTATAAAACTTTTCCTATTTGGAAAGGAAATTTATCTGACTACGGAAACAAACTCCCAAAAGAAGCGCTAAATTATGTAAAATATTTAGAAAAAACTCTTGGCACAAAAATCATCTATGTTGGCACAGGTCCTGAGGAACATCATTGTATAGAGCGCTATTGGTAATTTCTATCCATTAGCTTTTCTCAAATACCTATAATATTCCTCATGCAATCAGCAAGCTTGTTTGAATCATGTCGAATAAAACTTCTAACGTTTTGCAAATCATCAGCCTTACTATATTCAATAAAAGAGTGCGACAAGAGTGATTCTCTGACTACTCGATCATCTTTAAAATTGTCCTCAACCATCACCCCATCTCCTTCCTGTAATTTGTAATGTTCAATCTGAAAAGTGGATGGTTTTTCGTTGTTGACCAAGATGATATCAACCAATTTCCCTAGATATTTTTCAATATCATTTACATAATTACTAACTTTCCAATGAACTGTGTGCCCTTGTTTGTTTGTAAGATTAATTGGAAGAACTATCTTTGCTTTACTCTCTGATACCGCCTCAATAAATCCACTCACTATAATGTTTGGAAGAATAGAACAATAGTAATTACCAGGCCCAAGTATAATATAATCTGCTTTTAGAATGGCTTCTCTGGCATTTTCATTTAACTCGACGGAATTTTTATAAAAAATTTTTTGAATTCCTGTTTCTTGAAAAGCAGAGTGATTAATGTTGTTTTCACCTTCAAGCAGAACATCATTTTTAAGTAAAATAGATAGCATTGCTTTATTGTTTGTTACTGGTATAACACTGCCTTTGACTTTAAGGATTTCTGAGGCTACTTCTACTCCCTTAACAAAATTTCCAGTAACCTTCTCTAGTGCTGCGAGAAAAATATTACCAAAACTGTGACCTCTTAACCTACCTTCACAAAAGCGATAGCTTATTAGTTCTCGCACAATATCACTGTGTTCACTCAAAGCAACGAGACATTGTCTTACATCACCGGGAGGCAAAACTCCAAGCTCATCACGCAATACTCCAGTAGAACCTCCGTCGTCCGACATAGAAACAAGTGCAGTAATAGAAATATTAGGAAGATTCTTCAAGCCAGAGAGAACAGTATAGCTACCAGTTCCTCCTCCGACAGTAACAATATTTTTCATAATATCCAAATATTATCAGAATAATCTTAATTTGTCTTTAATTTCTTTATATTATAATATGATTGTATGATTTCTCGAATATATGTGGTCTCAAATAAAAAAATAGATTATATAAATTCTTATCTAATTTCCCACGAGTTCAATAATAGTGATGTGCCGAAGATTGCAGAGGCTCTTACCAACCCAATTCTCGAGAAATTCTCAATTAATATATTCCCTGATATTGGACGCTTTTCGCACATCATTGAAATTGGGTTTAAGCCCGGGGTCACAGACAATGTCGGCACCACTGCCAAAGAAACAATCAATGACCTATTTCATCTTAATTCAAACATCGGACTTCAAACTTTCGAATTTTCGGTCTATACATCAATAATTTTTGTTATAAAAAATAGAACTAGTTTAGTTGAGGTTAAAAGAATAGCACTTGCTCTACACAACCCGTTGATAGAACGTTCATTCATAGCAAGCTATGATTATATAAAGAAGAATCGCGATCTACCACTGAAGGTTCCTCTTGTTATTCTACAAAAAAATATACCAGTTATTAAAGTTGAACTTTCAAAAACAAATGACACGGAACTAGAAAAAATCGGCAAGGATGGGATTATGGATGCTGATGGAACTCGCCGTGGTCCTCTTGCGCTTAACCTTGCCTCAATGAAAGCAATTCAACAGCACTTTATTAAATTAAAAAGAGAACCCACTGACATAGAGTTAGAGTCCCTTGCGCAAACATGGTCAGAACACTGCAAACATACAATATTTGCAAATCCAATTGATGACATAAAGGATGGACTATATAAAACATATATAAAAGGTGCAACAAATGTAATCAGAAAAAAAATGGGTAAAAAAGATTTTTGTGTTTCTGTTTTCTCCGACAATGCTGGAGGAATTATTTTTGATGATGATTATTTAATTGCCCACAAAGTTGAAACACACAATAGCCCTTCTGCGCTAGACCCATTTGGCGGTGCTATCACTGGTATTGTTGGAGTAAACAGAGACATTATCGGTTTTGGAATGGGAGCAAAGCCTGTAGCCAATGTATATGGCTTTTGTTTTGGAAATCCTCAAGATAAAAAAAAATTCTTTAAAGACAAAACTCTAAACCAAGAGATGCTTTCTCCTAGACGAATAATGGACGGAGTAATAAAAGGAATAAATGTCGGTGGAAATTGCTCTGGTATCCCAACACTTTCTGGTTTTGTAAAATTCGACGACCGTTATAGGGCCAAGCCACTTGTCTTCGCCGGAACAGTAGGGTTAATTCCAAGAATAGTAAACAATAAGCAATCTCACCTAAAATCTGCAAAAGCGGGAGACTTCATAGTTGTTGTCGGTGGAAGAGTTGGACTAGATGGTATTCATGGTGCTACTTTTTCTTCTGTGGCAATGGATTCTAATTCTCCTGCTACTGCAGTTCAGATAGGTGACCCAATAACTCAAAAGAAACTTAGTGATGCAATAATTAAAGAAGCTCGTGATATGAATTTATACAATAGCATCACAGATGATGGAGCTGGAGGTATTTCTTGTTCAGTAGCAGAAATGGCAAAGGAATGTGGCGGTGCAGAAGTAACACTTGAAAAAGTACCATTAAAATATCCAGGTCTTCGACCATGGGAAATTTGGATTTCTGAATCACAAGAACGTATGACACTTTCTATTCCACCAGCAAAATGGAATACTTTCCAAAAATTAATGGTATCCCGGGGAGTGGAAGCGATGGTTATTGGAAAATTTACTAATAGACCTAAGTGTGTTGTCACATTTAATGGCAAAGAAATAATGAATATAAGAATGGATTTTCTTCACGATGGTTTACCAAAGCATATCTTAGAAACATCTCCTCCCGTTCGTGAACATTACGAACCCATATTAAAAAAAAATAAATCATACACAAAACTATTAGAAAACTTGCTCAAACAAAAAAATATAAGTGGGTTTTCTTTCATTTCGCAACAATATGATCATGAAGTTCAAGCATCTTCAGTTCTCAAACCTCTTTCTGGCATGGGAAGAATTAACACCGATGCTCAAGTTTTTAAACCAGTTTTGAGTTCAGACAAAGGAGTTGTTTTGTCTTCTGCTCTATATCCCTCATATGGGGATATAAGTACTTATCATATGGCAGCAGGAGCAATTGATACAGTAATCAGAAATACTGTATGTGCCGGCGGAACGCTTAAAAAGCTCGCTATTTTAGACAACTTCTGTTGGTGCTCTTCCTATGATAAAACACGCCTGAGGGAGCTTGTGGACTCATTAAAAGCCTGTTACGAGTACTCTGTGGGGTATGGAACACCGTTTATTTCAGGAAAAGACAGTATGTTTAATGATTTCAGAGGTTTTGACGAAAAGGGTAATCCTGTCGCTATTTCTGTTCCTCCAACCCTTCTAATTTCTGCAATAAGTATAATGCCTGATTTACACAAGTCTGTGTCTCCTGAATTTAAAAATATTGGTGATAATATTTATTTACTCGGAGAAACACACGATGAACTTGGCGGTGGAGAATATTATAAAATGCTCGGCTTCGTCGGGAACAACGTACCAAAAGTTAACCTCAATAAAAATTTAAAAACATATCTGGTATTGGAAAAAGCAATTCAAAATGAATTAATTTCGTCTGCACTTTCTGTATCTTCCGGTGGCCTAGGAATAGCCCTTGCAAAAGCGAGCCTTGGAGGAATGCTTGGATGTCAAATTTCAATAAAAAATCTTCCGGGTAGCACAAGTTCAACCGACGCAAAATTATTTTCTGAAAGTCAGGGAAGAATACTTGTATCAGTATCACCAAAAAATTCTCCTACATTTGAAAAAATAATGAAAGAGATTTCATATATTAACTTAGGCAAAACTACAAATAATGGAAAGTTTATAATATCCAACAAGACAAAAATCGTTGAAATAAGTGTAAAGAAATTACACACTCTTTACCATAACTTTTCAAAAAAAATGCAATGAAAAATATAAAACACATTCGACAAGAAGAGTGCAAGCCAAGAGTCATAGTATTGTCGGGATATGGGCTAAACTGTGAAGAAGAAACAAAATATGCTTTTGAATTGGCTGGAGGCATGGCTGACATTGTGCACATAAATGACTTAATCAAAAATCCAAAAATTTTATCCAATTATCAAATACTCGCGTTTCCGGGAGGATTTTCTTATGGTGATGACACAGGGAGTGGAAAGGCTTTTGCAAATAAATTTATAAACCATCTTAAAAAAGAACTTGCTGAATTTTTATCCCGTGACACCCTAGCTATTGGTATCTGTAATGGATTCCAAATAATGACAAATTTAGGAATTCTTCCTGGAGGGCTTGCTCACAATAAAAATGGTATGTATCTCGACCGTTGGGTTGACCTAGAAATCAAAAACAACAGCCCGTGGCTTAAGGGTATTAAAAAATTATCTGTGCCCATTGCTCACGGAGAAGGAAATTTTACAATAGCTCCAGATGAGTACAAAAAAATGCTCAAAAACAAACAAATTGCCTTGGTTTATGTAAAAGGGGAGATTTGCAAATTTCAAGCTCTTGAGAAAAACCCAAATGGTGCAATGCATGACATTGCAGGTGTAAGCACGTATAATGGTAGAGTTCTGGGACTAATGCCTCACCCAGAGAGAGCAATGTTTTCTCACCAAAATCCAATGTGGCAAAACAATAAAAAAGTTCCAGATGAGGGGGCGGGATTACAGATTTTTATAAACGCAATTAATTATTTTTCCGCCAAAGGCGGATCCGCCTTTGGCGGAAAATAGAATGGAAGAAATTAAAGAGAAATGTGGAATCGTAGGAATATACGGGAAAAAATTGCCAGTATCGAGACTCGCATTTTTTGCTTTATTCGCTTTGCAACACAGGGGGCAGGAGGCTTCTGGTATAACAACAAACGATGGGAAATTTCTTCACACACACAAAGGTGTAGGTTTAGTTGCTCAGGTGTATAAAGAAAAAGATATAGAAAAATTACATGGATATATAG
>JBAXTS010000016.1:0-13958 GCA_037130055.1 bacterium | reverse complement strand
TAAAATTTTTCCAATTTTGTGTTAGAATGTAAAACATTATGTCTTTATCTATCGGCATGGCGGGAACACAACCCAACATAGTGGTAGCCAACTAGGTATCCCCTATGTGTTTAGAATCAAGCTACCAGCCCCAAAAGCGCTCTTTGGCTACGAGAAGTAGACGAGACCTATGTTTCGTAGCTCCGGCTCATTATTGTCTGCGTAGCAGTCCTTGTGCAATGGGGTGAGTGAGATAATAATTATCAAGAAAACACCGTCAGTATCGTCATGCTAACGGTGTTTTCTATTTTTGTTGCGCCATTAGCAGTGCGAAGCTCCATATTTGTAGGTCACGAATTCATCGAGGGGGTTACCCCTATCGGATGGGGTGGGGGTTGTTTTTCAAAATAAGTACCGGTACCTTAATAAAAGTGTCACATTTTAAGCAACGCTTACATCTAATCCTGTACTACTTAGTATGCTAGCAACTTTCTCACAGTCTTCCTTCATTCCACGAAATACTGAAACCTGACCAAACTGCTGTGCTGTTTCTGTGTAGCGCACTGCTGTAGTTAAATCACATTTAATTGCAAGCATAAGCATTTCGATAACTTCAGCATAGAGATGGCAGTTACAATCAAAAAGCACAACCTCACTTTCACGGAGAGTAATTACTTTACTTATCGTAATTGTTTCATATTTTGTTGCCATACTTTTAAGTATACTATTTTCTCTTGAAGGAGTAGAATATAAAGGGATGAATATTAAAAATCTAAGTAAAAAACGAAAAATTTGGATAGTAATAATTTTGATAACCTCTTTTATACTTGGAGCTTTTTATTTTTTCTCTCATAAAGATAAAGAAATGTCGGCTGAGCAGATGGTTGAGTACATTAAAGAAATGGAAGCAAAACAACCTCCAAGAATTGGTAAGACTCCGACATTTGATCAAATTTATGAAAGTCCTTATATACACCATATTCGTGTTGCTTTGAATGGCTACCTAGATGGAACAAACAAAGGAGTAGAAGGTAGCGCTTTTACTAACGAGACAGATATCGATATGAAATGTGGGCTTAAAAATTTTGATAAAGATATTTATAAAGGTAAGTTTGTTGTTGTGAAAGCATTAGACAATGATTACGGAGGAATTCAAGCTGATATTGTTTTTGTAGATAACCCTAAGACTGTTTTTTGGGTTTGGATATATCAGTATGGTACTTGGGTTGACTCTGACACAAAAGCGAGGGAGTATGTAATGCGAGCCTTTTGTGAAGAAGATATTAAGGATGAGTACAAGTCTACAATTCAAAAAATTATGGACACTATGTTAAAGGAAGACAAAAATTTTTACTTATTATAAGCATGAAAAAGAAGAACTTCTGTCAAATTCTTTTTATGTCAAATTAGTGATAGACTTAACGTTAAAGTGAATAAAATTATGTCTAAAAATATTCAAGAAAATAATGAATTTCAAAATATAAAAGAAACTTTTTCCTACGGCATAATTTATATTTATTCTATTCCAGACGAGAGGCATAAGGGTCGTCTAAAAATTGGTAGTGCTACTGTAAATTCTTCTAGCCCGTCACAGGATGAAATAAAATCAGCCGCTCGTGAGCGTATACATCAACAAACAAAAACAGCAGATATACCATATACGCTTGAACATACAGAACTAGCAATTACAAACGATAATAAATATTTTTCTGATCATGATGTTCATGAAGTCCTTAAGCGTTCTGGTTATGAACGCAAAGCAGAAAGTGTAAAAAATTCACACTCAGAGTGGTTTGAGATTACTTTAGAAGTGGCAATAAAAGCAATAGAAGCTGTAAAAGAAGACAGGAAGGCTTTAACAACCGAAGAAAAAAAAATAACACCGGTCTCTACGTTTTTATTCCGTCCTAACCAGCGTGAAGCAATAGATAAAACCACAAAAGCAATTAAAAGAAATCGTAAACATTTTTTATGGAATGCAAAAATGCGTTTCGGTAAAACCTCGGCCGCTATGCAGGTTGCTAAAGAAAATGAAATGAAGAAAGTGCTTATTGTTACTCATCGTCCCAGTGTAAGCGTTGATTGGTATGATGATTTTAATAAGGTATTTGCTGGGTCAAATTATGAGTACGCTTCAAAAACAGAAGGTTTAGAAGTAAGTAAACTTGTAAAAGGTAAAAAGCCGTTTATATATTTTGCGTCATTACAAGATTTACGTTTATCAAAGCGAGTTGTAGAAGATGAGTCTTCTGGGTCACGTGCTAGAGGGTTTGATAAAAACGATGAAGTTTTTGATACTACTTGGGATATGTTAATTATTGATGAGGCTCACGAAGGAACACAAAGTAGTTTAGGTGACATTACTTTTTCAAAAATACCAACTAATTTTACATTACAACTTTCTGGTACTCCATTTAATATTTTACATAAACATGATGAGGAAGATATCTATACATGGGATTATGTAATGGAACAAGAAGCGAAACTTACTTGGGACGAGCGTCATTCAGGAGAACCGAATCCATATGCCAAATTACCATCTCTTAGTATTTTTACGTATGACATAGATACATTTAAGAGTCATATTGGTAGTTTAGGTGGTAATTTTCATGATTCGCTAGACGGGGCATTTAAGTTTCATGAATTTTTTCGTGTACACAAAGACGAACAAGGGGATGATATTGCTGAGTTTGTGCATGAAGCAATGGTAAAAAAATTCTTGAATCTTCTTGTTGATGATAAGCTTCATACAAAATTTCCATATGCAACAAAAGAGTATCGTAATTATAATAAACATTCTCTGTGGCTCCTCCCTAATCGAGTGAAAGTAATTGAGGCGATGGAAAGATTATTAAAAGATCATCCGGTTTTTGGTTCTAATGAGTTTGGTATTGTTAATATTTCTGGTAATAGTCGTGATGATGAAGAGGATAAAGATGCAAAAGATAGGGTTATGAAGGCAATAAAAAATCATGACTACACCATAACTTTAACTGGTCAGCGTCTTACAACGGGTGCTTCAATACCTGAGTGGACAGCGGTATTTATGATGTCTGATACAAGTTCTGCAACGACATACCTGCAAACAGCTTTTCGATGTCAAACTCCTGCAGAGATAGATGGGAAATTAAAAACCCAAGGGTACGTATTTGATTTTGCTCCAGACCGTACACTGAAACTCGTTGCAGAAGCTATAGAGCTTAATCATAAATCAGGGAAAACTAATTCACCAGAACAAAAGGAAGCAATGAAACAATTCCTTAACTTTTGTCCAATTCTTGCTGCAGAAGGTGGAAAAATGAAACCGTATGATGTAGGGGCGATGTTAGTCCAATTAAAGAAAGCAATCATCGAGCGTGTGAGTCGAAATGGTTTTGATGACCCAAAACTCTATAATGATGAATTGTTGCAACTTAATGAATTAGATATTGCTAATTTTAATAAACTCAAGTCTATTGTTGGTAAATCTGCTAATGAAAGAATAAATGAAATTGAAATTAATAATCTTGGTTTGACTGACTTGCAAACAAAAAAAGCAGAAGATGCTGAGCGTAAGAAGAGGCAAAAAGAAGAATTATCCGAAGAAGAAAAAGAGGCGTTAAAAAAACTACAAGAGGCTCGTAGACAAAAGCAAACTGCTATAGATATTTTACGAGCAGTAAGTATACGAATGCCAATGCTTGTTTATGGTGCAAATGTTTCAATTCAAGAGGATATTACGTTACGAAAATTTATTGAAATTATTGATGATGAGTCATGGCAAGAATTTATGCCAACTGGATTATCTAAGCAACAGTTTAGAGATTTTATAAAGTATTACGACGAAGAAGTATTCCGTGGGGTTGCACACAGTATTCGAGCTAAAGCTTTTGACTGTGACGATCTTTTACCAACAGAGCGTATACAAGCAATCGTTGAAATTTTTAGTACATTTAAGAACCCAGACAAGGAAACAGTGCTCACTCCATGGAAAGTCGTAAATATGCACATTACTAAAGCTTTTGGTGGCCATGACTTTAGTAGTGGGGTGATGGATAAAGCTGGTAAACCTGTGTGGGTAAGTAAAGATGTTGATACAAGTATATGGAAGGGGGAGGATACTAAAATACTAGAGATAAACTCAAAATCCGGTCTTTATCCTCTCCTTGCAGCTTATAATATATACTCAAGGCAGTTTATAAAAAATAAAAAGGCAGAAGATCAGGTGTCAGACCAGATTTGGAAAAAGGTGCTGGCGAATAATATTTATGTACTCTGTAAAAGTCCTATGGCTGTGACAATATCACGGCGTACGCTTGCTGGATATAGTGGGGCGAAGACGAACATTATTTATATCAAAGATTTAGTAGGAAAACTTCAGCAGAAAGATAGTTATAAGGATTATGACGTAAGAACAGAATTATTAGAAACATTTAACATAAAGGATAAAAATATGAAATTCACAGCAGTAGTGGGGAATCCACCATATCAAGAACAAAAAGGTGGTACAAAAAATATTGATATTTGGCAGTATTTTGTTTTTTTTGCTAATCAGATTTCAGATAATGTTGCTACTATTCATCCAGGAAGATGGGTTATTCCTAAAAAACAAATGGCTAAAGTCCGCGATGAAATAATTGATTCAGGATTAAGAATGTTTGATTACTATCCTGATGCTACAAAATTATTTCCGTCAGTATCAATTGATGGAGGTGTCAGTATCACGGTATTTCAAAAAAATTATAAAGGTGGGGTTAAATACTTAATTGAAGGTAAACCATATGGTTATTACGATAAAAATAAAAGATTTTTCTCAAATGTTTTTGAAGAAGAAATTTTGAATATTTTTAACTCGATGCTTGCTACCAATAAAACTATTTTAGGGAGAGTAGTTGGAAATATTGGTAGTCTTGGGGGTGGTGAATTTGGATATAGTAAAACTGAACATATTAATAAGTTACAAAAATCACCAAAAGGTTTATCTAAACCAATTAAAATTTGGGCCAATAGTGGTTCTGGAAAAGGGACGAGATTTAGCTGGCATTTTATAGATGAAGAGATACTAAATGATATTCCAAAAAATATTATCAGCACTCGAAAGGTCATGCTCGACAAGAAAGGTCACTCTATTGTTGGAGGAAGTGGAAATATATTTAATAATCTTCCGGTTATAGTAGATAAGAAAGTCATAGCAAGTGGTGATGTTCTTTTTATACTACCTGAAAATGATAATGAGCACGACTTAAATCTTATAAAAAGTTTGTTTATGACAAAGACAGCGAGATTCTTGATGTCTATAACGCAAAAGGATTTATATGTAAGAGGATTTGATAATATTCCAGACTATACATTGTTTATTAAAGACTTAGACGGTAAATTGTTTTCTGATCAGTGGTTTTATAAGCAATATAAATTTAGTGACAAGCTTATAAAACATATTGAGTCTTCTGTAACAATAAAAAATGAATCTAATCTTGTCTAATTAATCAAGTAAATGAAATTGATTATGGATACAAGTAAGTCTAATATCGATATACTAGAAAACACATTGCGTAAAGTAGGTGTTTTACTTGATATTTTACTTTTTGATCACACGACAAAAAGGAATATTATCTGGGCAACTGATTCATACGAAAAACTTGGAAAAGAATTTGCACCAAAAAAACACATTGCACCAGAATTAGTGACAGGTGAATATGGTTTATTAATACAGCCACGGGCATCCAAGAGTCTGGAAGAGCAACGTCGTCGCACTAGAGATAAAGCAGAAGTTTTTACATCATTAAAAATCGTTGATGAAATAAATAGATTTGTTGGGGAAAGTCAACCACATAAAAATAATTGGCAGGAGTATATTCGTGAGATTAAATTAGAAATTACATGCGGAGAAGCACCATTTATTGTGAGTCGTTATAATCCAACTGCACATACTCGTAAGCTCATCACATTAGAACATCGTGTTGGTTTTTTAGATAAAAAATTACATGTAGTATCAAAATTTTGTAGTGACAAAAAAGAATGGATATTTTGGGCGAAGGAAGCTTTCAAAGCAAGTTATGGCTATGAATGGCAGGGTGATAATGTGCTTCTTGCTCGAGAGAATTTACTGTACACATTTATTGATTTCTACAGAGATAAATTTGGTCAACGACCACCTACTAAGATACAAGAAGAATTTACTGAAATAATAGGTTGGAATATATTTCAAATGGACGGATTGCGATGTGTTGTACCGATGAGTTGTCGACATGAAACCAAAGTTATTCCGGGGGAGACCACTCTATTTTGGGTTACGCCCGATACTCTTGAAAAACATGAATGTGAAGGTTGTAAATATAATCGACCAAATAAACATAATGGTAAGTATGTGAAGATTATGGATTGGAATGAGAATAAGATAATTAGGTTTGTGGATCTTATTAAGTAAAATTATAAGTAGTAATTAAATAACATGAAAGATATCATTTGCCCACATTGCAAGAAAACATTCAAAGTTGATGAAGCTGGTTTTGCTGATATTCTCAAACAAGTAAGAGACGACCAGTTTGAGAAGGAATTGCATGAACGATTAGTTGCAGCAGAAAAAGTGCAAGAAAGCGCAATTAAACTTGCAGAGGCAAATATTAGAAACTCTACTCAAGCAGATTTAGCAAGGAAAGAAAAAGAACTTATAGAGTTACGGTCTAAAATTGACACGATAGAACTTGAGAAAAAACTTGCTGTTACTGAGGCGGTAAATAAAATTGAAAAGGAGAGGGATGAGCTTGCCGGAGAACTAAAAAGCAAAGAAGCAGAGAAGCAGTTATTGGAGACATCTCTTAAGGAGAGATATGCTACAGAACTGAAGACCAAGGATGACATTATTAAGATGAAAGATGAGGAGATTACTCTTCGTAAAGATATGAAGTTAAAGCTCTCAACAAAAATGCTAGGGGAGACACTTGAACAGCACTGTGAAACCGAATTCAATAAGCTTCGTGCTACTGGCTTTCAGAATGCATATTTTGAAAAAGATAACGATTCAAAAACCGGTAGTAAAGGTGACTATATTTATCGCGAGACCGATGAAGCAGGTAATGAGATTGTTTCTATAATGTTCGAAATGAAGAATGAGGGAGATGACACAGCTAACAAGAAAAAGAATGAAGATTTTTTACGAGAACTTGATAAGGATCGGACAGAGAAGAAATGTGAGTACGCAGTCCTTGTTACTTTGTTAGAGTCTGATAATGAATTATATAACACAGGTATTGTTGATGTTTTTCATAAGCATCCAAAAATGTATGTAATCCGACCTCAGTTTTTTATTCCGATAATAACATTATTACGTAATGCAGCTATGAATTCACTTAAGTATAAGGCGGAGTTGGCACTGGTAAGGAATCAAAATATTGATATTACAAATTTTGAAGAAAATCTTAACACCTTCAAAGAAGGCTTTGCTCGCAATTATGATCTCGCAAGTCAGAAGTTTGCGACTGCTATTTCTGAAATTGATAAAACTATTGAACACCTTGAGAAAACAAAAGCAAATCTTCTAGCCTCTGAGAATAATCTTCGACTAGCTAACAACAAAGCAGAAGATCTTACAATTAAAAGATTAACTCGTGGGAACCCTACAATGGCAGCAAAATTTGCCGAGATTTCTGATACAAGTAAAGAATAGCTTATGTCCCAAGAAATAGACCCTCAAGAACGTGATCCGGTGATTGGCAAGATAATACGTCAAGCTCAAAAAGAAGCAGAACAGCAATTGAAGGAAGAAAAGTTCCCAGAGGGTATGGGGTATTGTCACGTATTGTGGGGAAGACAGAAACAAATTCTTAAAGAAAAGTATGATATAGATTGGAAGAGTCCTTCTGATATGAATCCTTATATTATGTATGATTAGTTATGAAAGAATTATCTGCAAAAGCATTAGAAGATCTTAAAATTGCACTAAGAAAATCTTATGGAGCAGATTTTGGAAACGATTTAACTGATGAAGAATTTGAGCATCTTGGATTATTTTTCTTAACAGTATTAGCTGAAGGACTAAAATTGAAAGTTGAACAAAGTAATAAAATAAAAAATGAAAATTGAGCCAGAGAAAATTGAAGAATACCAGAGAATATACAGAGAAGAATACGGTAAGGATATTAGTAGTTCTAAAGCATATGAGGAACTACATGCGCTTGTGTGTCTTATTGATGCTGTTCATAGACATCAAAATTCTAATTATAAAAATAAGTTTAATTGATAATAATGCGAATTTATCGCATAATGTATGCAGTGATTTTGTTATGATTTTCCAGTAAATAATTATGAAAAAGACCCCCTCCATACGCCAGATGAAATATGCCTACAGCATCATGAATGAATCGAAAACAAAATATAGAGCTGCAATAGATGCGGGGTTTGCCACAAGCACTGCCCGTGTACCTTTCTTAATAGAGAACAAACTTGGTTTTAAGTTGGCTGTATCACAAATAGCAGGAGAAATGGAGAACGTATCAATGCAGATATTGTTTGAACTTCAAGCACGAGACTTGAGTAAGATGGACAACAGAACTCTTTTACATGCTCTTGATGTTATTTCAAAAACACACGAGAGATTTCAAATGTACTCCTAAAATCAAGGAAAAGAAATTTCTTTTTTTTGGCTATATATTGCAAGCATTTATCTAACTTTACTGTCGCTGTCGCTATGGTATTAAAGAAATAAACATGCTACCGTGTGCTTAGTTCTTTGGTATTTAATGTCACCAACTCAAAATTCGACGATGATCCGTCACTCAACTCTATGTCAATGGTGGTAGACCACCAACAAAACGAATAAGCTCGACAGCTTTTATACCGTGTGCAGTAAGTTTATGCTTTTTCGTTTGTGTAGTTTTGGTGATGTTTCAAAAATCAATATCAGAATAAAACCTCGAGAAAGCACCCAGCAAGGGTGTTTTTCTTTTTATATAAAGACACCTTGTGCTGATTATTAACGTTAGCTTTTCGTGCTGGTTCTGGATAACACATGCTGTTTACTTCCAGAGCCAACACGAGTATCAGTAAACAGCATATATGAAATCAACAAATACAAATGAAATTACAAGCAATCCTTTGGTTGTAAGATTCGGATCAGAATCACGATGGCTGGAATTTAGACATGAATTAATAAACGGAAGAATGACTAAAGTCCCTTATCATCCGAACGGTTTCAAGGCAGATACAACAGATCCGTCAACTTGGTCGACATACGAAAAAGTTTCTACAGAGTTAGACAACGGGTCGAACGGATTTGATGGTCTTGGTATCGTTTTTTGTGATGGTATGTTTGGTGGTGTAGATATCGATCATGTTTTGGTTGATGGAGAAATTATCCACCCTCAAAGAGAAACAATTATTAAGTTTTTGGAACAAGTAAATACATATACGGAAATATCTCCTTCTGGTACTGGTTTACATGTGTATTTTGGAACAGCTCAACCATTCTTTCCAGTTGCAAATAAAAAGATTCCGTTTGAATACTACACAAAGGGTAGATATTTCACGGTTACAGGTAATTCTTATCATCAAAAACCAAAACAGATTAGGGTTTTTGAAACAACGGAAGAGGTTGTAGATGTTCTTTCTATTATTGGATACCCGTGGGGTAAAAAAGCAAAAACGATCACTAAGAAGAATGATGTAAACACAGTCAGCTTATTATCTGATGATAAGCTATTAAAGAAAATGTTTTCATCAAAGAATGGTTCTGCTATTAAAAAACTTTATGATGGAGATATTTCGAAATATAACGGAGATGATTCAGGTGCTGATATGGCACTGTGTTCTCATCTTGCATTTTGGACAGGTAATAATGAAGAACAGATTGAGCGCATATGGTTATCTTCTCCATTAGGTCAACGAGAGAAAACTCAGCAGCGGAGAGACTATGTTACTAGGACAATAGCTAATGCAATTGATTCTAAAGAAATATACCAAACGCATAATAATGACAAGCAAAAAGAAACTCAGGCAGATGTTTTTCTTGATATTATCGAAAAAAATAAAAGCATCCTATTATTTCATGACGAGAGAAACAATCCTTATATTTCATTAGAAATTGATGATCATATAGAGATTTGGCCTTGTAATCAAAAAGCTAAGGATATAAAAAATTGGTTAGTGGGTAAATACTGGGAGACAACACAAAGGGTGCCAAACGCTGAGTCAATTAAGAGTGCTATTGGAATACTTGAAAGCAAAGCGCGATTCAATGGTGTTAAACATACCCTTAATAACCGGTTCGCTTGTAAGGATAATGATTTTTGGTATGACTTAACAAATGATAAACGGCAAGCGGTAAAAATAAATAAAAATGGGTGGGAAGTTATTAATAAACCTCCGACTCTTTTTAGACGTTTCCCTCACCATTCACCACAGGTTGCTCCAGATTCTAAAGGGGATATAAAACTCATTTTGAAATATGTTAACATTACGAACCAGCAACACACATTATTGTTGTTAGTCTATATTGTGAGTTGTTTTATCCCAGATTTTGCACATGTGATCCTTATTATTTTTGGTTCTCAAGGTTCAGCAAAATCAACACTAGCAAAGATGGTAAAACAGATTATTGACCCTTCCTTTATGGAGGTCGTTAGTCTTACTGAGAATCATAAAGAATTAATACAGGCATTAGACCACAATGCTTTTATCTTCTTCGATAATGTTTCTTTCATATCTGATACCACTTCAGATATTTTGTGTAAAGCTTCAACTGGTAGTGGTTTTATCAAGAGGGAGCTTTATAGTGACGATGGGGATATTATATACAACTTCAAAAGATGTATGGCAATTAATGGTATAAACTTGGTCGCGACACGTCCAGATTTACTGGAAAGAAGTCTTCTTATAGAACTGGAGAGAATAGACCCTTCAAATAGGAAAACTGAAAAAGAAATCAAAGATAGTTTTCAGGAAGATCTTCCGCTCATTATAGGTGGTGTTTTTGATGTGCTAGTAAAGACATTAAACATAAAATCTAACCTCAGTTTAACTAATGTTAAGTTACCTCGCATGGCTGATTTTTCGGAGTGGGGTTGTGCAATTTCTGAGGCTCTTGGGTTTACAAAGGAAGATTTCTTAGAAGCATACCAGTCTAATATAGATGACCAGACTGAAACAGCGCTCAATGAGAACGTGGTTGCTTCAGTGCTCATATCATTTATCGAAGAAAAAGGGGACTGGGAGGGAACTGCTTCACATTTACTGCGCGATCTTAACTTGTATGCAAATACATCGTCTGAAATTGACACTATAGATTCTTACGAGAAAAACTGGCCTAAAGGCTCAAATGCTCTTATGCGAAAGCTGAACGAGGTCTCAGTTAATCTTAAAGCATCTGGTATCTTACTTATTTGTACAAGAGGTAAAAAGCGTAGGGTTATCTTAAGAAGGATAGCAGGCAACTCAATTCTTCCAAAAATGAAGGTCGACGGTATTGACGATAATGTCTTCTAAATAAAATAAGGTGAAGAACGGAGACTCTATCGTACACAGTGATTCTTGTGACGTAGTTTGCAAGGATTGTCCTGTTTCAAAAAGTAAAAATGATATTAAAGTATCATATGCTTTTTGTGATATTTCCGATTCACAAGAGAAAATTAATAGGGCATTTGATGTTCTTTTCAATGAAATTCTTAATCAAGAAATTGTTGACAACAATGTACAACTAGGAGTAGAATGATTGTATGGATTTCTACACAAGAAAAGAGGTTGCTGAATATCTAAGGGTTCACGAAAGAACTGTCGATCGATGGATTCAGAGTGGTGCGTTGAAGGGTTATAAGCTTGGAACAGGCAAAACAGCTCTGTGGCGTATAAGGAAGACAGAGGTAGAACATTTCTTGAAGAAACATCTCAGTAAGAATTAATATCATGATAGATACATTACAAAAACAGAATAAATTGGTTGCCGTGTATGGAAGAGTTTCTACTTCAAATCAAGAAAACGAAGGAACTATTGAAACACAACTTTCTGCCGTTAAGGAATACGCCAAGGAAAATGGTTACATTATTGTGGAATATTATCTCGACGAAGGTTGGAGTGGTGATAGTCTTGAAAGACCTGAACTTGATAGATTACGTGTGGAAGCAAAGAATAAGAAATGGGATGCCGTACTTATTTATGACCCTGACAGATTAGCCAGAAGGTCAGCGTGGCAAGAAGTTGTGACTGAAGAATTACACGAGATAGGAATTGATATTCTTTATGTTACTGTGCCACAGGCAAAGACAGATGAAGATAAGGTTATGTCAAAAATGAGAGGTGTTTTTGCTGAGTATGAAAGAATGAAAATTAAGGAGAGATTTCGATTGGGTAAGGTACGTAAAGCAAAGGAGGGGCATATTATAGCAAGTGAGGCACCTTATGGTTATACATTTATTGTAAGAACAGCAGAAAGGCAAGGTTATTATGAAATTAATGAGCTTGAAGCAAGTGTTGTGAGAGATATCTTTAAGTGGGTGGCAGACGAAGGTTTAACATTAAGGAGTGTGGTAAAAAGACTTCAAGAGTTAGCGATAATGCCACGCAAGAGTAAAAGGGGTGTTTGGAATACAAGTACTCTTAGTAAACTTTTGAGGAACCCCACCTATATAGGAGAGGCTCACTATGGTGCTTCATATGCTGTGGTCCCAGAGAATCCATTAAAGGATCAGAAGTACAAAAAGATAAAGAAGACGAGCAGAAGAAGTAAGCCAGAATCTGAGTGGATTAAAATTGAGACACCTAAGATTATAGATAAAGATTTGTTTGACCGTGCAGGGCAGAGGATGAAGAATAACTTTGATGCTTCGGTGCGTAATACTAAGAATCAGTATCTATTGTCTGGTAAGATTTGGTGTTCATGTGGAACAAGAAGAACCGGAGAGGGTCCACAGCAAGGTAAACATTTATATTACCGCTGTAGTAACCGTGTTTACAATTTCCCATTACCTCGCTCATGTTTCGAGCGTGGTATTAACGCAAGGATTGCTGATAATTTAGTTTGGAAAAAGGTTTCTGTTTTAATGTGCTCTCCGGAACTTCTCAAGAAACAAGTTGAAAGATGGTTGGAAAGTAAGAAGGATGGTGTGCAACATACAACGATCGATGTCTCAGCTACTAAAAATGAAATTGGAAAGCTTAAAGAACAGTTAGATAAATATGTGAAAGCGTACGGGGTGAATGTGATCTCTCTTGAACAATTAAGTGAATACTCTACACCACTAAAAGAAAGAATCTCTGTGTTAGAAAAACAACTACTCTCCGCAAAGAGTGAGCAGAGTCATAAAGAGAACCTTCCTATTCCTAAACAAGAAGAAATAGAGAAGTTTGCACAAAAAGCTGTGGTCGGATTGAAAAATTTGGATTTTAAGCTAAAACAGGAGATAATAAGGAACATTGTAGAAAAGGTCGAAACTAATAAAAATGAATTAATCGTATCGGGGTATATACCTCTTGAGTATCAAAACTATGTCGAGTACAAAACTAGCCATCGGAATTGTCGGGCTACCAAACGTTGGGAAATCAACGCTTTTTAATGCGCTTACAAAAAAATCAGTTCCAGCGGATAATTATCCATTCTGTACCATTGATCCGTCTGTGGGTATTGTCCCAGTTCCTGACGAAAGACTTGAAGTGCTTTCAAAAATTTCTGGTTCAAAAAAATTAGTTCCGGCTATTGTTGAATTCGTAGACATCGCTGGTCTTGTAAAAGGGGCATCAGCCGGTGAAGGACTTGGAAACGCTTTCCTTTCACACATTCGTGAGACAGATGCTATCGCTGAAGTAGTACGTATTTATGAAAATGGTGAACTCATACACGTGGAAGGAACAGTTGACCCGCTTCGTGATATTGAAATTATAAATATGGAATTAATTCTTGCTGACATGCAGACAGTCGACAAGCGTAGCCAAACAATTGGGAAAGATGTAAAACGTGGAGACAAAGATGCAATAAAGTTACAAGGCATATTGGACGTTTTCAAAAAAGCTTTTG
>JBAXTS010000015.1:0-15282 GCA_037130055.1 bacterium | reverse complement strand
CTATATTTATAAGCCTGTTTTTAACATAAATTATTTTTTTAATTTCTTTGTTATCTATGTGTTTTAAAATAATTTCATTTGAGACGGCTTGCTTCTTTATATTTTCCTCATCGTCTGCTAGATTTATCATCATTTCTGCTCTGACTTTGCCATTTACTTGTATTACAATTTTTATTTCTTCGTCTTTAATTAAATTCTCATCCCACTTTGGCCAAATAGAAAGATTGATGGACTTCTTCTCTCCTAAATTACTCCACAACTCTTCTGTCACATGTGGCGCAAATGGAGAAAGAATTTGCAAAAATTTCTCATAGACGCCTTGTGAAATAAATTCGAGCTTTCCGACTTCATTAATAAAAATCATAAGGGTAGAAATGGCTGTATTAAATTTCATTTCCTCTATATCTTCTGTAACTTTTTTTATCGTTTTCTCAATCTCAAATTCATCATATTTTTTATTTTTTTGTATTTTATACTGTAAATTCCACACACGCTCTATAAATCTTCGTGAACCTATGATGCTCTCTGTGGACCAAGCCACAGACTGATTAAAGGGCCCCACAAACATCTCATAGACACGTAGTGTATCTGCCCCATAAGTTTTAACTATTTCGTCAGGATTGATTACATTACCAAGCGATTTTGACATCTTTACTCCACCTTCTCCTAAAATCATCCCATGTGAAGTTCGCTTTTTATATGGTTCACTCGTAGGTACAAGCTTTAAATCATACAAAAATTTATGCCAAAAACGTGAATACAAAAGGTGAAGTGTCGTGTGTTCATTTCCGCCATTATACCAATCCACCGGTGTCCAATATTTAAGATTCTTCATTGAAGAAAACTCTTTAGAATTTTTTGAATCTGTATAACGAAGATAATACCAAGAACTTCCTGCCCAGTTCGGCATCGTATCCGTTTCCCTTTTTCCTTTACCTTTACATTTCGGGCATTTTACATTGACCCATTTTGAAATATTAGCTAAAGGTGATTCTCCTGAATCCGTCGGCTGGTAATTTTTAACCTTTGGAAGCTCTACTGGTAAATCTTTATCTGGTACCGGAACTATTCCGCAATCTTCACAATGTATTACCGGTATCGGTTCACCCCAATACCGCTGCCTAGAAAATACCCAGTCACGAAGCTTAAATTTAGTAATCTTTTTTCCAAAATCTTCAAAGCCTGCCTTTGTATAATTTTCGATAATAGGTAATTTAAATTTTTCTGCAAACTCCTTATCTCGTGCATCGTCAGAAGGAACAGCCATGATGGCCCCAGTGCCGTAATGTGGCAACACATAATCCGCAATCCAAATAGGAATCTCCTCTTTAGTTGCGGGATTAATTGCTTTGACCCCTTTCAATTCCACGCCAGTTTTTATCTTATCTTCAGCAGTGCGCTCTATTTCTGTTTCTTTTTTAACCTTTTGAATATAGCCCTGAACTTCGTCCCAATTTGTTATTTGAGGCTTTAATCTTTGCACTAAAGCATGTTCTGGAGCAAGCACTACATAAGTCGCCCCAAATATCGTATCCGGTCGAGTAGTGAAAACTTTTACAGTTTCCCCTACCCGAGGGGTAGGGGAAACTATTTTAAATTCAATCTCTGCTCCCTCACTCCTCCCTATCCAGTTTCTCTGTGCTAATTTTATTTGTGGCGAATAATCTACTTCATCTAAATCTTTATCGAGTCTTTCAGCGTATTTAGTAATGGCCAGCATCCATTGCTCTTTTTCACGTTTCTCCACCAAAGTGCCACAACGCTCACAAGCACCCCCGACAACTTCTTCATTGGCCAAACCAATTTTATCTTTTGGACACCAGTTGATAGTCATCTTGGCTTTATACGCCAAACCTTTCTTCAAGAACTGCAGAAATATCCACTGTGTCCATTTGTAATACTTTGGGTCAGTCGTGTTTATCTCTCTAGACCAATCAAAAGAAATACCGAGAGATTTAATCTGGCGACGATAATTATCACTATTTTTTTTAGTAACCACGCGTGGGTCTTTGCCTGTTTTGATAGCATAATTCTCTGTTGGTAAACCAAAAGCATCCCAACCTATTGGATACAAAACATTAAATCCTTCCAATCTTCTCTTTCTAGAAATAACATCCATTCCAATATATGGTCTCGGATGTCCAACATGAAGTCCATCCCCAGATGGATATGGAAATTCAATCAAGCTGTAATATTTTGGTTTTTTGGATTTATTGTCTGCGTGATAAACTCCTTTTTTCTCCCAAATACCTTGCCATTTCTTTTCAATTTTTTTATGGTCGTATGCTTTCATTTTGATTTAGCGAAATCGTGTCGCGCAACCGTCGATTCTGCGGAATCGTGTCGCGTAAGTCCTTTGGGACGCGACCAGAGCGCGACGCTAATTGCTTTTAAATTTCTTTACTGCCACCCAAAATAGAATACCTAAAGCTATCGCTAAAATAATAACTTTAATTAAATCATCTGCGGAAGTCCAATACCTCATCGAAGCAATAATAAAAGACAAAACACCAGCCAATGAAAGCGCGATGCCAATTAGAATATTGCTTTTAAGAAAACTTCCGAGGGCAACACATAGAGCGCCAAGAATTACCAATGTAATAAACACATTCCTATCATAAACTTTCTGCGCATCGTTATAATTATTTTGACAAGTATATTGTAGATTACAATAACCAGCAGGCACAACCACACCATTTACTACAGTACTAACCCCTTTTGGCCCTGGAACTTGATTGTTTGCATTCCACTGGCCACCTTTATCTAGACAAGCTTGTTGTGTATCGACAGATTCGTTTACTTGCTGTGTAGGACAGAAAGCCTCATATTTAGGATTCTTATAAACCAAAGAAAGAGTGTAGTTAAAAAACATATTAATAACAATAATAATACCAATAATAAGAGCCCACTTCAAAACTTTTGATTGTGTTTCCATAATATGAATTATAGCAAAAATGTGAATATTTTTCTAGCGTTCACCTCCTACACTCCAAACTGCAGTATTGGCAAGAGGAATTATGCGTCCATTGGACTTTTCTAAGACACAAAGCTCTCCTCGCTCTATTTCTCCTTTAAAATCCTTCATCATATCAGAGAGTGCATAGCCCAAAGAAAGCGAAGAAGAATCAATTGCATAAGAAGTTAAAATGACAAAAAGAGGTTTATCGCTTAGAACTTTACACACAGCAGAAAGAAGCTTCGGCAACATCTCTTCTATCTTCCAAACTTCCCCTTTCGGTCCCCGACCAAACTTTGGTGGGTCCATGATAATTGCATCATATTTATTGCCTCTTTTTTCTTCCCGTTCTAAAAATTTTAAAACATCGTCTTCTATCACACGCATTGGCATTTCGGCTAGCTCAGTATTAATTTCTTGATTTTCTTTTGCTAATTTTAAAGATTGTTTTGAAGCATCTAGATGTGTCACTTCTGCCCCAGCACGCAGTGCAAACAAGCTCGCCACTCCAGTATAACCAAATAAATTTAAAAACTTAATTTTTCTCTTTTCCCCTTCTCCGGGAGAAGGGGAAAATACTTCTTTAATTTTTTCTTCTATAAAAGTCCAGTGACTCGCCTGCTCTGGAAAAAAACTCAAGTGACGAAAGGGTGTGGGTGAGGCCATAAATTTTATACCCTTATATTCCATAGGCCACTTGTCAGCAAACTTTTTTTCTATTTTCCAGCCAGCTTTTGCTCCCTTTTTCGAACTCCAGAATTTACCATCAACCTCACTCCATTCTTTTTTAGATAAAGTTTTTACCCACACTGCATCTTCATAAGGACGCACGAAAGTATGCACCCCAAAACGCTCCAATTTTTCCCCCTCTCCTGTATCAAGAAGCTCATAATCAGATTTACCCTGAGCAGAGTCGAAGGGCCAGTCTTTTGAATAAAAAGTTTTAATCATATTAAAAATTCTATCACATCTCCATCCTGCACGATATATTCCTTGCCTTCGGTACGAACCCAGCCTTTTTCCCGCGCTTTAGCAAAAGAGCCAGCTTCAATAAGTTGATCATAGGACACGACCTCAGCTCGAATAAACTTCTGTTGAAAATCTGTGTGTATAGAACGTCCAGCAAAAGGTGCTGTTGCCCCGCGAAGTGTAGTCCATGCTCTCGACTCGTCCTCACCTGTAGTAAAAAAAGTAATTAAATTAAGTAAATCATACCCAGCAGTAATTAGATTATCTAATCCTGTACCAAAAATAGGGTCAACCTCTATATGTGGACCAGGTAATTTGGAAATAAAATCTTTTTTAATATTATCCGCCGCCTCAGAAGTATTCAAAACATAAAGAGTCGGCTTCTTAATTCCAGCTTGCTCTAATTCAAAATTGATAACTTCAATATCAAAAAGTGGGTCAATCTTGTCATGCACGTGTATCATATCTTTATCTTCAAAAATTCGCACCACTTCTATAATAGCGTCCACCTCACGTATATGTGAAAGAAATTTATTGCCGAGTCCTGCCCCCTCTGACGCCCCCTTTACCAATCCTGCGATATCGACAAATTCCACCACAGCTGGAATAGTTTTCTTTGATTTAGAAATCTCTGTTAGTTTATTAAGACGCAGGTCAGGCACAGGCACAATACCTACTGATGGATCAATGGTGCAAAAAGGATAATTCTCTGCTGGAACGCTTTTCTTTGTAAGCGCATTAAAAAGCGTGGACTTCCCCACATTTGGCAGACCGACAATTCCGATTGAAAGTGAAGACATTGATGTTTGATTCTATTGGAATATATCCATAAACTTGTAATTGATCCCTTGTTCCGACCACTCTATCTATAATATCTCTAACTATCGCCTTTTTTTCCTCAAATTTCAAGTTATTAAGCCCTTCTGACGCTTTAGCTAAGTTTTCTATCTCATTTAATTTTGGAAATGATATCTCGCATTTCTGCCCACTCTCTGCTTTAGTTATCTGATTATTTAATAAAGTTATGCTCTCTTTAATTGGATTAGTATATTCTTTTAGTTGCTCTAGGTTTATTGCTCCGGCCCCATATGCTTTAACATAACGGCCTATTTGATTTTCTAGTTTAACAATTTCCTTTTTTGTTTCCTTTATATTTATTGTTGAGTTATTATTTCCCTTGTTTTGATTACTAAACCAAGTCTCCATATATTTAACCAGTAACTCTGGAGAAGACATAATTTCTGTAATTCCTTGCCATACAAGCGGATCTAAAATCCTGGCATTCAAACCCTTCTCTTTGCATTTATGCTCCAAAGGAAAACTTTTAATTCTATCAGTACAACGATAATATAAATGCTTGCCTCTTTGCGGACCTTCGCCAGCTCGTCTTTTACCACAATTACACCAAATCTTGCCCGCTAAAAGATATTCATTTTTAGTATTTCTAGACGACAACAGAAAATTTGTTTTTAACTTTTGTCCAACTCTATCAAATAAATCTTTATCTAAAATTTTAAGTGTAGGAATTATAATCCATTCATTTTCCGGCTTCATTCTTCGGCTAGTTTTTTTAATTTTTCTGTAACCTTCTTTTTTAATTGGATTCACTGGCATAGTGGCATAAGATGCTCCATAGTGCCCCTCACCAATATAAGTTCTATTTCTCAGTAAGGTACTAAGTGTACTTGTGTTCCAAACGCCCCTTTTACTTTTACGAGGAGGTATGCCTAACTCTTGAAGTCTTCGAACTATCCCTCTCAACCTCAGACCATCACTATCAACCCAAGAAAAAATACTTTTTACAATCTGTGCTTCATATTCATTAATCACATAATGGCCTTGAAGAAAATCTGCATCCCCTCTTTTACCTTTCTTTATTATAAAAGTATAACCATATGGTGCTTCACTCACAATAATGTGCCCCTCTCTAGCTTTACGAACTTTTCCAAGTCTAAACCGTTCTGCTATTTTCATTCTTTCATATTGAGAAAACAAACCCCTCATTCCATACATTATCTTATCTTCATCATTTTTAGCTTCCGGAATAGTAACAAACAAAACATCAACTCCCGCTTCTTTTAACTCATCCATAACCAATTCTTGATAAGAATACCGGCGAGCTAGACGATCGGGGTCATAGATAAGCACCGCATCCCAAATTTTCTTTTTCGCATCTCCACGCATTTGATCTAGGGCAGGACGAGCAAGTGAGTCACCGCTCCATCCGTTATCAATATATTTTTGGACGATAGTAAAACCATTCTTTTCAGCAAATTGATTAACAGCAGAAAGTTGTGTTTCAATAGTACCTTCATTTTCTTGATTTGAAGTTGAAACTCTTCCGTAGACCGCAATTAATTTATTTTGTTTTTTAATTTCTTCTATCATTTTTTATTTTTGCTCTTTTCTAAAAACTTTTTGATTTCAGATTTTGGTATTCGCAAAAGTGATGTTCTACCATCTCCGAGCTTATAGCTCTTTAAAACACCGGACTCAATCCAGCGGTCAACAGTTCTTTCGTGAACCCTAAAGTATTTTGCTACTTCTTTTCTTGTTAAGAATTCCACAAATAAAGTATACTCTTAATTGTCTATAGATGTCAATAGATACATCTTGGCAAAAATTAACCTTGTAAATACAACTTGCCATTTTACCACTTTAGGGTTATCCAACTTGGTAAAATGGCAAAAGATTATTAATAAGTTAAAAATTGACAAGATCATCTTCTTGATTGTTAATTTGTTCACTTGAGACAAGAAAATACAAGTTTTCTTTACCCTTCTTTCCCATATCTATCTTCCCCTCTGCCATAAGCTCTTTTAACGCATCTCTAGTATTTCTACCACCAATTTTTTTAGTTGACAGTACTTTAGTAATTTCTTTTGTAGTTTGAGAACCCTCGTGAAGTAATTCTAAAATGTATATTTTTGCTTCATCTTTTTTAGTATTTTCTTCATCAATTTCACCGTCATATATTAAAGAAGTCGTTTTTGTGCCATCCTCGGCTATGATATCCTTCATCATAATTTTAAAAGGACTTATCTCTCGATCTAACCTATTTTTTGCTTGATAAACTCGTATTTCATCAGTACCACTTTTACTCGAAAGCTGTAATAGAATTTCTACACTTGCGGTTTTGTCTTGACTACCTAGTAATTGTTCTTTTTTTGGTATTTTTCCTTCAAAATTTTGAGGTTTACGCAGATGGTCTAAAAAAATTATAACCACCCCTTTGTCCTTAAGAATTTTAAAACGATTAAAAAACATTCTCACATCTTCAGCTTTATCTTCCTTAAGCCCTCCAGCCACCGCACGAAGTGTGTCAATAAAAACAACATTAAAATTATTATTTACAATCAGTTCAAGAAATTTTTTAGCGACATTCTCATCATTTAAGTTTAACGAATCAGGACGATAAAGAAAAAAGTTTTCTTTTCCTTTTATACCCAATTGCTTGCCTCGCCGTGCAAGATCCCGTTCTGGATTCTCTTGATCAACATATAAAACTTTCCCTTGTTCTGTTTTAAACATTTCTGTACCTAAAAAATTACTTCCTTCAGAGATATTATTTGCCATTTCTAGGGCCACCCAAGTTTTTTTCTCGCCAGAGATAGCGGAAAGGATGACGAACCCCTCTTTGGGTATTAGATCCTTTATTCTCCATGGAACTTCTGTAAATTCTTTTTTTGAAAACTCTTCCCATGAGATTATTTCCATTTTAATCTCACCCATTACAGCTCTTTCATTATTAAAACCTAGCTTTCTTTCGGCTTCAGTTTTAGTAATGGATTCATATACTGTTCTAAGCTCATATGGGTCTAATGGTGGCTTATATGTATTATTTACCTCTTTCACCGTAGGCCAAACTTCACTATCCCAATTTTCCTCACTAACAGTTAAAAGTAATTTCCCAACAAAAGAAGCCATAGCATTGTTTCTTCCCTGTCCTTCCTTTAAACCTACAAGTTCCGGTAATTTCTTTTTGATTTTGATACCTTTCGATCCTTCTTTAAGGAGTTCTAAAAGCCTGGGTGGTATCTCCGCCAAGGGTTCATCAAATGGACTAATCAGCCATGTGTATTCTCCATAAGAGGTTTTGGATGGTGGTGCAACAACCATACCTCCACTTGCTCGTATATCAATCCCTGACTTGTCATGACCAATACAAACATCATTTTTTATTTCGAGACTAGATGGCAATTTAAAGAAACATTGAGTTCCACCACCCGCTGTCTGTGAAGTAGGAGTTATTGACAATTGTAAATACTTTTCAAGTTCATGATCATAAGTTTCTTTATAACGATCAAAATCAACTACGAGGATTCCGGAAATTAGCCCAGTAACAATACCTATATTTTCACACCGCCATCCCCTTATTTCTTCCGGCGTGGCTAATCTCGTCTGAAATTCTTTCCATTTAATGGGATAATCAATTACTTTTTTTGTTGGTGAAATTTTTTTTATCTTGCCTAAAGGTATCACAGAAAAACCTATGTTTGTATATTTTAATGCTTCCTCAAGTATTATTTTTTCTCTTTCCGTTTCCATAATTATCTAAAAGTTTCATCCTGACAATCCGGACAAAGGCCAGATAAGATAAATTCCTGTACGCTTAAATCATCTTGAAAATCTCCAGCATTAATTGATTGACTACAAAAAGGACAGCGTCCACTGATTTCTCCCATTAATATTTTATTTCTATAGTTGTTCATTTTTTCCATTGTTTTTTATTAATTGATAATCCTTGAAGACACTTTCAAAAAGTATGTCATATGCGTGTTGCAATCGACGATCCAACTCATCTGGCTCTACAGAGAGAGTATGATAAATCAACTCAACATTTTTAATTCGCTTGTCGACTATTTCCATTAACAAATCCTATCTTTTTCCTAAGGCTCAAAAAATGCTTAATTATATTAAGTTAAAATAAAAAAACCCCGTATTTCTCTGGAGTCAAAAAGTTTTCCACACAATTAAGCTTAATTAAGCAGATTTAAGCCGTCTAGTTACTTTTCCTTGTGTGATTAAATCGATTTTTATATTAGGAACAATAGTTCCATTCTCTTGTTTTAAAATTTTAGTAACCTTAAACCCTTCCTTACTATACAGAGGATTGGTTTTATTAGAATTAAAATAATCAAAAAAACCTTTATTGTAAGAAGTTTCTTGTTCTTTTGCTAGTTCATACATTTTACCCCAACTCTTGCGACGATTATATGATTTAGGATTTCCATATTGTATATTTATGTATACAGTAATTTTTTTTCGCTCTTCTTTGTCTTCCAATAATTCAAGTTGATTTATTTCACCGATATTTATTGATATTGGTTGAGTCATTTTCTGCTTCTCGGTTATTTTTACGGGGCTTAGCTTTTTTATAAGTTTTTGTATACTTGTTTTAATTTCCTCGATACTTTCACCGTTAATTATTCCAAGTTCACTATAAATATCATCTGGGTTTTCAGAAACTTCCAATCTTGTAGGGTCATCGAATATAAAATCGAGGGATAAATGAAAAGGAACCCCGTTTTCTTGTAGGAAATTTGCAACATCGTGTATATCCTTATGTTTTTTTAAAACAGAAAAATCTATTTCAGAATAAGGAATTACAAGGAATTTTTTTTGCTTTAATAGGGCTAAGTTAAGTGCCCCAACATCATCTTCGTAATGGTTTTGTTTGTGCTTAATTATTTCCTGTCTAACTTCAAGGTTTCGCAATTTAGCACTATCACAACAATATTCTAATTGTTTGAGGATTTTAAAAGATTCTTGCTCAAGTATAGTCAAATCATCCATGCTTCAATGGTATCATTTTTCTAGTAAAAAACCATTATTTTTGTTATACTCTAGGCACCGACAGTTATAAGTTTTTACCTATCAAGTTTTTAATTAAGAATTTATGCAGAAACCATATTACGAAAAATCTAAATTTAAGTTATACAATGCTGACTGTCTGAAAATTCTTGCTGAACTCCCAGAAAATTCAGTATCAATGGTCTTTGCAGATCCACCATATCTTTTATCAAATGATGGTTTTTCTGTTCATGCTGGAAAACGCGTAAGTGTGAATAAAGGTGATTGGGACAAGAGTAATGGTTTAAAAAAAGATTTTGAATTTCACTTAGAATGGATAAAAGCTGTTAAGCGTGTATTAAAACCAAGCGGTACACTTTGGATTAGTGGAACATATCACTCAATCTATCAATGTGGTTTTGCTCTTCAGGTTGCTGGATTCCATGTTCTTAATGATATTGCGTGGTTTAAGCCAAACGCTTCACCAAATTTAAGTTGTCGTTTTTTTACTGCAAGCCACGAAACACTTGTTTGGGCAAGAAAGGATAAAAAAGCAAAACATATTTTTAATTATGACGCAATGAAAAATGGTACATGGCCAGAAGATGCATTAAAAAAGCCAGGACTCCAAATGCGTTCTGTTTGGTCAATGGGTACTCCAAAACCTATTGAAAAAAAGTTTGGTAAACATCCAACTCAAAAACCAGAAGCATTGCTAAAAAGAATTGTATTAGCAAGTACAAATAAAGGAGATATAATACTTGATCCATTCACTGGAAGTTCGACAACTGGACTTATGGCATATCTTTATGGAAGAGATTTTATTGGGATTGACCTTGAAAAAAAATATCTTGATTTATCTATAAAAAGATTTGAGGAATTGGATAAGAATTTAAAAAATAAAAAATAATATGAAAAAGGATTTTAAAAACTTGGTTAGTACATTTAAAAATTCTATTAAAACTTGGGATTATTTTGTTAATTGGAATAAGGTTTTTTCTAATAGTTCAGAGTTAGAAATCATACTTAATAAACTTAATTACCTTTTAGGAAAACAAAATTTAAAAGAAGAATTTCTAAAACTATATTCTTCTAATCCTGATATTGTAAAAGCGTTGCCAGTTTTATTAGCGATAAGAGAAAAAAATATCGAATTTTTTGATTCTGAAACAAAAAAAAGTATATTTTTTAATTTTAATAAAATAGGAGATAAAAATGCCAATGAATATTATACATTTATAGAAAAAACAGGTCTTAATAAATTATTTAAGGAAGATGGGGTTAAAAATCTTGTTGATTATGTGATTGGGGTAGAGGTAGGGCTAGATAGTAATGGAAGAAAAAACCGTGGAGGTACCCTCATGGAAAATGTTGTAGAAGCTTATGTCTCAAAGTTCTGCGAGGAAAGGGGCTTAGAATATTTAATACAAGCCAATGCTAAAAGAATAAAGGATAAGTGGGGGTTTAGTGTCGTTGTGGATAAATCTAGTAGAAGTTTTGATTTTGCTATTTATAATCCTAAAAGTAAAAAGGTTAAACTTTTAGAGGTAAATTTTTATAATGGCGGTGGATCAAAACTAAAAGCAGTTTGTGGAGAATTTAAGAGTCTATATAGTGAACTTAAAAAACAAAATATCGATTTCATTTGGATTACTGATGGTTTGGGTTGGAATACGACACTTAGACCTCTTGAGGAAACATACAACAATAATGATTATGTTTTTAATTTAAATATGATTGAGGGCGGAGTATTAAGAGAACTAAAATGGTAGCATTTAATGTTAAATAAAATCTACAATATTTTATTTTAGGAAACATTAAAAAAATAATCTACTTATTATTCCCAACAAGGATACCTTTTTCTTTCAATTGGGCTAGCAATTCTTTTTTAATTTGTTCTTTACTTTTTCCTTTTGTAGATACAAGTGTTATTAATTTTTTCATAAATTTAATTTTATAATTATTGCAAGTCTGTCCAGTAGTTATGCTAAAAGCAGAAGTTGTGGTACATCCATCTTTTAAAAAGTTTGTTCCATTTTCTGTTTGCTCAGCGTTTTGTGATGCTTTTAGTATCTCAGATAAAATAATAGTAGCTTTATTTCTGCTAATTTTCCCAAAATAACCATCAGAGCTTAAATTATTAGCTTTTTGAAAAGCTTGAACGGCTCTCAGTGTGCCTAATCCAAAAGCTCCATCTATTTTGCCTTTGTAAAAATTTTGGTCGAATAAAAAATCTTGCAATTTTTCCACCGCCAATCCACGAGCACCATATTTAAGATTCACATCAAAACTAGTAGATGTTGTTGTTTGTGTTGGTTGGCAAGATGTATCAGTTGCTGGTGCTGGGGTTTGAACATTAGGACAATCAAAAGTTTTTGTGCAAATTCGACTTTGTATCCCAAAGATAGAACATATTCCATAATTTCCACAAGTCCATACATCTTCTGAACATGTTAATTGGATTGGTTCTTGGACAGAATTTAACGGTAAGACTGTTACTGTCACTGATTTTGATGTTGTTCCTCCTGCTCCATTGCATGTGAGTGTATAGGTAGAAGTTGAAGTGGGATGAACAGGAACAGAAGTTGAATTATTATTCCATCCGCCAGAAGATATACAAGAATAAGCATTTGTTGAATCCCAAGTTAATATAGAAGAAGAGCCGTAAGTTATTGTAGACGGAGAAGCTGTAATTGTAACTGTTGGACTGACGGGAGGTGTCGCAAGAACTACACCCTTTTCAAAAGTAGTAATCGCTTCATTTAATGATGTAATTGTATTTGATACGACACACTTTGTTTTAGAAGCCGTTGAATTTTTTACTGAATCTATGATAGATTTTAAATTAGCCTTAAGTGGTGAAGGATACTGACCTATTAGATTCCCTTGAACCGCTAAGTCGTATTTATTTTGAGCTGTCGAGAGGGTTGTATTTAAGGTGTTTAACAAAGATGAGTCTGCTGTGTAATCCATTAAAGGACATGTCGGAAGAAACAACATAGCACTTGAAACTAATGGGAAAAATAATGCACCTATTATAAAAACTTGTAGAATTTTTTTCATATTTTATTAATTTGGACATTCATATTGCACTTGAGTTATTACTGCGGATCCAGAGGATGTTTGAGTCAGTTTAGCTGGAACTTGTAATTGTCCCGTCACTTTAGCCGACTCCTCATTATTGGAAGCATTTATTTCAAAAGTATATGCGGTATTTGGTGTTAGCTGAAATTCTAAACAATGTTCCTTACTATTACTTGATGCAAAATTTTTCGCAAGTTGATTAGATCCAATACCATACACTTTTATATTACCGTTTGATGTATAATTTGTTTCCCATGCAAGTACGCAATTATCACTCGAGCAACCTTTATTTTTTATGGTTATCTGAAGTGGTATAGGTTTTGTAGTGAAGTTAAAATTTTTATTTATCCATGCATTATTCGCAATAGCTGTAACAGTACCATCATAAGATGAGTCACTTTTTAATCCATCAATATCTGCATAATGCTCTGTCCCTATACCTAAAATTGAAAAATAACTTTTACCATCAAGAATTACTTTTGATTCACTTTTAATATTCGTTTTCCAATTTACTCTTACTGAATTTACTTCCTCATCAATGGAAAGATCATCGATCGACAATTCAACAACAGGAACAGGAGGAGTGCTAACTGTTGGCGTAGATGGAGTAACAACAGTTGTGGGTGTAGTTATGGGAATTGGATAGATTGAAATTACCGGTGTTGTTGGCTTGGCTAGAGTTAAAACTTTCTTTCTATCCGTCTTTTCTGCTGAGGGAGTAACCATGGGTTTTTCTTCTGGTGTTTTTTCTTCCACGATAGGTGTACCAGAAACAGTTTGTTGTACTTGTTCTTGAGGCACTGCTTTTGTAGTCCATGGCCAATTCCAAGTAAATGGATTCCACCAAGAGGCTAGAGCTATTGAAGGGACTGTAAATATTATTAAAAGTAGAATTAAAAGATACTTTTTCATTTTTTTATTAAATAGAAAGCAAAAAGCTCCTAGCCAGACTGATGGTTTTTAAGCCACCCATAACCGTTTCCAGTTATGACCCGTGAAGGCGAACTCTGACTAAGAGTTCTTTGTACTTCACGGGATTCTTCACCATGCCTCTATTTCTAGGGGTTTAGGTTACTTAAAAATATTAAGTTGTATTTGTATATTACCACATTTTTGAAAAATATAAAGGAAAAGACTCTTTGCGAGTCATCAATTTTTATAACTATTATTAAGTCTTAGATGCAAATCTTTCATGAGTTTTTGACAGGACATCCAAGGAATACAACAGGTCCTGATTGCTCATTTTGCCCATATCACGAGCCCGTAGCTCAAATAGCAGTTGCATCTCAACATTCTCTAGCTCACCAGCTATTTGAGCCACAGCGAGCTTAAACCCCAGCTTATTCTCGATTGATTTAGGAACACGAGCGGTACTAGGAGAAAAACCCGATTCTATTGCAATCCGTTGTTTTGTTTTGTCCGTATTCATAATCCCAAAGGCGTACTTTTGTTGTCTGATGGAGGCATGTTTCTTCATATTTTTTTTGTGGAATTTCATAACAAAAACCACTCTATTAATGGTACATTGTTTTGATAGTGTTTTCAATAAAAATAGCTACTTATTTAAACAGGTACCAGTACTTATTTAATAGAACAACCCACCCCTATCAGCAAAGGGGTACCCCCATACACGATTAATCAAATTTCTTTAAAAAGTTTTTTGATCACTGGGTTGTTTTGTTCTTTATTAAATCTAACCACAAAAGAATGTCCCGCCTTTAGTGGTATATGAGATGTTATAAAATCCATTTTCTTATAAAAATCACTACTCCTAGAAATAACTTCATATCTATAACGATACACATCGTGTTCTTTTAAATATTCACTATCAACTATCCTAATTGATATTTTTTGGCCAATAATTTTTACAGAACCTTTTTCTGTTTCTTTGGAAACAGTTTTTCTTCTTATTATTTTCGTTGAACCTGAACTGTCACAAATTAAATTTTGAGCAGACTTTCTTGCAAGTTTATCTACTTTTTTATTGTATATATTTACCGAATGACCTTCCACATGCTGAAAATCAACTCTTTTTGATACTTTTTTTACTAAAACTAATAACTTTTTCCATAAATCAACATTCAATACTGGACCACCGTCGCGCAATGTCCACCCATTTTTTGACCACACATTAAGAGCTAGCGTGTATCCGTTAACAACATACATTGAATCAGTATGAATAATTATCCTACTTATATTTTTTAGTTCAAAAAATATCTTAAAGCATTCTTCAAGTGCTTTTATGCAAGCCATTATCTCCATCTGTTGGCTTGTTCCTTTTTTATAACTCTCACAATTTAACTCCTTTATAAATCCTTCTTTATCTCCAATGTCAGGGAATTTAAAAAGAATACCAACTCCTCCCTTCCTAGGATGAGGAAAACTCGATCCATCAGTATAGATATTTAAAGCATTAGGGTCTTCCATCTTTTATTAAGACTAAATAAGCTCTGTGGATAACTTTTACTATTCATAGACTT
>JBAXTS010000014.1:0-16887 GCA_037130055.1 bacterium | reverse complement strand
ATGCAATTAAAACGGTTTTAGGAATGCAAGGCAACGTCGGCATCGGGACGACGGCACCGGGTACGAAATTGGAAATCGCACAAGGCAGTGGAACTCTTGTGAATATTAAAGCCAATGTTTCCAATAACGCCATTGTCATTGCAAGTCCTTACACGGCGGGTGCGGATTACGCTCCGGGACTTGTGTGGCGGGCGACAGATACTTCTCCAACAAAAAACGTTGCAGGAATCTTTGCCCAACTGACTCCGGCTGGTTCATACCTTCACTTTGGAACTTCCAATCTCTATTCAAGCGGCATTACCAATGACGCGATGGTTATTGATGGCACCGGCAACGTCGGCATCGGGACGACGACACCGGGGTATAAATTGGAGTTAAGTGGAACAGGGGCAACAGCGGTGAACGTGTTGTCCTCTGATAACACTCAACGTAGAGGCTACTACATGGGCGGTCCATCTTTATCTGGAATGGATATGCTACCGAACACTGGAGAAGTACGGATAGGTGGGTTCTCCACCGCCGATTATTTTCCTGTCATTTATTCAGATGGAGTAGCGGCGATGACATTTGGTTTGGGTGCAACTCCGTCAGTAACAATTCCCGGCAACGTCGGCATCGGGACGACGAATCCCAGTGCCGCGAAGCTCGTTGTTGCCGGAGATATCAGAACAGGCACCAGTGGCACGAACGGTTGCGTACAAAATTTTGCCGGCACGGCAATCGCCGGAGTGTGTTCTTCCGATGCCGCGTTGAAGACAGTCACCGGCAATGTCACGGGTGTATTAAATAAATTATTAAATCTAGATCTCGTCACTTACCAATGGAATCAAACTGCTGCTGATGTTTATCATGACAGCATGAGCGTGACGAACACCGGCTACATCGCGCAACAAGTCGAACAGCAATTTCCGGAACTCGTCACGCTTGACAGCAAGGGCTATCGCCAGCTCAATTACACCACGCTCAGTCTCTATGGACTGGAGGCAGTGAAAGAACTCAATTTAAATCTGAATAGTATCGCGGGAATCGATTCAACAAATGGCAATCTCGGCACGGGGGCGACCAGCTTCGCCACCAGTTTCTTCAACAACCTATTTGCCCGTATAACGGCCTGGATGGCCGATAGCGCCAATAATATAGGGGATTTCGTGGTTCGTATCATTCATTCGGATAAAGTCTATACCAAGACCCTCTGCGTCGGAGACCCCGGCAGTGAAACTTGCCTCACGCAGGCGCAGATAAATAGCATTCTTGCCAATGTCAATTCCGCATCTTCCTCCTCCTCGTCAGGAGGGGGTTCTGGGTCAGGTTCAGGCTCTGCGTCTCAACAGTCGGCAATTTCGGCAGCGGGAAGTTCAGCCACTCTACAAAGCATTTCTATCACCACTCCTGCCACCAAACTTTCTTTCATTGTGAGTGATACTTTAGATATTTCTGGTCTAGTTGTCACCGGCACTTACAGCGATGCTTCTACAAAAGTTGAAACAATTACAAATGAAAACATTTCTGGTTTTGACAGTTCCGCTCCGGTCACCGGGCAAACTTTGACCGTCACCGATAATGGAAAAACTGCGACTTATACCGTTGATATCGTGGCCGCCACGCCGTAATTTTTCGCAAAAAATTCTTCGATTTTATATCACGAATAGTAGGTAAAATACTCAAAAACACGGAAAGTCATGATATTTTAATGCCGGAGGGTCGTGATATGGAAAAATTGTGTTAAAATAAAAAAATGGAAAACAATATAAACAATGTCGCATATATTGATGGAGCAAATTTACATAAGGGTATAGAAACTCTAAATTGGGAATTTGATTATGGGCGTTTTAGAATTTGGTTGAAAGAAAAATACGGCGTAGGGCAGGCATACTTATTTCTAGGATTAATTCCAAAATATAAGGATATTTATGTAAAATTACAGGAACAAGGATATACACTAGTTTTTAAGGAAGTTATTTTTGATGGTAATGGAAAGGCTAAAGGTAATTGTGATGCGGATATTGTTGTTCATGCCATGCAAAATGCTTATGAAAATAAATTTGAAAAAGCAATTTTAGTTTCTAGTGATGGCGATTATACCCCGCTTGTGAAATTTTTAAAAGAAAAAAATAAAATTGGGTTTATTTTGTCTCCATACGAGACCGAGAAATGTTCTATTTTATTAAAAAGAACTGGAGTAAAGATATCTTATATTTTTGAACAAAAAAACATTCTCCAGAAAAAAGATATATAAAAAGAAAAAGCCCCCGATGTGGACGAGCCACACAAGGGTCTTTTTCGTAAGGATATTAGTAGTATAGCAAAATAAAACAAACAATGTCAAGCGAAAACGAACAAAAGCAAATAGGTGAATCTAAAGTTGCTGACCTTTGCCCCTATTGTCAATCCAAGAATTTCGTCAAGCGTGGCCTGCGTCAAAATCAATATCAAAGTGTCCAGCTTTATTTATGCAAAAATGAAGAATGTGGTCGTACTTTTACCGCGCAAGATGTGAAAGGTAAACATTTTCCGTTGAATGTAGTTATTGAAGCCATGAGTTATTATAATCTAGGATTTAGTTTGGAAGAAACTTGTAGAATAATCAATAAAAAGTTTAATGTCGCTCCAGATGCCGCGACACTTTCTGAGTGGGTTAAAGAGTATGCAGAACTTTGTCGCTATGAACGCCTGCGTCCTTATGCGACAAAAATGTGTAAACCAAAAGACACGATTGAAGTCGTCTCTATGGCGCATCGGCAACTTTATCGTTTTCGTTATCATCGTCCGAAAACCGCTTTGATGTTGACCGAGTTTAAGAATCGCAATCTGCGTAGGTTACAAGAATACTTGAACGCTGTCTCCTCCGAAACTCCGCATCAGTATTTTACAGAGGGTGAACGCATGAGTGATGTGAGGAGTAAATTTTCTACGGCCGACATGATTGTAAAATCAAAAAATAATTATGCGAATCGTCTAGCAAAATTCATTTTACAGACGGTTTCGGAAAACAAGGCTCGCCACGAGGCGCTCCAGCGGTTTTTTATCGCCAATGATTCTTGCACGGTGGCAACGGAAGTGCCGGTTTATATTCGCCGTGAGGATGTCGAGCATATGGAGAATGTATTAAAGTTTAAAATTTCTGATGATAATAAAATAGAATTTAAGCGTTCCGCTGCCGATATTGACAAGAAAAAGCGTTCCTATTTGCCAAAATTACTTACGGGACATATAGACTTGATACAGATAAGGAACGGTCAGGTCCATATTATGGATTACAAACCGAATGCGGCAAAAGAGCGCCCAATAGAACAGCTCACTTGGTATGCGCTCGCGCTCTCGCGCCTAACTGGTTTGCGACTTTTTGAATTCACTTGCGCATGGTTTGATGAAAAAGATTATTTTCAATTCTTTCCGCTGCACGTTGTTAAAAAGTTGCAAACTAAAGCCATAAAACCGCGCAAAAGATTTGTGAATTTCAAAGATGGCACCAAAGTCGAAGTGCCGAGAGAAAATCCGGGGAAGGTCATAATAGTTTAAATATTATGGATAAAAAATGGGATAAAACAAAAAATGAATATGTGGGAGGATATAAACCATCGGGAAATTTTGGCACTGGCGCGTATAAAAGAGCGTTTACACCAAAACGTCCAGTCAAGACATTTCGTGACCTGGATATTTATCAAGGAACCATTGAATGTTCGGTTTTGATATCGAAGAACATCGCGCCCAAACTCGTTAAGTTGAAATATCGACATGTTGAGCGTTTTTCTGACTGTTCCCTGGCGGTGCCGCTTTTTATAGCCGAATCGCATTCGCTTCGTTTTGCTGATTTTGCGCTCGGGGTCGGCTATTTAGAGAAGGCAATGTCGGCAGCAAACAAAATGGTCGTGTATTTAGAACACGCCAAAGGAATCTACGGCGCCAAGCTTGACCAAAATCTGATTGAAGATATTATCGGAAGGTATGTGAGCTGTCGTATAAAAATGTTTCATCTGGAAAAATCCTGGAAACGTTTTCGGACAGAATACGGCGACGACAAAACTGGCAAGGGCCAAGGAGATTTTAAATATTGAAACACCCTTTACATTTTTAGGTGAATTGGTATAATCTTTTTAATTAAATGCATAAGAAAAAAACAAAAAAATCTGGGATAAATTGGAGAAAATTTTGGAAACTCGGAGTCGATGAATGGAACACTCAATTTTTTGGCGTGAACAAAGAAGGTGAGCTCACAGCGACAGAAGGCCACCACATTTATAATTTAAATGATTTAGCTCACAAGTATGGAACACCACTACAGGTGGTCTTTCCTTTTATTATTGAAGATAGGCTAAAGGATTTGATAGGTTACTTTCAGGCATATATGAAAATATATGGCTATAAAGGTAAATTTTATTATCATTATCCGATGAAGGTGAATCAGAATAAAGAATTTGTTTTACCTATTCTTTCCGAGGGGGGAAATTTGGAAGTCACCTCTGCAAATGAGCTTTGGATTGTAAAAAAACTTTGGGAAGGGGAGAAATTTAACAGTAAGATTCGTGTCCTTTGTAACGGTCCGAAGACGACTCAATATATTGATTTGATAGAGGAGTTGCGAGCAAAGGGAATGAACATCGTCCCTATTATAGAAAGCATGGAGGAGCTTGATAGAATTTCTAAACACAAGGGTGATATAGGTGTGCGGGTGGACTTGGATATAAAAGCAGACACGCATTGGGACAAGAAGTTTGACCGCTTTGGTCTTTCAGAGCGTGATGTGCTCGACCTCGGAAAAATTAAAAATTTAAAAATACTTCATTATCATCTAGGCTCTCAGATTAAAACACAGAAAAGTATAATAGATGGCATCAAGCATGCATTTAGTATTTATCAGCAAATGCAAAAAACACATCCTTCACTCGATACACTCGACATTGGAGGAGGTTTTGGTGTTCCTTATGAAAAGAAGAAATTTTATACTGCGAAAGGTGTTTCAAGCAAGATTGTAAAGGTGTTAAAGAATTTGTCAGACAAAGCTGGAATTAGACATCCGAACCTTGCAGTGGAGTGGGGTCAATATATAGTAGCCCCATCTCAAGTTACTATATATAAAGTTATATCAAAGAAATCTATTCCAAAAGCGAATGCCAAGGCTTGGTATATTATTGATGGTAGTTTTATGAATGATTTGAAGGATACCTGGGCTATACATCAGAAGTGGCATGTTATTCCAGCAAACAACATGGATGGTGCTCTGAAGACTGTCTGGCTTGCAGGGAGTACTTGCGACTCTGATGATAAATATACTGCTGGTGGGAATTATATTCTTATGCCTAAACTTCATGATGATAACAATCAACAACTTGTAGCTATTTTTGATACTGGAGCATATCAGGATGGATTGGCTTCTCACCATTGTCTTCTTGCAGCACCACTTAAAATAGTTGCTCAAGATGGAACTATAAAAATTGTTCGTAAAAGAGAGAGCCCGGATTCTATCGGGAAGCTTTTTGGTTGGAATGGGGACCATTAATAGTTCGTAAAGTTATAAAGTTATAAAGTAAAAAAATGCGAAATAAAAAAAATATTATTTCTTTTGTTGTGATAATTATTTTTTTTGTTGTTGGGTTTTTTTTAATTAAAAATAATCATTATTTTGTTTCTTCTCCCTCTCCTTTGGGGAGGGTTGGGGAGGGGTTAAATAACATCAAATTTGTAAAACTAGCGGGACAAAATATCAAGGTTGACTTAGCTGTGACTGATGAGGCAAGGAGGCAAGGTCTTTCAGGAAGAAGTGGGTTAGGGGAGAATGAAGGAATGCTATTTATTTTTGATAAGCCAGATAAATATTATTTTTGGATGAAGGATATGAATTTTCCGATAGATATGATATGGGTTACAGAAGATATGAAAGTGATTTATATACAAAAAAATGCACCACCTGAGGCATATCCAGAAACCTACGGACCGGACGCAAATACAAAATATGTTTTAGAAGTGGTTTCAGGTTTTTCTGATAAAAATAATCTTAAAATAGGAGACAGTGTCCTATTTACTTATTAAGTATTTGTAGTACAATATTTTAGTCTTGAGCTGGATGGTTACTCTGTCACGTAAGTGATGGAGAGGAAAGTCCGAACACAACGATCTTTGATTTATTCAAAGTGGGAATGGTAGCGGGTAATACCCGTGTGTAGTGATACATAGGTGCGAGCAGAGACGTCGATGCCGAAAGGCTAGAGCCCCTTTGGGGTAATCTAATGGAAACATTAGGGTGAAACGGCTAAATCCTTACCTTTGTGCAAGATCGTGTCCACCGATAAGGTGGAAGAATCGCTTGAGCTTGTCAGTAATGGCAGGCCTAGATAAATTGCTATCCCTCGGCTTAGGTTGGGGCACAGAATTCGGCTTATAGGCACAAGACAAAAACATGAAAAATCCTCTCGCAAGAGAGGATTTTTCTGTATTACTTGCATTTTTATTAGAAGTGTGCTATACTTTTCCCGTGAGTGTAAGAGGTGATTCTTACATTTATCGTAAACAACGTATGTGCCACAAAAGACGCCCCTCGGGGCGTCTTTTGTTTTGTGCTGTGTTTGATTAAGTTTACTTTTTAGATAAAATAATATAGAATTGGTCTCAGTTTCGTTTAGATAAATATTGGGCCCATAGCTCATCTGTAGCGTCTCAATAAACGCAACAAATAAGATAAAGCCTGACTTAAAAATATAATACGGGCCCATAGCTCATCTGGTAGAGCGCCTCATTTGCAATGAGGAGGCAAGCGGTTCGAGTCCGCTTGGGTCCACAAATAGTTCTTTTAAATAAATACATTCGGGAGTATCCGCCAGTCGGCGGAGGTAGAGCGGTCTCAGATAGAGTATACTTATTTAATGAGTTACTTTATATATGCTATCTACAATCTTCAGAATGATAATATTTATATAGGTCAAACAATTGATCTGGTTGCACGATTGAAACAACACAATGATCCATCGTTCCCAAAGTTTACTTCGAGATATTGTGGAGATTGGGTTCTTGTATATGAAGAATCTGTTGTTTCTCGGCTAGAAGCGAAGATCAGAGAAAAACAACTTAAATCTTATCAAGGTAGAAAGTTTGTAAGAGATAAAATAAAAATTCGGGAGTAGCTCAGCGGTAGAGCGGTCGCCTGTTAAGCGATTGGTCGTAGGTTCGATCCCTACCTCCCGAGCCAGTTAAAATTATAAGTCCACGAAAGCGGGCTTTTAATTTTTTTGGCTCGGGAGAGAAAGCCAACTGCTTGGCTTTAGGGCGGGGATCGAAAAGCTTTTCTGTATTTTTGAAAATCTATGATTTGAAAAAATTAGAAAAGGTATACTGCTCCTGTAAGGAGAGATCACCCTACATCCCGAGCATCTTTTTAAATCATATTTCACTATGGTTATTTTGCCTACCTTAGTAGAAGTTTGAACCTATGGTAATATTTATATATGAAAAAGAATTTTCTTATCGTTTTGTGTATAGTTGTTTGTGTTATTGTTTTAATAGTAATTGCTGGTATTGTAAAATTTAATTTTAGTGATAGTGATATTTTTATACCAAAACAAGAAAATAGTTTTAATGTAACAGAAAAATTTACAGGTGATATAAATGGTAAAGCTGTTATTTTTGAACAAGCAGATTATGTTAATTACAGACTAACGATAGATGGTGTTGTAAAGGAAGGTGATTTGAATACAGAAAGAGGTTTTCGTAATGATGAAAATGCAACTGTTTATGTGTTGGATTGGAAAAAACCAGAAACAGAACAAAAATATTATGTGAGGCTTTCCAATGATTCAACACACATTCAATTACTAGATAGTAATCGTAATATTATTCCAGGTGAACTTTTAAAATCCTCAGAAATAATTATACAAAAACCGATTACTTGTACTCCAAGTTGGCAATGTGGTTGGGGGTCATGCAATAATGGATATCAAGGAATGACAGCTATTGATTCTAACAACTGCGGGTTGTCATCTGCTAATCTAAAAATCGTATGTCCTGCTTTGGCTAGAGAATGTAAATGAAAATTATGAATTATCGTGATAGAATTTAGTCATGAAGAATAATTTTAAAATGGTGGTTGTAGTTTTGGTGGTCATTATTGTAGGTGTTTTTATTTATTCTCAAAGAGCAGGACAAAAAAATACAAGTGTTCTAGTTCTCGGCCAAGCTGACAATGGAGTAATAAATTCTGTGACTTTTAATTGTGCAAAAAATAAATCAATCCAATCGATCTTTTTTAAAGATAAGGTTGAGCTAAATTTGAGTGATAAGAGGAGTATGTTGCTTCTTCAGGCTTTGTCTGCTTCTGGTGCTCGATATGCAAATGCAGATGAATCATTTGTATTTTGGAATAAAGGGAGTACTGCATTTATAACAGAAGGAGGCGAGACAACTTTTGCAGATTGCGTCGAGGCTCCTGTCGGTCCACAAAGTAATCAAGTTTCTATCGGCCTTGCCAATCCTGCTTCAGTGAATTGTTCCAAATTAGGAGGTAATTTAAAGATAGAAAAAAATGGCACAGGTGGGGAATATGGTTTGTGTTATTTTGAGGACAATAGAGCCTGTGAAGAATGGGCACTCTTGCGTGGGGAGTGCCCGGTGGGTGGAGTTAAAACTACTGGTTTTGATGCAATAGATCAAAAATATTGTGCATGGTCTGGCGGAGAGACATTTGCTATCACTGATTCTGTGTGTACTTTTAAAAATGGTGCCAAGTGTCCAACGATAGATTTCTATGATGGTAAATGCACTGTATCAAACTAAATTATTATTTTCTATTGTGCACATTTGAAGATCATTCCTCCCCACCAAGTAATATAAAATAATATGCCATTTGGGAAATATAAATCTGAATTTATATTTTTTAGTTGATGTATATTTCTATGTGTATGGTATAATTTTAGGATGTTTAGTTTTTTTTCTTCAAACCTCAAAAAGGGAATTGAAAAAGTAACTGGTAATCCTCAACTCATATACACTATCATAATAGCGGTCCTTATTACGGGGTCTTTTATTTTCATGGCTGAAAGATTTATAGGGATAGCAAATGATGCACAAGAGCGTTTGATAAATGTACGTATTGGTTCTCTGCAGGATGCCTTTGTTTCATTTGCAGGGGATAAAATCAATGATACTGAATATTTAAATAATAAAATTCAAAGTGTAATCAATACAAACGAGACAATAAGAAGTTTTAAAATTGTCGTCAAAAAAGAATTCACAGACCCTGTTTTAGGAGTGATGCCGAATTCTTTTGTGGTCATAGCTTCAAACAATAGAGATGAGATTAATAAAATAGATGACCAAGCCTCCTTTTTATATACATTGGCCTCCGGAGACCCCAACAATTCCATGACGATATCTCTCTCTGATAATGGCGAAAGGTTATTCAAAACAGCGAGAGCCATTACAGATAATATTGGAAATGTTCTTGGTGTTGTGATGACCACACAAACACTGTCTTTCGCTGATGTGGCTATTCAAAGTAGTATCACAAATAGTAGAATTTTACTTTTTGTGATTATTTTTCTTATTCTCTTTTTATTCTTTCGGCATTCAAAGATTATTGATTACATGGATTTATATAAAAAATTAAAAGAAGTGAATCAGTTGAAAGATGATTTTATTTCTATGGCTTCTCATGAACTCCGAACGCCACTAACAATAATTCGTGGATATGCAGAATTTGCTAGTGGAGCTCCAGAGCTAACTCCCCAAACAAAAGATTATATATCAAAGATTGACACTTCCTCAAAAGAACTTGACTCACTTATCTCTGATATGCTTGACGTATCTAGAATAGAACAAGGCAGGATGTCATTTAAAATAGGAAAAATAAATCCTATGGAAGTAGTAGAAGGCGTAGTGACTTCTTTGACTTTAACAGCAAAAGAAAAAGGGTTAACTGTTTCTTTTGATAAAACAAAAATAGAGGGAGACCAGTTTATAAATATTGACGCAGATAGATTAAAACAAATTTTAGTAAACTTAGTTGGTAATGCAGTAAAATATACTCTAAAAGGTGAGATTATAGTTAAACAATATAAAGAAAAAGGCCGTTTGTACATAATGGTGAGTGATACAGGTCTAGGCATGACCGAAGAGGAGAGAGTCAAATTGTTTGAAAAGTTTTATCGTATTAGAACTAAAGAAACAGAAGAAATAAGAGGCACAGGGCTGGGTCTTTGGATAACAGCCAAAATAATAAAAGAAATGAATGGTATAATTTCTGTGGAATCAATGAAGGGAGTTGGCTCACATTTTATTGTATCCTTTCCTTTGGTTAGTTAGTTTTATTATTAATTTTTCCGCCCGAGGCGGATCAGCCTAGGGTTGGAAACAATAGCATGAAAAAAACAAGTTTGAGTTCAGCATTAAAAACTAGGAATATTGTTGTTGTTCTTAATTTTTTTGTTTTTTTAATAATTTTTTCATCAGTTTGGGGAATAATTTTTGCTCAAAATTCGACTACATCAACAACATGCACAAGTCTGAGCTTGGTCCTCAATGATGGCAAGACTGCTTATACTGTTGGTGACTCCGTCAACTATACGTGGACTTGTCTTACCGCCGGCCCCACAAGCAATGTGTCTATGCGTCTTTACAAACCAGATAACACATCGACTTTATACAATAGTGGTTCTGGCAGTAGCACACAGACTATGGGATTCAGTACTTCAAATTTAGTTCCTGGGACTTATGTTCTCAAGGCTTGTTTTGATTCTGTTTGCAGTATAGTTGGTGCAAGTCAAAATTTTGATGTAGTTGCACCTGTCTCAGTCTCAATACCACCAAATGCTCCCACAGGACTTACTGCTGTCGTAGGTGGAAGTGATATTACTCTAAATTGGGTTGACAATTCCTCTAATGAAGCTGGGTTCAAAATTTATCGTGGTCCTATATGGACTGATATTGGTAACGTCGGTGCGAATGTTACTACTTTCTTTGATTCAAATCGCCCCGCTGGTACTTACACTTATCATATAAACGCGTTTAATTCTAACAATATTTATTCTCCAATTTCTAATGATGTTTCAGCTACAATAAATAATACGACTACCATACCACCCTCAAACACCACAACAACAACGAGTGGAAGCGGTACGGCTGTTACAACTAATACAACTGGAACTACGAGCGTGACCACTTGCACAGGATTGAGTCTAATTCTTACTGGTAACAAAACCTCTTACGTTGTCGGTGATTCTGTAAATTACACTTGGGCATGTACACCAACTGGAACTTCTGGCAATGCTTCTATTTGGTTACAAAAACCTGACAACACGTCAACTATGTACACTTATGGTACTAGTACCGGAACTACGCTAGGTTTTAGTACTTCGAATTTAATTCCAGGTACATATATATTAAAAGCTTGTCTCGGGACCAGTCTTTGTGTCAATACGAATGCAAGTCAGACTTTTGATCTTGTTTCAAATACAACTGTTGGAACACCTGTTTCTAATATATCTTCAACTACATCTCCTACTGTTACAACTACTGGTGTAGTAAGCAACAGTCCAGCAACAACGAGTGGAGCTGGAACAACAATTTCTATTCCTCTCACCCCAACAAATTTAAAATTAAATAATATTTCTACTGTATCTTTTATTTCACTTTATTGGACAGATAATTCTAATAATGAAAATAAGTTCAACATTGAAAGGAAATTAAGTAATACTACGGCTTGGGCATTTCTTGCTCAAGTTGGGACAAATATTATTTATTATATTGATACTACCGCTATCCCAGGAATGACTTATGATTATAGAGTTCAAGCTTGTCTCTCTGGCACTGGTTGTTCTGATTACACTACTTTAGAAAAAGTTTTAATTTTACCTAGTTCTACGACTACATCTCCCACACTTACCACTGCACCACCTCTCCCTACGACGACACCAGCTACAACAACAACTACATCTACGACAACGACTCCCACAAATAGTATTATACCAACAGCAACAACGACACACACAACGACACCTACAACCACAACTACAAAACTGACAACAGCTACTACAGCTCCAGTTTCTTCGACAAATCCGACTTCTTTAACTACACCAATATCAACATCCATCAATACATTTACTGGTGGTAGTGTTGCAAATACAGGCTCACCTCTCCCTGTGTTTGATGTTATAACTACGCCTATTACGGAAGGCAATACTATTTTATTGGACAAGATTAATTCTTTGCAGAGCAAATTAAACACCACTACTGACCCAGGAATACAAACTACCTTTAAGGCACAAATCTCTGCGTTGCAGTCCCAAGTACAAACATTTCAAATAAATCAAGCGACATCTACTACCACTCAGGCACCGGCCACTGCACCAACAATAAATGTATTTTCTTCGAAGGTTCAGGATTTGGGAACTATTGTAAACGAACTCAACACTGCAGTAGGTGATACAAAAAACCAATTAGTAAAAACAATCAATCAAAGCGTCACAGATATCGTAAACAATACGACATCTACATCGGGACAGATAGCAGATATAAATAAAATTAATGCTTTGCAGGATAAACTCATAAAGAAAGTTGATTCTAGTTTATCTACATCGACAGCTATTACTTCTGCTGACATCAATAATCTAAACATAGAAATAAATAAAGGAATTAATGATATTCAAATAGCTGCTAGCGGAAATACTACGACAGTAGAAGGAAACAACACTCCTGCAGTAAATATTACAAATACATTAAGTGCGTTAGGAGAGACAGTAGATGCTCAGACTGAGATATTAAAGAGCCAGGGTGGTGACCTTCTTTATAAAGATACCAACAAAGATGGAATTTCAGACTACGACTCTGTTTATGTTTACAATATGAGTCCGGCCACACCATCTCCCGTATCTACTTATGAAGGTAAGAGTATAAATGCTTCTGACAAGATTTTGCTCGGATTTGACCCAACACAGAAGGAGATAGTCGAGGTCAAAAAAGAACAACCAGAAGAATCTACCATTACTCCTGTTTCTACATATAAAGTTAAAGAAGTTGCATTAACAGAGAAAAAAGAGGTTGTCTTCAAGGGTCAAGCCTTGCCTAATAGTTTCGTGACGATATACATTTACAGTACGCCTATCATGGTAACTGTGAAAACAGACAGCAATGGTGAATGGCAATATGTATTAAATAAAGAATTAGAAAATGGTGACCACACTGTTTATACAGCTACGGTTAACAATTCAGGAAATATTATTGCGAAAAGTACACCATTCGCCTTTACAAAGACAGCAGAAGCTGCCACGTTAAAAGATATTCCTCTTATTAGTGCAACATCAAATGCAAGCACACCAGGGCTATTGGACAATAATAATCTTTACGGAATTGTAATAATTCTTATTATGGCAATGATATTGATATTGGTTGTCATTGGTATGACTAGCAAGAAAAACAAGGAAAATAGCTAGTTAATATATACAATAATAAATTGCTTAAAAGCCACAAATATGGTTTAATGTTTTTGAAGGTTAGTTGTTTAATTTTTCCCCCGCCACGTTGCGGGGCCGTAGGAGGAGCTGGGAATGGAAATTGACAAGGTTCCAGAGGGTGTGCTCTCCGAAGGAGCACTAAGTGAAGAGGACGTCAGAGTGGCGTCCCACGACATGCATGTGGCGCTGGAGACAGCCCATGTGCGTGAGGCGTTCAAGGATGGCGCGAACAAGGGGGTCTGTGAATGTGGGAGTGATATCTCACATCGACCCACTTGGGTGCGTCGGTGTCGCCTTTGTCAGAGCGCGCTCGAGACCTCAGAGAAGAGGCGACGCCCGAGCGCCGTCGGGCAGCGTCTCGTCGATAAGTATCTATAGGGGTGTGAGCGGGGGATGTTTCATTTGGTCGTCCCAGCCCAATTGGAACAGCTTTTGTTCACCAAGAGGAGCAAGATCTTGCGCACCATGCAGTTGGAGAAATCCGACAGTATGGTGCGCTTTACTTTCTGACAGTTTTTAATACTTGAAAAAATGATGTAAATATGGTAAGTTTTTGAGGATTCGGTGTTCTTGTGGCCTTAACCGGCCTTAACGATTCATTAGCTTGGAGGAGAGCCAATGATTCTGGTAGTCGATGATGAACCGGCCATCGCACGGATGGTCAAGCAGTTGCTCGAGGACGCGGGGTATCTCGTCTTGGCGACGTCTGACCCCCACGAGGCGGTTCTCTTGGCGAAAGAAAACGCCAGTGAATTGCGGCTTCTTGTGACGGACGTGAAGATGCCGAAGATGAACGGCAGGGACTTGGCCACTGTGGTATTGGCCGAAAACCCGGAAGTGAAGTGCATCTTCATTTCGGGTTACACGGATGGCTTGCTCGATGGGGGGAGACATCACCTCATCGCGAAACCATTCTCTCACCAGGACCTAACCATAAAAGTGGAGGAAGTCCTCCACTGCAAGAGTGGATAGATCAATTAGAGGCGCCGGTTGCTACTCGCAACCGGCGCCCATTCGTTTATACAAAAAAGCTTGTTTTTGCATATCATTTATTGGTACAATTAGCATATGGAGAAAAAGAGGCTTGAAATTGTTTCATTTTTTATATTTTGTGCAGGAATGTTAATTTTGGCATTTTTTGTTTTTCAGCCATTTTTTAATATTCTTGTTTTGTCCACAATTTTAGCTTTGCTATTCATGCCACTCTACAATAGGGTATTGTCTTTATTTAAAGGTGGAAAAAGTTTCTTTGCTCTCCTTATTGTATTTTTTGCATTTATTTTTCTTATTGTCCCTGTTTTATTTTTTGGACTACAAATTTTAGGGCAGATTCAGAATCTTTTTACCCCAATCCAAAATGGTGAAGTGCAATATGTGCATTCTGTACAGAATTCTATTGAAACACTCGTTAGACATTTGTTTCCTAGTTTTTCTTTCGACCTTTCTTATTATGCTGGGACAGTTCTTACTTTTGTTTCAAACAATTTTGGTGCATTTTTGTCTCAGACAGCCTATATCTTTTTCCAGACGATTTTTCTTCTGTTTGCATTCTTTTTCTTTCTACGTGATGGAGAAAATATATTCTCTTCCCTTATATTACTCAGTCCTTTTGAGAAGGAACAAACAAAGGAAATTTTAAATTCTGTACACACTACGATAACGTCAGTAATACGTGGGACTCTTTTTGTGGGATTGATTCGTCTGGTTCTTCTCACTATGGTTTTTTATTTGTTTGGAGTTCCTAATGCCATGCTTTGGGGAAGCATAGCCGGAATCATCGGAGCTATACCTGGCCTCGGGACTCCTGTGGTAACTGTACCAATAGTCATATATCTAATATTAAATGGGAACATTGCGGGGGCAATCGGAGTGGGAGTGCTCGGAATAATAATAGCTTTCTTTATTGATAGCATGCTTACCGCTTATTTCTTTGGTAAAGGGTTAGACGTGTCGCCGATTTTTATGCTCTTTTCTATTATAGGTGGAGTAATATTCTTTGGCCCACTTGGTTTTATTTTTGGACCGATAGTTTTGTCTCTTTGTATTTCAATGATAGATATGTATAAAATACTTATATTGAGGACGAAGGAGACAGCGAGTTAGAGTTAACAAAAGCAAATATGAAAAAATATATTATTATAGTAATTACCCTGATAGCTTTTATAGTTTTTTCTTTACTTTTCTATTATAAATTTGACCCGTCTTTACTTACGAGGCTTTCTTTTTATATTAATTTGGCCAATCCTTCTATGCGCATAGTACGAGTACAAGAAGGCTTGCGTAAAGAAGAAGTAGCGAAAGTAGTAGGGGATAAACTTAATTGGAGTGACAAGGAGAAGGAGGATTTTGTTAACACCGGAAACATAGAGGGACACTACTTCCCAAAAACCTATCTAATTTACAAGGATGAAAATCCAGGAGGAGTTGTGACTACTATGCTAGATGAGTTTTCTACCCAAATAAGTAAGGTCAAAAAACCAAAGGCCAAGCAGATAATAAGCGAGGAGACAGCGCTCAAAATTGCCTCCATAATTCAACGTGAAGCAGCAGGAAAAGAAGACATGGCTTTAATTTCTGGTATCATCTGGAATCGTATTTTTAATGGTATGAAGTTGCAAATAGATGCTACGTTGCAGTATGCGAAGGGCACCGAGGAAGATGGTTGGTGGAGACAAGTAACATCTGCCGATAAAAAGATTGATTCTTCTTATAACACCTATCTTTACGCAGGATTACCACCTGGGCCCATTGCAAATCCTGGGATAGCTGCTATTTCTGCTGCTTATAATCCACAAAAAACAAATTGCATGTTTTATTTACATGATAAAAACAGACAAATTCACTGTGCTGCTACATACGAAGAGCATAAGAAAAATATTGATACTTATTTAAAATAATATCTTAATATGTTTTAGTTTTGCAAAAAACTACAAAAGTGCTATCTTTGAGTTGTTGAGTTCCCAAGGAGGAGACCGAATGAAAGAGACGATTCTCGTAGTCGAAGACGATACTAGCATATTGACCCACATGGTCATGATGCTAGAGAGGGAGAATTTTTTTGTTCTCCCTGCCTCAAAGCCGAGACACGCGTTGGACTTGGCAAAGAAGCACAATAGTAAGATAAGTCTGCTTGTGACCGATATGATAATGCCAGAGATGAACGGCATTGATCTAGCGGACCAGGTCAGGCTCGTCTGCCCCTTTGTGCCATGTATTTTCATCTCGGGCTATTCGGATGAAAATTTGCCCGTCGGACCAAACGGAGAGTCTCCCGATTTTCTCCCGAAACCCTTCACCAGCGTGAGTCTGGTCCTGAAGGTTCGAGAGGTTCTAGCTCGTGGAGAGTAATTCCAATTTTCCACATCGACCGCGGCGCTGCCCACAAAGCAGCGCCGCCATTTTTTTATTTTAGCTTTAAAATTTGGATTTACTGACATTAAATTCTTAATATCAT
>JBAXTS010000013.1:0-25387 GCA_037130055.1 bacterium | reverse complement strand
GTGAACTGACCTCTGGTGTACGAGCTGTCCTGCCAAGGGCACTGCTCGGTAGCTATGTCGGGAATGGATAACCTCTGAAAGCATCTAAGAGGGAAGCCAGCTTCAAGATTAGGAATCGTTATAGAACCGTGAGAGATTATCACGTTGATAGGCTTTAAGTGTACGCGCAGTAATGCGTTAAGCTGAGAAGTACTAATGTTTCGATTCCTGTTAAGAAATTTGGAAACCACAACTCTAGTTGTTCTAGAGAAAAAAGTTTAGTTTTATGTTCTGGTGCTTTGACGGCGGAGTCACATCTCTTCCCATTCCGAACAGAGCAATTAAGCCCGCTAGTGGCGATGATAGTCTTCATGGCAAAAGTAGCTAGGCGCCAGAACATAGTATTAAACTTTTAAGTCACACCTCCCCCTTACAGGGGCTGTCCACTCGTTGGACTTTTTGCTCGTGGAAACTTGCAAAAATTCTCAACGAGTCTTGCGCTTGGGTCCCTATCCCAAGCTCACCCATTCCGAACAGAGAAGTTAAGCCTTGTCGAGCCGATGATAGTCTGATGGTGAGAAGCTAGTAATTTCTAGCTTCTCAAGGCCGGACTCCGACTTGGGTCGGAGGAGGCGGGTGAGGTTGGAATAAGGATCCAACCGCAAGACCTTTTGAGAGCTTTTGTGAGTAAAAGGGAAACAAAAGATCCAAAAGGTGTACTGATCCTGTAAGGATCGCGAGCAAAGAAAGCTTTCTTTGACTTGTGACAAAGTAGGCAGTCGCCAGCACAAAGTGTTTAAAACAAAAAAACAGTAAATGAATATTTGCTGGTTTTTGTGATTTGTGGTAATTTTGTAGTTGGAGGAGGATTCTTTGACCGAAATAGGTTTACTCGTATTGTATGTATTTCTCTTAGTTGCAGCGCCCGAAAAGGCGATACAATTAAGGAAATGGATGGCCCAAAACCTCGTTCGTTTTTGGCGCACCCTGTTGCGCCGGAGGATAGAAGAATGATCAGGCATATTGTGGGGGTGGTTTCGTTCATGACATTTTTCGTTGTCATGGGGGGATGGATAATATCTCCGATGACGATCGATATCACCGAAAAGACAATAATTTGGGCGGCATGTAGTCTGGCCATCGGCATCGGTGCCTGGCTCGAGTTGGACATCGTCGCTCTGCACAAGTCCATCGACTGGGCGTGTGATCTCGTTGGGGCTCCCCACGAAGATCACAGAAGCGGATGGAGGTTTCGGTCATGATCTCACAAATCGTCGTCGTGGTTCTTGTTGGTATAGCAATTCTGATTCTCGTGCCACCACTGTTGTGGCGAGCGCTCGAGATGAAGATAGAGAAAGCTTCAGGGCACGTCGCCCTATGGCTCCGCCGACGTGGTATCATCAATTGGTAAAGAGGGCTCGCTTCGGAGTATATCCGAACCGAGCCCCTTCGAGTTTCTAGGTCTGCATGTACAGACAGACCATATTTTTCCATGTTTATTATCCAGACTTGACTTTTGCATACAAAGGTGCTATAATTTATATTAAGGAGTGTGTATGAACTTTTTCAATCTCTTTGGCGTGGTGGGGAACATCCTCGTCGTCGTCGCGGTTGTCGCTATCCTGTTTCTCGTGTTCGCGCGCCGCGACGCGAAGGACCGGATCGTCGTGGTCCTCACGGCGAAGCTCGCTTTCTGGCGGCTCGCGTATGCCGCCGGACAGGCCGTGAACTCGAAGCGACTTCACGCGTCGCTTCAAAGGAAGGTCTGGCGTGCAGAAATGCACGCCGGCGTCAAGTTCAAAAACCCGGAGCCAACTCGGCTCCACAGGTGGAGCAGTCGCGAGCTCCCCTGAACATCAACACGAGCCCGACTCGTCCTCTCCAGGACAGCCGGGCTCGCTAACGTTTAGGCCGTTTTATTTTTATATTTTTAGTGTTATTATGTGCTTATGGCACTTATTACCTGGGGTTTTAAAAGACAGATTTTATATATAATTATTTTGGTTTTATTTGTTTCTTTTTTTGGATTTATAATAATTTATCCTAGTTTAAATAAAACTCCTACATGTTTTGATAATAAGCAGAACGCAGAAGAGACGGGGATAGACTGTGGGGGCTTGTGTGCTAGGGCTTGTATTGCAGACCTGGATGATATTTCTGTTCTTTGGGCTCGTACTTTTGAAGTTATTCCCGGTCGTTACAATGCTGTCGCTTATCTCGTAAATCATAATAAAAATGCCGCTGTCAGAAAAATAAATTACAGATTTCGTTTGGCGGACAAAAATAATGTTTATATAGGCAAACGTGAAGGCAGCGCAGTCGTTCCTCCTGGTCGTAATTTTGCGATTTTTGAGCCGGGAATAGACATAGGAAGTACAATTCCAGTTTATGTTACTTTTGAATTTACACAAACACCAGTCTGGTTTCAAGTGCCGGAGGAAAAAATAAACCAATTAAAAGTTTCTATATCTGATATTCAGCTTTCTGATGAGAATACCAGTCCTAGGCTTACAGCTAGCGTAAAAAATAATTCACTTTTTACTATTCCAAACATAGGATTTGTTGTTATTCTGTATGATGCATTAGGGAATGCCGTCTCCACGAGTAGGACTTACTTGGAACAGTTGGGTTCTCTCCAAAGTACTGACATTAATTTTACTTGGCCTATGCCATTTGTAGGTACTGTAGTTACGAAGGAAATAATCCCAATGTATGACATTTTTTCTGTTAAATTGAAGTAAAAAATATGGCAGAGAAAGTTCTTAAAAGAATAGACTGGTTGCTTGTCTTGTTTATTCTTCCCATAATTCTAGGTGGTCTTGTTACAATGAAATCTTTTACCCCACTTGAGGATACAGGAGACTTTTTTGGTAAGCAAATAATCTGGGTTTCTATATCTTTTGCTGTTTTTTTTATTTTTTCTTTTATTGATTTTCGCTTTTTGAAGCGGACGAATGTTCTGGTCTTTCTATTTTTGTTTACATCGATTGTTTTGGCACTTCTTATTGTTTTGGGTAATATTTCACATGGAGCCAAGAGTTGGTATAGCTTTGGCTTTTTTTCTTTTCAACCTGTCGATATAATGAAACTAGTTTTGGTTCTTGTTTTAGCTAAATATTTTTCTCGTCGTCATGTGGAGATAAGGAACGTCAAGCATCTTTTTATCTCTGGGCTTTATGCATTTATACCCTTAGCCCTCGTTTTATTTCAGCCAGACTTTGGTAGCGCAATGATAATACTTTTTATTTGGCTTGGCATGGTATTTGTTTCTGGTATTTCGAAGGTTCATTTATTTTTGGTTTTCGCGACAGGAGCTTTGATTTTTGCATCGCTTTGGTTTTTTGTTTTTGCACCGTATCAAAAAGCTCGTATTTATAATTTTATTAATCCACTAGCAGATATTCATAAAACTGGCTATAACGTATTTCAATCAACAATAGCTGTGGGTTCAGGACAGTTTACAGGGAAGGGGCTTGGTTTTGGAACTCAGTCTAGATTGAAATTTTTACCTGTTCCACAATCCGATTTTATTTTTGCAGCATATGCTGAGGAGTGGGGTTTTGTCGGTTCTGCCCTAATTCTCATTCTTTATGGGCTAGTCATATGGAGAATTTTGCTTACTGCATCTTTGGGGGCCTCAAACTTTGAAATACTTTTTGGTATGGGCATTGCTATTTTCTTCATGGGACATATACTCATTAATGTCGGTATGAATCTAGGGCTTTTGCCTGTGACCGGCATTCCGCTGCCGTTTATGAGTTATGGTGGTTCACATTTACTGACTGAGTTTATTGGTCTTGGAATTTTGATGAGCATGCGTAAATATGGTAGGCCTGCACACAGGGACGATATGAAGAATGAGTTTTTGGGAGCGTAAGAAAATTAATGAGTGTAGCGAATATAATTTTCTATACCCAGTTAAATAACTTTTGCAAAGCAAAAGTTGCCCGAAGGGCATTTAACAGGGTGCAGATTTTAATAGTCACCTCATTCCTTTAAAATCAAGCATGCAAATAATTGATGGAAGAAAATTAAGAGATGAGATATTTGCCAAAATAAAAAATGAGGTGGCTCTTTTGGATTTTCAGCCAGTTTTTTGTGATGTATTAGTCGGAGATGATCCTGCCTCAGTTCAGTATGTTGGTATGAAGAGGCGTATGGCAGAGGGTATGGGTATTAAATTTCATCAAGCGAATTTTATAGCAAATATTATGACAGAAGATTTAATAAAACAAATAAAAAACATAAATTTAATTCCAAACATGTGTGGTGTTATTGTTCAGCTTCCATTGCCTCCGCATATTGACAGACAGGTAGTGCTAGATGCCATAGACCCCAGACTAGATGTTGATTGTCTTGGTTCTGTCGCTAGCCAGAAGTTTTATGATGGTAATACAAAAATTGGCTATCCAACAGCACTTTCTTGTATGGCGTTATTGGACTCAGCGAATTTAGATTTAAAGGCAAAAAAGATAGTAGTATTAGGCCAGGGAATGCTGGTAGGCAAACCAGTTGCTGCACTTCTTCGTTTTAAGAATTTATCTGTAGAAGTAGTAACTAGTAGAACGGAAAATAAAGAAAAATTTATTAAAGAGGCAGATATAATAATTTCAGGTATAGGGAAAGGGAAATATATAACGGGTGATATGATTAAACAAGGTGCGGTTCTTATAGATGCTGGAACATCTGAATCAGATGCCGGCATCGTAGGAGATATTGACTTGGATTCTGTAAAGGATGTGGCGGGGTATGTTTCGCCAGTGCCAGGTGGTGTCGGCCCCGTCACAGTGGCAATGCTTCTCAATAATGTATTAACAGTAGCAAAGAATTTATTATAAATATTTTTTTGTGCCCCCATTTACGCCATGGCGTAAATGGGGGAATACTGTATACTTAGCTTATGGCTACTTATAAAGGTATGCGGGTAAATGCTTTTGGTATACCTCTTTTTTCAAGAGACAGGAAAAGCCGTACCAAAATAGAAGGCAGAAAAAAAGTTTTTTACAATAATACTTTTATTTCACATTTTAAAGAAGATTCACCTAAAAATCTTATTGTTATGTACGATATTCCTCATGGTATGAAAAAAGAGAGAGATTGGTTTCGTAGGCAATTGATAAAATTTGGGTATATTATGATACAAAAAAGTGTCTGGGTTGGACCCTCACCGCTACCGAAAGATTTTCTTGATTATCTAAAAGAAATAAAAATAGGAGACAACTTTAAAACTTTTAAACTTGCTAAATCATATAATACCCTCATTTCAGTCATGGCGTAAATGGGGGAAGGGAATTTTTTTTGAAAATACGTTATAATTAAAATCATGAACGAAACAATTTTTTTCTTTTTTTATAATTTAGCACACAAGTCACAGATATTTGATAGTATTGTTGTCTTTTTTGCTGATACCTTTCCTTATATTGTGATTATATTGGCGGGGCTTTTTCTTCTTTTTCATCATGAAGTTTTGAAAGCTGAGGAGCCTTTTCGGGTTTTTATGGAGAAGAAGAAGGAAATTCTATTAGCTTTTTTCTCGGGAGGTTTGGCTTGGGTCCTTGCAGCAATATTAAAATATATTATTCATACACCACGACCATTTAATGCATTTGCAAATATACAACCTCTCATATCTGAAACGAGTTTTGCTTTTCCTTCTGGGCATGCGACTTTTTTTATGGCATTAGCTATCTCGCTACTCTTTTATCATAAGAGGGTAGGGTATATATTTATATTTTTTGCATTACTTATCGGCATAGCTCGAATAATAGCTGGAGTACATTTTCCGGTTGATATACTTGGTGGGTTTATTCTTGGCGCATTAGTGGCGTATTTTATAAAAAAAGTTAGTTAGCTTTTTCTACTACAGGATTCTTTTTGGCGAGAGTCTTTTTTATTTTATTTATTAGATGCTCTGCAAAGGTGGGGATGAGTGAAACGAAGATTATTGAGAGCACGATAGGTGTGAGAAGTTTTTCTGCATTTGGAATTATTTTTCCTAAATAGAAACCGACAGTAGTCATGCCGCCGGTCCAGAGGAAACCACCAATGAGATTAAACTTTAGAAATTTATTGTAATCCATTTTGACTGCTCCGGCGAGAGTCGGGCTGAAGGAGCGGACGATTGGGACGAACCTACCGATGACGAGAGTTTTGTTTCCATATTTTTTATAAAATTCTTCTGTGTAGTCTAGATGTTTTTTCTTGAACCAATATTTGTCATTGCTTTGCAAAATAAATGTGCGGAGCTTTTCTCCCATAGCATAGGAAAAAATATATCCAAGCACGCTGGCAAAAAAAAGAATTCCAACTAAAAGTGCAAGATTGAAATATCCTTGTGATGCAAAAAAACCTGTAATGAAAAGTAAACTATCTCCAGGTAGAAAAAAAGTTGGAGGAAAAGATTCAAAAAAAATAATTAGAAACAAAATACCATAACCAAAATATCCCGAGTATTGTATAAAGTTTGTTAGATATTCCATTAAATATTTTTTAAATTAATCTGTTAGATGAGTAACTTTTATTTTGTAAACTTTTGGTTTTACTTTTCTTGGTGCTCTCTCTGGTTTTTCTCCAGATTCAATTTGTCTGATTATCTTCAAAACATCTTCTAATTGGTAAACTCGATAATTACTAATAGGATGCCGGAGGGCAGGGAGTTTACCATCTCTGTCCCAGTTGCGAAGTGTTAATTTTGATACACCAAGAAGCTCCGCTGCCTCTTTTATCGAAATTAATTTTTTTTCCATCCCGTTTAGAAATCATCCTATCCGTACATTATTTACTGAAACATAAGGTAGATTGATTATTTTTATTTTAATAATTATCTCCCGTTTTGTAAATTTCTAACGGGATCCATAAATTTAAGTATACTTTACTAAACATTACTAAGCAAACAAATACTTTAAATTGTGCTTAGTTGATAAAACATTAAATTTGCATTTTTAGGGGAAAATGTATAGAATGGCTGTATATTTATGTGGAAAAAAATCGTTTTAGCGCTAATAATACTTATTTTAGGTGGGGGGATAGCCTTTTTTGTTTATAAGTCTGAGCCTAGATTAAACAAGAATTACGCCACAGTAGGTTCATTTTTCAAAAATCATCCATTTCGTTTGGGTCTAGATCTTTCGGGTGGCACTCACTTGATTTATAAAGCAGATACTTCTGTCGTACCAGCAGGGCAGGTGAACGATTCTATGTCTGCACTTCGTGACGTAATAGAACGACGTATCAATATTTTTGGAGTTTCTGAGCCTGTTGTTCAGGTTCAACATGGTGGATTAATAGATGGTGGTGGGGAGCAACTCATCGTGGACTTGCCTGGTGTTACTGATGTAAAACAGGCAATAGAAATGATTGGCCAAACACCAGTTCTTGAATTTAAAACTGAGGCACCAAAAGGTACTCCACAGAAAGCCACAGTAGGCAAGGACGGCAAGGTAGTATTAGATACGAGCTCTCAATATATTGCTACAGAGCTTACTGGGAGATATTTACAAAAAGCAACTTTAGAATTTGATACAAATACACGTGAACCAAAGGTTAGCCTACAATTCAACACCGAAGGCACAAAACTTTTTTCTCAAATTACAAAAGACAATATCGGTAAAACCGTTGCTATTTTTCTAGATGGATCTCCTATTTCTGTACCTGTTGTTCGAGAAGAAATTCCAAATGGTCAAGCCGTTATTTCTGGAAGCTTCACACCAACCGAGGCTAAACAATTAGTTGGTCGTCTCAATTCTGGGGCATTGCCAGTTCCCATAACTCTTCTTTCTACACAGACAATAGGTGCAATCTTGGGAGGTAGCGCTGTTAACGCTGGAGTGAAGGCTACAGTTATTGGATTTTTATTGGTTGCACTTTTCTTAATCTTTTGGTATCGATTGCCTGGTTTAATAGCTATGATTTCACTTTGTATATTCGTTTCTATAATATTAGCTCTTTTTAAACTTATGCCAGTTACTTTGACTGCTGCTGGTATCGCTGGATTTATAATTTCTATGGGTATAGCCGTGGATGCGAATGTGCTTATATTTGAACGTGTAAAAGAGGAATTGCGTTCAGGAAGAAGCATCGCAGACGCTACTTTTGTTGGTTTTTCGAGAGCATGGTTTTCTATACGAGATTCAAATATTTCAAATTTTATAACTGCTATTATTCTTTTCTGGTTTGGAACATCACTAATAAAAGGCTTCGCATTGACGCTCGGCATGGGAGTCATAGTATCTTTGTTTAGTGCTATTACAGTTACTCGAATTTTTCTTTCTACACTTGGTTTCCTTGGAGAAGGTAAGGTCGCACGATTTTTATTTAGTTCAGGTCTTTCAAAATAATGTTTATCGTAAAATACAAAAAAATATTTATTGGTATATCCATAACTCTAGTGGTTCTTTCTTTTCTTTCATTTTTAATCTTTGGACTAAATATCGGTATTGATTTCAAGGGTGGTGCTTTGTCGGAAGTCGTTTATAATACCGAACGCCCAACACAGGAGACTCTGGACAAGCCTCTTGCCGATATTGGTTTTGGGTCTGTTCTTCTTCAGCCTACTGGAGACCTGGGATATATTGTGAAAACTCGCGACTTAACTGACACAGAACATGCATTGCTTTTAAAGACACTTTCAGAAGACAACAAGAGTGCTCTCACCGAAATGAGCTTTACTTCTATCGGACCTTCTGTGGGGCAAGAGCTTACCAGAAAAGCAATTATGGCTGTCGTTTTGATTTCACTTGCGATTATTTGTTTTATTGCTTTTGCTTTTAGAAAAGTTTCTAGACCTGTCTCTTCTTGGAAGTATGGTTTTATTGCAATCGTTTCACTTTTACATGATGTCGCTATCCCTGTAGGATTGTTTGTTGTTCTCTCTCATTATTATGGGGCAGAGCTCGATACTCTTTTTGTTGTAGCTGTTCTTACTATCCTCGGACTTTCTGTTTCTGATACTATTGTTATTTTTGATAGAATAAGAGAGAATTTAAGGAACCAGGCGTCTGTTGGGAAAATAAACTTTAGTGAAATTGTTGGCAAAAGTCTAGACCAGTCTTTTGTACGTTCTATCTGTACTTCACTTACTGTTATATTGGTGCTTCTCGCTCTATTCTTCTTTGGTCCAGTTTCTACAAGATATTTTGCTCTTATGCTTTCAGCTGGAATGTTTTTTGGGACATATTCATCAATCTTTTTGGCATCACCACTATTGGTTCTAGTAGAGGAGTGGCAAACTGCAAAAAAAGCAAATAAATAATTGGTATCAAAGGCGTCAAAATCGAACAAATAAACTTGCTTGTATTTGTTGGTTGTTGCTATAATATAAGTATGATATACGTATTAATAATTGTTGGTGTTTTTCTTTTATTATCAATTTTTGTTTATAATTCTTTTGTTTCTCTTGCTACTCGTGCCGCAGAAGCTTGGGCTGATATCGAGGTTCAATTAAAACGTCGATATGATCTAATCCCTAATTTAGTAAATACTGTAAAAGGTTATGCCACACACGAGAGCTCTGCTTTTGAGAATGTTACCAAAGCTCGCTCTGCCGCTATGGGCGCAACAGGGCCAAATGAGTCTCATGCACAAGCAGAGAATATGCTTTCTGGAGCACTCAAATCTATTTTTGCTCTGGCTGAGGCATATCCAGACTTGAAAGCAAATCAAAATTTCTTAGCACTACAAAACGAGCTTTCCGATACAGAAAACAAAATTCAAGCTTCTCGCAGATTCTATAATACCAATGTTCGTGACTTGAATACCAAAATTTTGTCTTTTCCTTCTAATATTATTGCAAAGTTATTTGGTTTTTCTCAAAAAGAATTTTTTGACCTTGTGGACAATGATGCTGCTCAGAATCCAGTAGAAGTAAAGTTTTAATTTTTATATTTATGATTACACAAGAACTTTTGGGATATATAAGAGGAGAAATTGCAAAAGGCCGTACACGCGAAGAAATTAACACTTCTTTGCTGTCTGGAGGCGGGTGGAACGAAAATGATCTGAGTGAAGCATTTAAAGCGATTTATCCTATGCAAGGGAGTGTTTTTACAAATTTGAATCCACAAATAATAGTGCCACCTTCGACACCAATTCCACCACCAACTCTTTCAAAACCAATAGCTTTTGTTGCTCCACAATCACAGCCTATATTTACTCCTCCTTTTGCTGCAGCCAAACCACCAGCCGCACTTGTGTCACCGATATTTACACCACGACCAACATTGGTAATTCCACCCTCTACACCAAACATATCATCAACATTTCCAAAACCGATAGCCACAAAAGCTTTTGTTCCCCCACAATCACCAGCTGCTCCTACATACTCTCCTTCGCTACCAAAAATAGTTCCACTTTCTAGTCCACCACCATTGCCACCAGTAGCATCTTCTGGCCACCCATGGGGGAAGTTTCTTCTTGTTTTCTTGATACTAGGAGGATTGGCTTTTGCTGTTTGGTTTTTTCGTTTTCAAATTCAGTCTCTCATATCGACTTGTCGTGTAAATGCTACCACCACGGAATAAAAAATGAACAATTTATATACAGAACAATCAAAAAATGTAATGAAAACATGGTTTCTAATGGCTGTATTCTTTGCAGTTGTAGTTTTGTTTGGTTGGTTTTTTAGTTTTTATTATAACAATCCGAGCCTACTTTATGTTTTTGTTATTTTTAGTATTTTGATGAATTTTTTTTCATATTGGTTTTCGGATAAAATAGTTCTCAAGCTTGCCGGAGCCAAATCTGCCAACAGAGAAGAAAATTTTGTTTTATATACAACCGTAGAAAATTTAGCTATTACTGCTGGTCTGCCTTTGCCAAAAATTTATATCGTGAATGATTCTGCTCCAAATGCTTTTGCAACCGGACGTGACAAAAACCACGCAGTGGTATGTGTGACTACAGGACTTTTAAATATTTTAGAAAAAACAGAGTTAGAAGGCGTAATAGCGCATGAACTTTCTCACGTAGGAAATAGAGATATGTTGCTTTCCACTGTAATTGTGGTTCTCGTTGGTTTTATTACTATTATCTCGGATGTTTTTAGACGTAATTTAATTTTTGGTAGAGGTAGAGATGATGACAACAAGGCTGGTGGAATAATGTTACTCGTTGGAATTATTCTTTCAATTTTAGCACCACTTTTTGCTGTTTTAATTCAATTAGCAATTTCAAGAAAGAGGGAGTTTTTAGCAGATGCGTCTGGGGCACTTTTAACTCGCTACCCAGAAGGTTTGGCTAATGCACTTGCTAAAATTTCTCAATCAAGCGCTCCTATGGCTCGTCAGTCTAGTGCTATTGCGCATCTATATATTGCAGACCCAAAGGGCACGAAACTTGGTAAAAAAATCAGTAGCCTCTTTGCTACTCATCCTCCTGTTGAAGAGAGGATTAAAGCTTTAGTTGGATAAATGAGAAACTTTTTATTTTTTTTGCTATACTTCTAATATGCAAATTAAAGACGTGGAAAACTTGGCCGAGTTGGCTAGGATTGAACTAACAGAAGAAGAAAAAATCGCAATCCAGAAGGATATGGGAGGTATTTTGGAATATGTGAAGATGATTGAAGAAGTGGAGGTGGGTGAAATAAAAACCGAATATAATTTGAAAAATATTTGGCGAGAAGATGAGATAATTCCGCGAGATTTTGATAAAGAAATCATTACCAAGCAATTTCCAAAATCACAGGATGGATTTTTAAAAGTTAAAAAGATAATGTAGGGCGGGCACACTATGATTGATTTAAAAAATTTAACAATTGAAAAAGCACACGAAGACCTTAAGAGTGGGAAATACACATGCAGAGATTTGGCCGAGGCATATATGAAAGTTATTAAAGAAAAAAATCCTGAGATAAATGCTTATCTAGAAGTTTTTGATGATGTATTTCCGCAAGCAGATATTGCGCAAAAAATGTTTAAGGATGGTACAGATACAGAACTCACAGGTATTCCTTTTGCTATAAAAGATATTATTTTGATTAAAGGACATATTGCTAGTGCTGCTTCAAAAATTTTAGAAAATTATATAGCTCCGTATGATTCAACGGTTATTAAAGATTTAAAAAAAGCAGGAGTTGTTTTTCTAGGAAGAACAAATATGGATGAATTTGCCATGGGGTCTTCCAGTCAAACATCTGCTTATGGAGTTACGCGTAATCCTCTTGACCCGTCTCGAGTTCCTGGTGGTTCTTCTGGGGGCTCTGCGGCAGCTCTTGCGGGAGATATGGCATTGGCAGCTCTAGGCACAGAGACTTGTGGTTCTGTCAGAGAGCCAGCAGCATTTTGTGGTTTGGTGGGATTGCGGTCCACCTATGGGGCGATTTCTCGAGAGGGAATAATAGCAATGGGGAATTCACTTGACCAGGTTGGTCCATTTGGAAAAAATGTGCGAGATACAGAAATAATTTTTAACCTTTTATCTCATTATGATAAAGAAGACAGCACCTCTGTCCCGGATAGTTTGCGCATGAATCTAAAACCTAAAAGCTCTAACCTAAAACCTACCAAGATAGGTGTGCCATGGCATTTATTCTCCGAGGGAGTGGACCCTTTGGTGCAAGAAAACTTTAATCAATCTTTAGAAAAATTTAAAAAAGCTGGATATGAAATTGTTGATATAGAGTTGCCGTATTGTAAATATTCTTTGGCTGTTTATTACATTATAATGCCAGCCGAGGTTTCCACCAATCTTTCTCGTTTTGATGGAATTCGGTATGGTTTTAGTGCCGATGGTGAAAATTTGTTAGAAGTGTATAAAAAAAGTAGAGCAAAAGGTTTCGGCAGAGAAGCTCGTAGGAGAATATTATTAGGTACCTATGTGCTTTCACATGGTTATTATGATGCCTATTACAACAAGGCAATTAAAGTTCGAGAAAAAATAAAAAATGAGATAGTAAAAGCCTTTGAAAAGGTAGATTATATTTTGACACCGACCGTACCAATAACCGCATTTAAAATAGGTGAAAAAATGGATAATCCAGTTGCCATGTATTTGTGTGATATTTTTTCTGCTCCAGCAAACCTCTCTGGGGTCCCATCAATCGCATTGCCTTCAGGACTTTCGATTGATGGCTTACCGTTCTCTATTCAGTTTATGGCACCACATCTTTGTGAAAAGAGGCTTTTTGATATTGGTAAAAAGTTTGAAGAAATAAAGTAAATATAAAATATGGTATAATTTTATATATGGAAACAGTGAATCAAAACAATTACCTTGGCGGTACGGTCCTTGATACAAAATATATAGACCCAGGATATCTATTTAATAATGCGACTGAATTTGTTAAACAAGTTTATGTATATATTACTAGTGACCAAGCCGTAAATACTGGTAAGACCATATTGTTTTTTCTTGCTATATTTTTTTTGACAGTTATTTTTTATTCAATTATTCGTTTATTTGAAATACGAAAAAAGGAACATGCGCATTTGCATCATGAGGTACATGAATATGCGCACAATAAAGCTGAACAAGAAATGAGATTGAAGGAAGATGTCGGCGGTTCAAAGAACGAACGCTGGAGCAAGACTTTGAGTTATCTTTTTTCTCAACACGCGAGCGATTGGAAGCTTGCAATAATAGAATCAGATTCAATGCTAGATGATTTGTTGGACCAGTTAGGCTTTCGTGGGGCAACGTTAGGTGATAAATTAAAATCAGCAAATCAAGATAATTTTCCTGGCCTTACCTCTGCCTGGGAAGTTCACACCATTAGAAACAGGATAGCACACGAGGGACTATCTTTTGAGATTTCTCAACACGAGGCAAAAAGAATTGTTGCTCTATATGAGCAGATTTTCCATGGGTATGGGTATATTTAGTTTGCTTTTTGTCTAATTTAAGGTAAAATAAAAAAGTGCCTTTAGAAGGCATTTTTAATTGAAGTTTTTATTATAGCGGGGTAGAGAAGAGGCATCTCGTAAGGCTCATAACCTTAAGACTCACGTTCGATTCGTGACCCCGCAACAAGTAGTAAACACTCATTATATTTTTTTAACTAAATTAAAAAAAGTTTTTGTTGCATGTAGGTATCATAAAATGATATAATTTATGATACCTATGCCTTATGTAAACAAAAAAGAAAAAATGGAAAACCACAAGAAGTATATGCGCGAGGTGTGGTATCCTCAAAATAGAAAAAAACATATTGGTTATGTAAATAATGTTAAAAAAAAGATTTCTAATTTTATTTTACATTATAAAAAAGGAAGTAAATGTTTAGATTGTGGTTTTGAAGGCATTAAATATCCTGAGGTTCTTGATTTTGACCACATAAATGATAGTAAAAAATTTAATATTTCTGAATTTAAGCGTCATACACTTGGTTTTAATGTAGTAAAAAAAGAGATAGAAAAATGTGAAATTGTATGTTCAAATTGCCACAGAATAAGGACAGCGAAAAGAAAAAGATTAAAGGACATTGAAATTAGCTAACAATATGATAATATCATTATTATGTCGATGTAGCTCAGGTAGTTAGAGCATCTCACTCATAAAGAGAAGGTCGCAGGTGCAACTCCTGCCATCGACACAAAAAAGACTTTGAAATTATACGATTTTATGTATAATAGTATGAGTTCCTTATTTCTTAAGAGAAAAAAGGATAAGTTTGAAAAATTTAAGAGATTGCGATCGTAGCTCAACTGGTTAGAGCACCCGCCTGTAGATTCGTGCAGCTTCCTCGTTAAAGCGGGGTTGAAACTCTTTGGGATATCGGTGAAGGCTAAGTTCTGACACATTGTCGGAATATGCGAATACCGAGGGAACCCCGACACAAGGTCGGGGGCGCCGTAGAGACTAGATACCAAAGCACCTAAAAGTTAAAAACTCATGGTGAAGATATAGTCCACGCCTTTATGAAAATATAGGATTAAGTGCACGTGGGAGGTTGCCGGTTCAAGCCCGGTCGATCGCGCAAGAATCAAACTCAGGTCATTATTGGCAAAATTTTCGCGCGCTTCGCGTAGCGAAGCGTAATGTTTGAAAGGGTTTCCGAATACTTGGCGAGATTTCAAATGCAGGTTCAATCCGAAGATTTTTTGGAGGGAGAGTTTTTTGGAGGGAAGGTCGGCTGTTTTAGATATTTCATCCAGTATTGAGGCGTCTTTTATCCAGTTTCGCATCGGTTCAATCCACATTGTTGGGGTTCTTGAAAGTCGAGCTATTTGCTCCTCGACAGACTTCTTTTCTGACATAAGCGAACGACGCCTTTCAAGGTAGTCGGCTCGCTCGATGTCTTGGGCGACATAGACATCAGTAAGTCTGGCGAGGTTGCGAGAAATATTTTCTACCTCTTTTCGCAATTCTTGAACGGCTTCCGAAGCGGTGTGTTTGGTTTTTTGTTCTTCAATATTTAGCATTTCAGATAATTTTATTGCCCACTCTTCCGGCATATAATATTCGCTTATCATGGCTGATAACTGTTGTTCTAATTCTTCTGTTCGTATATAAGGTTCGGAACATTTTTGTGTCTTGGATTTTTTGGAGCAATGATAATAAGTGTATAAATGTTTAGTGCCGTTTTTTGTCGTTTCACTCTATTTTCTCCCGTTATTCCCATACCACATGAGCCACAAGAAAGAAGACCACATAGTGGCCGTGGGTCATTTTCCTTCAATACTCGAGTTCGGCGCTGTAAAACAGTATTTACTTTATCAAAAAGTTCTTTAGTGATTATCGGTTGATGATTGCCCTCATAAATTTCTCCAGAGTGGCGGAAGTGTCCATAATAAATTGGATTAGTTAGGATATTTGATATACGAGATTTGTGAACTCGATTGTTGTTTTTTGAAACTATGTCTGATTTTTCTAAAATCGTGGCGAGATTTTCAAGTCGGACACTTCCGGTCGCATAAAGCTCAAATATTTTCTCAACAAGCTTTGCATTTTTGTGATGAACTTCTATTTTTTTGATCGCCGGATTATTTATATAACCAAATGGAGCGAGTCCGGGGAAATCTCCGTTTCGTGCTTTTTGTCGTAGTCCGCGCGCGGTATTTTCACCCAACTGTCTGACATATTCATTCGCCATTCCTAACTCAACAGACATCATTAATACATTGTCATTTTGATAATGACTTTGGCTGTGTGTCTGTATATGCTGAATTATTCCTTGTTGGAGCATCCATTGTATTTTTCCGCTATCAATAGGATTGCGAGACAAGCGGTCAATTTTCCAGCAAACAATTCCTTGTGCTTCGCCAGCTTGTATGCGTTTTAGCATCTCATTAAAGATGGGACGGCCGGGAATTTTTGCTGATCGTTTTTCTATAAACTCATCAGCGATAAGAAGATTCTCACGTTTTGCAAGTTCTCGCAATTCTGCGAGTTGAGCTTCAATAGAGAGGATTTGTTTATCCTCTACATCGGTTGATTTTCGAGCGTAAAGAAAGTAGTTCATTTATCTAGTATACTATAATATACCATTGTATCGCAATATACCGGAGTATATACTTGGATAATGAAAAGTGATTCTGTAAAACTTGGTAAAAATTTAAAGAGAATTAGAACTGCCAAGGGTATATCTCAAGGTAAAATTGCCCGCATTTTAAAAGTCGGTCGGAGCTTTATCACAAATATTGAAAATGGAAAAACAAATCCAACATTAGACACAATTGCCAAAATAGCAAAAGCGGTCGGAGTTTCGGTTGGGGAGTTAATGAAATAACAGATGAACAAAGAAGATTTTGTAAAACTTTATATAAAACAAGAAGCCGATATTTTGTTCACGCCATTTGACAGTGAAATAGGTTTTTCGCTAATTCGCGATTATCCTAAAAATACCCCTTACTATAAAGATGGTAGAAAAATGTTTATTAAAGTAGCTATCCTGAAAGGAAAACTTTTTTATTCTATAGATATGACTAAGCCTGAACAGAGAGGTGAAGAACCGATAAGCTATATTATCACCCAAGGAGAAGAATATCCCAAGAAGATAACGAATTTCTTTTCTGTTCTTGATGATAAAGAATCATTCACTTTTGATGAAAATACAAAGAAAATAATTTTCAAGCCAAAAGAAAAAAGTTTTACTTTGAATGAGTTTGTGGAAGTCCTTGTTCTTAATCACTTATCTGATCGCTTGTTTTTGAAAAGAATATTGGACTCAATTGTAGAATCAGTGCTGAAGCTCTTATTTTGGTTATCAGATAAGCATTACGAGAAAATTCAAGTTTCTATAGATAAATATCATTTCGGTAGAGATAATCAACCAATTAAAGAGGATGAAAATAATACGGAGCCTTTTTTCAAATATTTCTATATATCAAAAAATACAATATTCGCCTTGTTATTATTAACGTTTTTACTAGTAATACTTTCTGCGATCTTTCCTGGAATTTTGTGTATGAAAAATATTTGGCCATTCGGGGAATTTTCATTGTCGAATCCTTTCGTAATACTATTTTTCTTTCTAATACTTTTTCTGTGTGAGAAATTCTCAATTTGGCTTAATAATAAAATTAAAGAATTTTTTCAAGATGATAAACATTCTTTTCAAGAGAAAGAAATTAACTTTATTGAACGTTTGCATAATTATCAATACCAGAATAATTTTGAATTAAAATTAAAATAGAAAATTATTATTTTAGGGAGTGTCTTTAACACGCGCACGGGTGGGTGGGGCAAGTGTTATGTATTTTGTAGCCGACCTCCCCTCCAAAAAACTCTCCCTCCAAAAAATCTTCGGATTGAACCTGCATTTAAAATCCCGCCATGTATTCGGAAACCCTTTCAAACATTACGCTTCGCTACGCGAAGCGCGCGAAAATTTTGCCAAAAATGACCTGAGTTTGATTCTTGCGGGGTTATTAAACGAAGCTCGAACCTATTTTATTAAAAATTCGACAGAAGCGCTAAATGTAAATGCGGACTCGGTTTTGCGAAAGCATTTTTTGGGGAAAAGGATTTCGCAAAACCTCGGCTAATGTTTTCTTAAATTCGGCGGGATTAAGCTTCGCCCGCAGGAGGGGTTTGGGGAGGAATGCGGGCGTTTTTACTTATCAACATAATGAACTTGCTATTTAAATAAGGATATGCTATCCTTATTGTATGGATACAAAAATAAGCCAAAATAAAAGAGAAAGGTTTAAACGTCTAGCCTCGACGAGGACTAGTGAAGTGCTAAAAAGAATCAAAATACTTTCAAACTGTGCAAATCGTAGTGCATACGATTATAGCGAAGAGGAGATATCTAAAATATTCTCTGCTATAGATAAGGCTGTGAAAGATTCAAGGTCGAAATTTTATTTTCCAAACAATAAGATTAATTTTAAGTTGTAATATTATATGAAGAAAGATCTAATCAATTTGAGTCGCGGAGAAAAAATGATTCTGTTCTTTTATGAACACGGCAAACAAAAGAGAGTTCGTATTAAATATGAAGATATGGTTGTCGGGTTATTTAAGAAATACCCGAAGGATTTTCATTTAAAGGGTTATCCTAAGTATCCTGACTCTGGAGATGGTATACATCAACCTTTATATTTATTTAAAAAAAAGGGTTACATAGAGGGAGCAAACAAAATTTTCATGTTAACTGAAAGTGGTATAGATTTTGCAGAAGGGTTGAAAAATAAAACAAAAGGTCTTTCTGTCAACAGTCTCGGTAGGCTTTCAAGAAATAGTCTAATCGAAGTTTCAAGGATAAAACTTTTAGAAGGCTTCTCCCTTTTTAATGATGGGAGAAAAGAAAAAATCTCTGAGAGTGACTTATACTCCCTTTTAGGTACAAGTGCAAGAACATCCAAGAGTGTGTTTGTTGGCAGAGTTGCGACTATTAAATTCACGGTTAATGAGTTAAGAAAAGATTCGAAAGATGATATCTACAAAAACATTGTTCAATATTACGAATTTCTTTTATCTAAATACCCTCATGTTATTAAATATTTTACAGAAAAAGAAGTATGAAAAATAAAACTATAAAAATACAGGAAACCCCACATGAAGTAGATGATCGATTTTTTGATTTTGTGGGCAATGAATTCAAAGATCATGTGAAAGGATTAGCAGAGTGGCTCAAAAATTCCGCCGATGCTTATTTCCGTAATGATGTTCCCTTAAATGAGCAATTCGTAGTTTTTCGATTTTTTGATGAGAAAGTTCCTAGCCCAATTATCGAATGTATAGACTTTGTAGGAATGGAAAAACAAGATTTTGAAAAAGTAAAAAGATGGGGTGATCCAACTGCATCAAAAGGAGGAAAAGATATTAACACATTTGGCGGACACGGAAATGGAGGGAAGTTTTATATGAGGCAAGGATTCAAAGAGTCTAGGTTTATTACATATAAGAATGGATTATTAAATGTTTGGGGATTTCACGAAAGTGGGAATTATGGCTATGGCAAAGGGTTTGAAGATAAAAAAATGACCCCCTTGGATGCTATTAAATTTGCCAATTTAGATAAACTTCCAATATCTGAAATTATAAAAAATAAAATTATTAAAAATGAAACAGGATTTACCGTTTTGCAGGGGGTTGGACCATTTGGAATAAAAAAGAAATTCAAACTTGCTAAAGACATGGAGCGTTTAAAAGATTTTCCTCAATCTAGAAGAATTCTTTCCCAAGTTAACGCTTCTGTCATTTATAATGAACAATCTTACTATGGACTTCTTAAGCCAGATGAATTACCACCATTAGAAAAATTTAAAGAGCCAAGAATTATTAAAGTACCCTTATCCATTAATGATATTGAATTAGCAGATAAGACGTATCCACAAGGACAACTGATATTAAAAACATCATTAGAGCCTCTACCACGTGGGAATAAGTTAGGTGAGTTAAATCGAATAGATGTCTTGGGGGGAATAGGCGTTATAGCATCCTATCAACTTTGGGAAATAGGTGTGAAAATGTGGCCTCATGCCGCACGTATTTATGGCGAGTGCCAAGTTCCAATTTTGGAAGATCCAACCAACGATTGTGTTTCAAATGATAGAGCTAAATTGGTAAAGAATGAAACGACAGAAACTCTCATTGAATGGATTGCTCAAGAGATTGATAAATTAGCTACGGAAATTGGTGCGGTAGAAAGAGAAGAACAAAAAATTAATCAAAAAGAGATAACTTCTAAATTTAATGATATTTTAAACCAATGGAAAAACAAGTACATGAGAAAAATCATGTCAGACTTATTTTTTACTGCGGGGCCATCAGATGGTGATGGTAGTGGAGGCCAAACAGGTAAAGAAGTCACAAATCCCCCAAATGGATTTGATTTTAAATACCCAGAAACCGAAATAGCAGTAAACTCAGAGTCAAAAATTACGCTAAAAATTAATGTTCCAGAAAAATTACCGCTTGGCGCTGTAATTACCTTAAAATCTAATGAGCCAACAATAACCCTAGATTCTGAAAAATACACTATTAAATCAGACTACTTAAAATCTACCCAAAAAGGAAATGATGTAGCCCTTATAAATATTACGATTGTTGGTCAAAAAGAAAATGTGGAGGGAATAATTACTGCTACCGCAGGTAGATTATCTTCATCCATAAAAATCAAGGTAGTGAAAGAAAAAGAAGGAAAATCTGGAAATGCTTTTCCCCAAGTTCTACTCTCCACTTACCAAGTCGATCCTCTAGGTTTATCACCCGACGGAAGTTTAATTTTAAGTGAACGTGATCCTGTTGTTTACCAAAGACCACAAGATGTAGATCATGGTATTTATTGGATCAATACATCTAGTCCAATGGCTTCAAAAATATATGATAAATTTGGTCAAGAATCAGTACAATTTAGAAATTTTCTTTTTGAGCGATATGTGGACATCTTTATAAAAGAAGCTATACACGAACTAGAGAAGAAAGACTACGAAAACTTTAACGCAGATTCAGTAGATCAAAAAATTTCAGATGTTGTTAGACGAGTTCACCAAACTGCCAATGAAGACTTGGATGACTTCCTGTTTAACACAAGTTATTCAATTTAATTTCTAATAAATGAAGTTGCTAAGCCTTCAAACTAAAGAAAAAGAAAATGATTTTCTAAAAAATAGAATTGAAAGTTTGGAATTATCTAAAAAATTAACTAATATTCTGCTAGATAATAATATTAGAACTATTGGAGGACTGATAAAACGTGACGATAGAAAATTAAAAAAAGAACTTGGTATTTCAGTAAATGAAATAAACATAATCGAGAAAAAAATTGACGAGTTGATGTTGGAAGCTGTAGTGGTAGGTGAAAAATTAATTCCCAATAATCTTGACCAAGATAATGAATTAGGAGATGAAGAAAAAACTTCTATAATAATTGATGTTGGAGGAGAAGATGATATTATAGAATTTTTTTCTAGATCCCTTGGGGCTAGTAAAGATGAAGTTGAGAGTTCTTCTCGTCGTCAAGATATTGTTAAAGTCAGAGATTTGATAATTTATCTTTTAAGAGAGTATGGGGAGATGTCATACCCCGCCATAGGTAAACTATTGGGTGGTCGTGACCACACAACAGTAATTCACTCTTATAAAAAAGTTGTAGAAAATGTTGGGAAAAACAAAAATCTGGAAAAAGATTTGGTTAATCTTATATCAAAAGCAAAAGAGTTAAAAGAGAGGAAATCCAATATCGAGAAAGTTCTTATTCCAGAGATATTCGATGAGATAAGAAAAAGAAAATCGAAAAAAGAAATAGAACTAAGAGAAATTCCAGAAAGAAATATTAAGATTTTAGATTTATATCGAGAAGGATTAACTCTTGAGAATATAGGGAGGGTATTTAAGATAACCCGTGAAAGAGTTAGACAGGTAGCCGAAGCAACTATAAAACAAATAGCTATTAATGAAGCTGTCTCTAAGGAAATTGAAGTAGACACCTCTATAGTTTTTGATGAAGAAAAAAAGAGACGTAAAATTGCGAAAGGATTTGAACTCAAACCTTCGAAGATGGAAAAAATTAAGGAACAAAGATGGAGCAGATATTATCTATCATGTAAGTCGTGCGGTACAACAACTATCCCACACGTTAGACATGGTTTATGTGAAAAATGCGTTGGTCAGTTTGTAGGAAATACAAGAGAACAGATTATTTCTTCTCATAATAATAAATGTGATTCTTGTGGTGCGCTTAGGCATGAAGCTATAACATCCTACGGGCGTGATTTATATATTATGAAAGATCAAAGCGTTTTTTGTAAAAAATGTTTTTTAAGTAGAACTGGAAGAAAACTTGGCGGGTATAAAAATTATATATGGAGTAGGTTTTATGAAAAATGCCAATCTTGTGGAACCACATCAACTCCCCATTTCAAAAAAGGTCTATGTATAAATTGCGCGAGTCATATTACTAATGAAGAAAGAGAGAAAATTATTAACCAACATGGTAATAGATGCGACAATTGTTATCTTAGTAGAAATGAAGCAAGAAAAAAATTTGGTAGAGATTTGTCAATTACAAAATTAGGAGAAGTTTTATGTAGAGGATGTTTTTTAAATTACGCAATGATTAAAATGAGGTCTGTTAAATTAAAACAACCATGAAATTAAGTCAAATAGAAAAAAGAATTTTAGAAATAAAAAATATTCTGGCCGACAAGGATCGTGAAAAGAAAATAGCTTCCGGGCTTGCTATGCCTGTTTTTGAAGGACGACTAAAGAATGCGAATAGACCTTTATTGGAGGAAAAAGATAGATTAGAAACTGAAAGACAATTTATTCTTGATAGGCGCGATAGTTTGCTTTGGAGAGTAGTGTGGAACATCCTTGTTCCCATATTAGTTTCTATATGCACCGTATATGCTCTTAATCAGTTTGGCTTAAATTAATTCTAAATATTATGGACGAAGAATTAATCGAAAAAATTGAACTCAATTCACTTCCATCTAAATACAAAAAGTGGAAGACGTTATTTTCTTATAGAAATAGAGTAGATTTCTTACCTCTTCAAATGAGAGAAAAAGTTGCTGAACAATTAATGGCTTGTGATTATATGCTAAGTTTAGAGTTATGGCTAAAACCATTTTCAGTCATAGAAAAGAGACATAAGCGTATTTTTGTACAACAGATTGCATCTATATACGAAGGAATAATTGATTCTTTTTTAAGTAATCGTATACAAAAATCACTGAATAATGATGTTCTAGTTAAAGAAATTACAAAAAAATCACGGTTCATAGATTATCGTACTTTCATTACAAGTATTAGTCTATTAGAAAAAATAGGTAAAATTTCTTCTTGGAAAGATTACCTAATAAAGGTAGCAGAAGTAAGAAACTATATTCACCTCTCAAAAGAAGAACAAGTAGATGTGAATCAATGGTTAACCGCACAAAGTTCTGAGGCCATAAGATTAAAATTAAATGATTTTATAGAATATGCTAAAATAAACCTGAAATAATTTATGGATGACGAAGTATTTGAAAAAGCAAAAGAGGAAGATATGAGCAAAGATGAAGCGGAGGAACTTCAAGAACTTATGGACGATACTGGGTTAGATGTTGACGAAGCACATGAACTTTGGCAAGAGTTATAAAAATATAAATTGAAACGCGCCAGAGGTCTTACGACATGGCGCGTCAAGCAGATGGTCTGCTCAGTCCTTGATTCGTCTAGTCCCAGTAGGCAGCGGGGCTCCGCCAGTCGGGGTAGTTCTTGTCGAGCCACTCGATCGCGAGCTTGGTGGCTACCTTGCTCACCTGGTACTCGTTGGCGTTGGTGACCTCAGCGATTGGCTCGGTGGTGTAAATCACCTTGTCATGGTCAACCACGTTGTCGATCACGTTCGTGACGCCGATGTGTTCTTCTCCGGCGCGATTGTAATCGAACATTACGCTGTACCGAGAATGGAGGCTCATGTCCGCGCGGCGGTCGTAGAACGCCGCCTTGTAGAAGATGCTGGCGCGCGTACGACCCTTGTCGTCCACGAGGTGAGAGTGCATGCTGTGACCGTCCGCCACCTTCTTCCAACCCTTCGGCAACTCAACGTTCTGGAAGAGTTCGTCGCCCTCGACGACGCCCAGGAACTTGACGCCCATGGCTTCGAGAGCAGCTTCCGGGTTGCAGTCGACGCCACCCCTGATCTCCGTGGGCAGAGTTGTGCTCTCGACGAACGAGCGCTGGCCCCTGGCCTCCTGACGCTCAATCGAGGCACCTGCGCCGAAAATCATTGCCTCGGCGATGAGACCGCTCGGATCGGCGAGTGTCTCTGTTGTGGTGTTGGTCGGTACCTGCTTCTTCATCGCTTTTCTCCTGTTGTGTACGGTGATGGTTGCTGAAACTAGAAGACATTTCCCGAAGAGTGAATTAAGTACATGGTAATAAATTCTATGCCCAATTCGCTCTTCAGGAATTTTTGAAAGAACGCTATACAGTAATATTATACACCCTTTTGGAGTAAAAGTCAAGAGTTGAAATCTCAATATATAATAACTTTCTGTTATAATCTACATATGCCAGACGAACCATTAAACAACGAGCAAGTAGAGCCTTCTAGCCCATTACCCCTAAACACAACGGGTTCTGAACCCTCTAATATGCCCTCTGAAGCCCCAGAATCCCCTAAAAACGTAGATATACCCGTTTCCCTCAATAATGATAATCCTCAAAATGAGCCTAATTCGACACCTAGCCCAAGTGAAGCGAAACCTGAAGAAATACCCGCCGAAGGCGAAAAAACCGAGGAAATAAGTCCTGTTTTATCTGAACCAGCGCAAACTCTTGAAACCCGAACGGCTCAAATACCAGTAAATGAGCCGTTGGCTTCTGAACCAGAAGTTAAACCTGAGCCGTTTAAAACTGAACCCGAAACTTTTTCTCAACCTAAAATATCTCTTGCTCGTGAACTTCTCGTTAAAGCTAGAAATATGATTCAGTTTCGAAAAAGAAAGAAATTAGATCGTGTTATGACTTTGTTTCTTAAAAAATCTAAAATCACGAATGATGAAGTTAAAGATTTTTTGCATGTGTCTGACGCAACTGCTACCAGATATCTTTCACAACTTGAACAAGAAGGAAAAATAAAACAGAACGGAAAAACTGGGCATGCGGTTTCGTATTCTAGAATTTAATTTCAAGGGAGTGATTCTCGCGTGCACGCACGGGTGGGTGGAGTTTTTGTGTAATCACAAAAACTCGGGGCAAGCACGAGTATTTCGCCTCGGGCATTTCCGCTAGGGTGTCCATGACTGACGGACGAGTGCCTGACCCGAATTGAAATGAGTTCTCGAAAGCGAAAGCTACACACCAAACACAATATTGAAAAATGTAGAGTGGGGATGGCGAGGGCAGACTCCGCCAGCAGGCGGAGAGCCCGACCCGGGGAGAGGAAACTTCCTCTCCCCAAGAAGTTGCGGGCAAATTCCGAACGGCTCATTTACTGGTATTTGAGCCGTTCGAGGTTTTGCTTGCCCGCTCATAGGCATCTAGGCACTCGTAGCCCTAGCGGAAATGCCCGAGGCGGATGCCGAGGGTGCAC
>JBAXTS010000012.1:0-26779 GCA_037130055.1 bacterium | reverse complement strand
GCCAAAAGCCTGAGAAATAAAAAACACCGACGAGTACTAAAATCAAACCTATAATCAAAAAATATTTTGAAGATAAATAACTTCGCATGAATTTATTATACTACAAAATATATAGTGTGTATATTTAATTGTGGGTAAATACGCAAAAAGGTCGAACGACATTTTATAGTGCATTCGACCTTGAAGTCGATAAACTGTCCTACTCGGGCGAGGCACGAAGCCTCGCCCGAGGGAGCGCGATCTACTTGTCGATGAAGACAGCAAGAAGAGGGACGCTCTCTCTCGCCACCAACATTCGAATCTCGTCAGGAGTCAGCCCATCTCCAACGCTGGGATTTGAGAAAAAGTACCCAGGCATTGGAATGAATCCAGACGTGCCAAATGCCCGAGAGGACTCGTATAGCACGAGGTCCTTGTCTTCCATGAAGCTCGTGAACGCGAACTCCATTATACCACGTGTTATCCACCCAGAAGAAAGAGCCTCCAAACTTGTACAGGCTGCGCTCTTCGCTTGATCAGTCCCGCAGACTAATCCAGGGGTTACCCTCACCTGGATATTCGCTCCAGTTGCAGAAGGAACGAGGTCCATAGGAGTACGCAACCCATGTCCCCTATAGGTCGCGATGGCTGCGCTGAAAGCATCTCTCGCCTTTTGACTTGCGTCAGCAGGCAAGATATAGTGCACCGACTCGGGTCGGTACATCCTGTCGTAGTCGTAAAACCCATATCGCCATATTGCGGGGTTTAATCCCGCTGGCGGTGGGGCGTACACCACAGGTGTAGGTGTTGGTGTCGGCGTTGGTGTCGGCGTGGGTGGCGTAGGCGTCACCGTCGAAGGTGCTGTCGGTGATGGTGAACCTTTGTCACCGCAACCGACTACTACGAGCGCAGCGACGAGGGCGACCACGAGGGCCGCCAGAAACCTCTTACTCATCTGGCTCCTCCTTAAGAATGTCAATGGATTATTCCGCCCGGAAATGGGCAAGAAATCCTGACAGTGTTTTCAGTTAGATTAAACCATAAAACTTGCACATTATCAAGAAATGTTGTCAATAATGTGTTAATAAACAAAAACTCGTTTTTAGGCACTTCTTGCACAAAAAACCGGGTTATGATAAGCTTTTAGAGTATGAGTCCTGTCGAAACAGGGCTTTTATTTTTAATAAATTAATGAACGGAGTGAATATAATTTATAAACCCTGTTAAATGATTTTAAATATGGTTAAATTCTACTACATATACGTTTTATTATCTGGTAAAGATAAAAACTTATATACAGGATATACCGAAAATTTAAAATCAAGATTTGAGCAACATTGTAAAGGCCAAGTAATTTCTACCAAGAAACGTAGGCCCTTAGAATTAATTTACTCAGAAGCTTGTCTGGATAAAAAAGATGCCATGCATCGTGAGAAATATCTTAAGACTTATTTGGGTAAACATTTTTTAAGAAATCGGCTCAAATCTTATTTAACAGGGTAATGATTTTTATAGTCATTACATTCCTTAAAAATCAATATGTTAGATTTAAAAACATTCAAATCAGCGCTAGAGCAGTTAGAAGAAGAAAGAAAAATTCCTAAAGCAAAAATATTGGAAGCCATCGAGCAAGCAATGGCTGCAGCTTACAAAAAAGATTACGGCAAAAAAGGACAAATCATCCGAGCTAAATTTGATATGGAAACTGGTAAAACAGATTTCTATCAAGTAAAAATAGTTGTAGATGAAAGTATCGCAATCCTTGAAGATAATAAAAAACACGGAGGAGAGCACGCAGAGTATTCAGTAAAAGATGATAATGACGAACGTGTGCATTTCAACAGCGAGCATCACATGCTCCTAGAAGATGCAAAAAAAATAAAAAAGGGAGTGGAACTAAATGATGAAGTCATCTTCCCTCTAGAGGCAAAGGACGATTATGGACGTATCGCAGCTCAGACAGCAAAACAAGTTATCATCCAGAAAATCCGTGAAGCAGAGCGCACCTCCATCATCGATGAATACGGCACCAAAGAAGGTCAAATAGTTTCCGGTGTTGTTCAAAAGGTTGAACGAGGCAATGTCTATGTGGACTTCAACAGAGCTACAGGTATTCTCCCAGCTGAAGAACAAATCCCTGGAGAATACTGGGAGAGAAGCCAGCGCATACGTGCATATCTATATAGTGTAGAAGATACACCAAGAGGAATAAATCTACGCCTTTCTCGAACTCATCCCAAATTCATTGAGAAGCTTTTTGCTATAGAAGCACCAGAGATAGAAAACGGTATTGTAGAAATAAAGTCAGTGGCACGTGAAGCAGGTGCTCGTTCTAAAATTGCAGTCCACTCAAATGATGAGCATATAGATGCAGTCGGCTCTTGTGTCGGACAAAAAGGTACCAGAGTAAACACAATAACAGCAGAGCTTTCTGGAGAAAAAATTGATATAATCCCATGGTCCATAGACCCAAAACAGTTCGTTTCCAATTCCCTTTCACCTGCAAAAGTTGTTAATATTGATGTAGATGAAAAAGAGCACAAAGCTACCGTAGAAGTGGCAAATGACCAGCTTTCACTTGCTATCGGTAAAGGCGGACAAAATGTACGCCTCGCAGCCAAGCTCACAGGTTGGAGAATTGATATCAAAGGTGATGGAAAAGAAGTTACTAGTACAGATGGAGACAAAGTAGAAGTAAAAGAAGAGAAATAATTATTAGTTAAAATAATGAGCGTAGCGAATATATTTTAATTAACCCTGTTAAATAAATTTTGCACAGCAAAATTTAAAATCCAAAGATTTTATTTAACAGGGTGATGATTTTTATACTCACTTCGTTCGTTAAAAATCAATCATGAATTCATTTTTATTGTTTGCAATTGTTAGTTCGGTGATAGCTATCGTTTATGGTTTATTTCTAGCAAAATCTATTTTAAAAAAGAGTCCGGGGAACGCTCGCATGCAAGAAATTGCAAAAGCAATTCAAGAAGGGGCCAGCGCTTATTTAAACAAACAATATAAAACTATAGGAATGATTGCTGTAGTTTTATTTTTAGTTATTGGTTTTGTTCCCAAGCTCGGATGGACTATGGCTATCGGCTTTCTCGTTGGTGCTGTATTCTCTGCACTCGCTGGATACATAGGTATGAATGTTTCCGTGAGAGCAAATGTCAGAACTACAGAAGCTGCTAGAAGTGGAATAAAGCCGGCTCTTTCTCTCGCATTTAAAGGCGGAACAGTCACAGGACTACTAGTCGTCGGTCTCGCTCTACTTGGAGTCACTTTATTTTATACAATTACAAAAGACATCACTGCGCTCGTCGGCCTCGGCTTTGGCGCTTCTCTTATTTCAGTATTTGCAAGATTGGGTGGAGGAATATTTACTAAAGCTGCAGACGTAGGTGCAGACCTAGTAGGTAAGCTCGAAGCAGGAATCCCAGAAGATGACCCAAGAAACCCTGGAGTTATCGCTGACAATGTAGGAGACAATGTCGGAGACTGCGCTGGTATGGCAGCAGACCTTTTTGAAACTTATGCTGTTACTTCTATCGCTACTATGTTGCTCGGCTCACTCCTCTTTATTGGTTTTGAAAATGCAATTCTTTATCCTCTTGTCATCGGTGGAGTAGCAATTTTTGCATCTATCGTCGGTACCTGGTTTGTACGACTTGGCAAAAACAAAAACATAATGGGCGCTTTATATAAAGGCCTCATCGCTGCCGGTGTCATAGCCGCTGCCGCTTTCTACCCTGTCACCAATATGCTTATGGCAAACAATGGCAGTAAATACACAGTGATGGATTTGTTTATATGTTCTCTTGTTGGTTTATTTGTTACCGGCGCGCTCGTCGTCATCACAGAATATTTCACTTCTACAAAATACGCTCCTGTAAAATCAATAGCACTCGCTTCTGTGTCCGGTCACGGCACAAATGTCATTCAAGGTTTAGCTATCTCTATGAAGTCCACGGCACTGCCTTTGTTTTCAATTGTTATAGGAATTTTAATTAGTTATTCATACGGTGGACTTTATGGTATCGCTGTCGCCGCCATGTCTATGCTTTCTATGACAGGAATTATTGTGGCTATCGATGCATATGGACCCATCACAGACAATGCCGGTGGAATAGCAGAAATGGCAGAGCTACCAGACGCAGTTCGTAATGTGACAGACCCGCTTGATGCCGTAGGAAACACGACAAAGGCTGTAACAAAAGGCTATGCAATCGGCTCCGCTGGTCTAGCTGCCCTTGTTTTATTCGCTTCATATACCGAAGAAATTGTAAAAGCAGGAAAAGCTATTTCTTTTGACTTGAGTAACCCATATGTCATCATCGGTCTATTCATCGGAGGACTACTTCCATACTACTTCGGCGCACTCTGCATGGAAGCTGTAGGAAAAACTGCAGGGAAAGTCGTAGAAGAAATCCGAAGACAGTTCAGAGAGATAAAAGGAATAATGGAGGGTAAAGCAAAACCTGATTACGCAAAAGCTGTTTCAATAATAACTGGTGCTGCAATAAAACAAATGATTCTTCCAGCATTAATACCAGTACTTGCTCCAATTCTAGTGATAATTGTTTTTGGGACAGAAAATGGTTTGGTAGTTTTGGGTGGGCTACTTGTTGGCTCTATCATCACAGGGCTTTTCGTTGCAATATCAATGACCTCAGGTGGAGGTGCATGGGACAATGCTAAAAAATATATCGAGCAAGGTAATCATGGAGGTAAAGGTAGCGATGCTCACAAAGCTGCTGTAACAGGAGACACTGTCGGCGACCCATACAAAGACACAGCAGGCCCAGCCATCAACCCAATGATAAAAATCCTCAATATCGTCGCGTTACTTTTAGTGGCTTTCTTGATATAATTTGGAAAGTTCGATTATAATTAGAAATTAGGGAGTTATAAACGACTATAATTTATTTTACCCTATTAAACAAATTTTGCTTTGCAAAATTTAAAATCTGAAAGATTTTGTTTAACAGGGTGATATTTTAAAATCGTTTCACTCATTTAAAATTAATCATGAAAAAACTAAGTTTATTTATTATTTTAGCAATGGTGCTCGTATTTGGTATCAAAATGGTACAGGCAGAAGAGCTATCGCCCAAGATTCTTCCTATTTCAACATTAAATAATGATTCTGAAACCAGGAAAGAAGAGATTAAAAAAGAAATGGAGAGTGAAAGAGAAAAAATCAAAAATGAAATTGATGCAAAAAGACTTGACCTCAAAACAAAAATGGAGACTTTAAAAGAAAGTATTAAAAATGAAAAAAATACTTCTAAAGCAAAAGTCAAAGAAGATAGAATAATAGTAAGAGAAAATGCTTTGGCTAGGTTCGATAAAATGGTCAGCAATATGGTTGACTTAAAAAACAAAATCAATACACAGATAGCATATTTTGATACAAAGAAAGTTGATACGACAGGAGCAAAAGTATTCATAACTACGGGAGAAATTAAGCTCAATGATGTAGAATCAAAAATCGTTGAAGCTCATGCTCTCTTGTCCACCTCACTTAACGAACTAACTTCTGATGAAAAAACAACCCTACAGAACCTAAATACTGATATACAAAATTTAATAAACGAAATACACAATACTTTAGACAATGCAGTGAAGTCTCTAAAGGATAGCCTAATAAGTAAAAAATAATTTATTTGTATTTTTTATATTTTATGGAAACAGAAGAAAAATCAAATGGGGCACTTATTGGATTGATAGTGATAACCATACTTTTGATTATTGGTGGTATTTATATTTGGCGAGAAAAAAATAAACAAATAGAAATCATCAAAATACAAAATGCAAAAGTCCTAGAGGAACAGGCAAGTATTATAAAATTACTAGAGCAGGACGTAAAAAATACTGAAACCAATGTTGGAGTTGACGTAAATACTATAAATTAAAAATATAAATATGAAAATTACGATAAAAAAATTACCCAAAAGTGAAGTTGAAATTGAGGGAGAAATTGATTCTGATATATTTGAATCCTATTTTGCAAAAGCACTCAAGAAAATAAGTGAGAAAGTAGAGATCGATGGTTTCAGAAAAGGTAAGATTCCTGAAAATGTCTTACTATCAAAGGTCCCAGAAATCACCATTCTAGAAGAGATGGCCGAAATGGCACTCAGTGAGCATTATCCAAAAATAATTGCAGGAGAAACAAACAGCGAAAAGATTGATGCATTGGGTCGCCCAGAAATTTCAATCACTAAATTAGCACGCAAGAATCCTCTTGGTTTCAAAATTAAAACTGCAGTATTGCCTACTATCAAACTCCCCGACTATAAGGATGTTGCAAAAACAACAATTTCGAAAATAACTGACAAAGAAAAAGACGCCACAGCAACTGATGAGGATGTAGAGAACACGATCATGGATATACGCAAATCACGTGCTCCTAAAAAGCATGTAGCTGAGCACGTACACAAAGAAGGAGAAGAACACGAACATGAAGAACCAAAAGAAGCAGAACTTCCAGATTTTAACGATGCTTTCGTTCAAGCACTCGGGCCCTTCAAGGATGTCGCTGATTTCAAAATAAAGCTTAAAGAAAATATTAAAATCGAAAAAGAAAATAACCAAAAAGAAAAAACTCGACTAAAAATAATTGAAGAAATTATCAATAAAAGTGAGATGGATTTGCCTGAACTCCTAGTTGAAATTGAGCTAGATAAGATCTTATATAGAATGGAGTCCGACATTACTCAAATGGGACTCAAATTCGAAGATTATTTAAAACATCTAAACAAAACAGTAGAGGACTTGAAGAAAGAATTTCGAGGTGACGCCGAGAAGAAAGCCAAACTCGCACTCATCTTAAACGAAATAGCAAAAGTAGAAAAAATAATAGCTGATGAAGAACAAGTAGCCAAGGAAGTAGCGGCTATTCTCGAACATTACAAAGACGCAGACCCTGAGCGCGCCACACTACACGCTCGAAACGTCCTTACTAATGAAAAAATCTTCCAGTTTTTAGAATCACAACAATAAACAACGAGAAACACTAAAAAACGGAAGCAAGGCTTCCGTTTTTTAGTTATAGACCGAGACTATAACAAAGTAATGCCATACGAACATAGAGACCATTTTGCGCCTGTCGGAAGTATGCCGCGCGTGGGTCAGCATCGACTTCCCTCTCAATTTCATTTATTTTTGGAAGTGGGTGCATGATAATTGCATTCTTTTTTAATTTTTTAAGGTGCTCTTTTTTAAAAATAAATAAGTCTTTTGCTTTGTTGTATTCTTTCTCATTTGCAAAACGCTCTTTTTGTACGCGAGTCATATAGAGCACATCAAGTTCGCCCAATTTTTCATCCAAGCTTCGTAATTCTTCAAAAGCTATTTCGTTTTCTTTTAAATCTTTAATAAATTCTCTAGGTAATTCAAGTTGTTTTGGTGAAATAAAATAAAATTTGTTTCCACTATAAAGTCGAAGGAACGGAACAAGTGATTTCAAAGTTCTACTGTTTAATAAGTCTCCTCCAAAACCAATATTTAAATTGTTAAGTCTTCCGTGTTCCTTTTTTATTGTATATAAATCCAGAAAACCTTGCGTTGGGTGCTGGTTGGCGCCATCTCCTGCATTGATTAGTGGCTTCGTAGCTACTTTTGCTGCTTTATCGAGTGTACCTGCAATAGGGTGACGAATAACAACAACGTCTGCATATGAACAAAGTATCTTTGTCGTGTCTTCTATCGTTTCACCTTTATGAGCAGAAGAATTCTCCAGAGCATTCTCTGCAGAAATTACTTTTGCTCCAAGCTTAAGCGCTGCTGTTTCAAAAGAAAGTCGCGTTCTAGTTGATGGTTCAAAAAATATACAAGCCACTATTTTATCTTTCAAAATTGGTTTAATTTTATTTTTTTTATAAGCTTTTTCCATCAAAACAGCGCTAGATAAAATCTTTTCTATTTCGCTTTTTTTAAATTGATTCGCAGAAATAATATTTTTCATTTTATAAATACTCCTTATACGACTTAATTTCTAAATCTTCGACCCTATATCTCGACAATGCTTTGATAAAGGCTCTCGCTAATTGTAGGTCTGTAAAGAGTGGAATTTGATTATCTACGGTTGCTCTACGAACACGAAAACCATCTGTAACGACATGCCCTCCATCACCTCCTCCTGTGTCCCCTGTCTTGCTTAAATTTACTACAAAGGATACTTTTTTACCTTCCACAATAGTCAAAACATTCGGCGCTTTTTCATAAGCCTTGCGTACAGTGTTGCATTTTACATCGTGCTTTTGGAAAAATTGAGCAGTAGTATCAGTAGCAAAGATAGTAAAACCAAGAGCTATCAATATCTTTCCAGTTTCTAAAAATTTAATTTTATTATATTCTCCACCTAGAGAAAGCAAAACGTTTTTGTTTTTGAAATCAAATTTATTGGTACTCAAGATTGATTTCAAAAGTGCTTCGTCATAATCACGACCAAAACATGCCGCCTCTCCAGTAGAAGACATCTCTACTCGAAGCACTGGGTCTGCACCGAGCAATCTTGCAAAAGAAAATTGCGGGGACTTTACCACTACACTTTTCGGATAAACGAAATCATGATGCTTCGCTTTTCCAAAGAAACTATCCACGGCAATCTCTGGGAAATTTACATCCATGGCCTTAGACAAAAGTGGAAAAGTACGACTTGCTCGCACATTCACCTCTATCACAAAAGGTCTATTGTCTTTTACTAAAAATTGAATATTGAATGGTCCAGTAATATCAAGCTCTAGCGCAATTTTTTTAGAAATATCTCTTATTTGAAATTCAGTCGAAGCATAGACTCTCTGCGTCGGATATACAATAGTCGCATCCCCAGAATGCACACCAGCATTTTCAACATGCTCAGAAATTCCATAAATCATCAGCCTTCCATTTTGAGCGACTCCATCAAACTCTAGCTCTTTAGCATTTTCTATATATTTAGAAATAGTTACAGGATAAAGTGGCGATAAGACAGCTGCTTTCCCAATAAAGTTATGCAATTGCTTTTCGTTGTAGCACACACGCATAGCTGCGCCAGAGAGAACATAAGAAGGACGTACTAAAACTGGAAAGCCTTCAGATTTGATAAATTTTTCTGCTTCTTTTTTGGAAGTAAAACTCTGCCACTTTGGTTGTAGAATTCCAAGCTTATCTAGTAATGCCGAGAAGGCATTTCTGTCTTCTGCTTTATCTATATTTTCTGCTTTAGTCCCTAAGATATGGAACTTCGCTTCTTCTAATTTGTTTACCAGATTGTTAGGCCTCTGTCCTCCGACAGAGATTATCAAACCATCGGCTTTTTCAAATTCAAAAATATCTGCCCCTGTCTCAAATGATAAATTCTCGAAATATAAACGATCAGACATATCATAATCAGTGGACACAGTCTCAGGATTGCAGTTTATAATAATAGACTTTTTATTATGTCTTTTTAATGCCATCGCCGCATGAACAGAAGACCAATCAAATTCTACAGAAGAACCGATATGGTAAGGGCCGCTTCCCAAAACAATAATTGCATTTTTCTTAAACGGCTCTACGTCGTGATGTCCTCCATGATATGTCAGATATAAATAATTCGTCTTTGCAGGTACCTCTCCCGCTAAAGTATCAATATTAAAAATAGATGGCGTGACTCCAAATTCTTTACGAATTTTGCGAATTTCCAATTCACTCTTTCCACACAAGCTTCCAATCTTTTTGTCTGAACATCCTATTTGTTTCAAGTTAAGTATTGTCTCTTTGTTTAAGAGCTTGTCTTTTGAAAACTTTTTTTCATTATCAACAATATTTTTTACTCCATATAAAAACCACAAATCAATTCCTGTTATTTTGTGAATACGCTCCACGCTCACACCTTTCTTAATACTCTCGGCAATTGCAAAAATTCTACGAGGTGTAGGAATGTGTAAAAAGTTTTTTACCTCTTTACTATTTTTAAAACCATTATCGGTCACACTCTCCACATTCCCAGACTGCATACGCACTGCTTTCGAGAGTGCTTCCTCAAAGCTTCTGCCTATAGCCATCACTTCCCCGACTGACTTCATCGCACTACCGATGCGCTCCACAGCTCCGACAAACTTTGCCAAATCCCATCGTGGCATCTTCACCACCACATAGTCTAGCGCCGGCTCAAAGAAACTCTGAGTGACTTTCGTAATTTTATTTTCTATCTCAAGTAAACTTTTACCGAGAGCAAGCTTCGCAGCGACATAAGCGAGTGGGTAACCTGTTGCCTTTGAAGCCAGTGCCGAAGAGCGAGATAATCGTGCATTTACTTCAATTACAAAATAATCTAATTCTCCATTCTTGGGACAAGGATTGAGTGCAAACTGCACATTGCACTCGCCAACTATTTTTAAACTCTTAACAATTTTTATACTTGCCTCTCGAAGACCATGATACTCTTCATTGTTCAGTGTTTGACTCGGAGCTATGACAATAGAGTCTCCAGTGTGGATTCCAAGTGGGTCGAAATTTTCCATATTGCAAACTGTAACTGTGTTATCAAATTTATCACGAACAACTTCGTACTCAATTTCTTTAAAATGATGTAAATATTTTTCTATCAAAACTTGCGGTGATACTGAAAGTGCACCTAATACTATTTCTTCCAATTCAATTTCATTTTTTACTACTCCAGACTTCTGCCCACCTAAAGCAAAAGCAGCACGCACCATAAGAGGAAAACCAATTTTCTTTGCAATAACTTTTGCCTCCTTTAAATTAGTCGCACTACCTGACTCTGGTATCGGAATATTTATACTTCTCAAATGCTCTGCAAATTTTTCTCTATCTTCGGTCAAAATAACAGATGATACAGGGCTTCCTAAAACTTCCACATTATATTTTTTAAATATTCCTTTTTCTTCTAAGCGAAGTCCACAGTTGAGCGCCGTCTGCCCACCAAATGACAGCATGATTCCATCTGGTCGCTCCTTTTCTATTACTTTTTCTACAAAGTATTCGTCAACAGGTAAAAAATAAACTTCATCAGCAAGTGTCTTCGAAGTCTGAAAGGTGGCAATATTTGGATTCACTAAAATTACTTTTATTTTTTCTTCTTTGAGCGCTTTTACTGCTTGGCTTCCAGAATAATCAAATTCCCCCGCTTCACCAATCTTGAGCGCACCACTTCCCAACACCAATATTTTTTTGTAGTTGTTATTTTTCATAAATTAATTTTATTTTCTTTTGTCTTTCTTCCCCCTCTCCTTTACAAGGAGAGGGGCAGGGGTGAGGTGCGCTTTTTCTAAAAAATAATCAAACACGAAGTCAGTATCAAGCGGACCGGGAGAACTTTCAGGATGAAACTGCACAGACATTATGGGCAAACTCTTGTGAATGATGCCTTCATTAGTATTATCATTTGCATTGTGAAACCATTCTGCAAAATCTTTTGGAATCTGTTTAACCGCAAAACCATGATTCTGCGTTGTTAGATAGCATTTATTAGTCGTATTTTCTACTACGGGCTGATTTTGACTCCTGTGTCCAAACTTCATTTTGTAAGTAGTGCCTCCTAATGCAAGAGTTAAAATCTGATTACCCAAACAAATACCAAATACTGGAATTTGTTTCACAAGAATTTTCTTCACGTTCGCAATCGTACTTTTTACTTTTTGTGGGTCACCAGGACCATTAGAAATTATCACTGCAGAAAATTCAAAATCTAGTTTTGTTACATCCGTATTCCATGGCACCACCACCACCTTATATCCTCTTTTCACAATACTTCTAATTATGTTTTGCTTTACTCCACAATCAATAAGTACAATTGTGTACTTTTGCTTTCCCCTACCCCTCGGGTAGGGGAAAGCCCCTACCCGAGGGGTAGGGGAAAAACATAGATTCTTTTTTGTACTAACTTCTGCCACCAAATTTTTTAAATTAGGATTTTCAAATGGAATATTTTTATTATCAATAATTATTTTTCCTAAAGAAACCCCCTCCTCTCGCAACTTTTGTGTTAACGCTCTGGTATCTTTTATTTCTACTAGTGGCAATCCTTCTTTTTTAAACCACTCTCCCAGAGTCGTCTGAATGGCATGGTGCGAAGGCGTATCTATATAATTACAAACTATCAATCCTGAAACTTGAATTTTTTCTGACTCCCATAATTCTTTTTTTGGCACACCATAATTCCCAATGAGAGGATACGTCATCACCAAAATCTGCCCTCGAAAAGATGGATCAGTTAACGCTTCTGGATACCCCACCATTCCTGTAGCAAAAACAACTTCCCCGGCCATGGAATTATTTCCACCAAAACTAACTGCCTCATACTCAGTACCATCTTTCAATATTAATTTTGTTTTATTTAATTTCATTTTTTAAAATTTTTCCTTTAATAATTGTCATCACGACACTCCCATCAAAAGTAATTCCTTCAAATGGCGACCATCCGCATTTTGTTTTTAAAATTTCTTTGGTAATTTTTACTGGCTTATTCATATCAAGAATTGTCAGTGATCCGACATATCCTTCTTCTATTTTTCCATACCCGCCCGACTGAACGAAATCAGTCGTTCGGGCGGGCTTTTTTTCAGAAAAATTATTTATAAAATTCCCAGGATTCTCTGAACAAACTCTCACAATTTCCTGTGGAGTGAAGTCATGTTCTTTCATTAGCCATGAAACAAAAGGTCCATAAGTGTCGAGATGAGTAAGCCCAGACATTCCACGCTCTTTCTCCTCGATGGTGTGCGGAGCGTGGTCGGTTGCGAGAAAATCTATCTTCCCTTCTTTTAATAATTTGATCAAGCCCAAACGATTTTCTTTGCTTTGGCGAATCGGTGGGTTAACCTGAAACATTTTTCTTTCCTCGCGCAAAATCGTCTCGTCGAAATAGAGATGGTGTGGTGTCACTTCTACCACAACGCTCACTCCACGAGCCTTTGCATCAATAATTTTATTCACTCCCTCTAGTGTAGAGCAGTGACAAATCTTTCCACTCAGATGATATTTTTCTATAAGTCCTAAAGCAAAGTCCACAGCTGAAATTTCTGCTGTGGGTGGCCTACGTTTTTCGTGCGTTCTCTCGTTTTTATTTTTCTCCAAAATTTCAGGGTCCTCACAATGGAAGCTCACACTCTCGCCTTCATAATTTTTTATAACTTCCTCTAATTCTTTTTGTGTATTAAAAAATAATTCACCAACAGAAGGCCCCATAAAAACTTTGTAAGGGACTTTTTTATTGAGAGGGCTAGTATGTGGGCCAATCCCTGCATAAAGTAAAATTTCTACTTTTGATTTTTTTGTTAATTTATTTTTTGCTTCATAACTTTCGTCATCAATTGGAGGAATTGGATTATTTGGCATTTCTGCAAATGCTACCACCCCACCATTTATCGCAGCTTCGTTCGCAGTAATAAAATCTTCTTTATAATCTTGTGTGTGACTTGTGTCTTCCCTAGCATGAACATGTAAATCTATAAACCCAGGAAAAATTAATTCGTTTTCAAGAGTTACATCAGCCTTATTATTTGGTTCAGAAATTTTTGAAATCAATCCAGTTTCAGTATTTATTTCAATACTTTTTCTTTCACCAGTATTCGCAACTATTCCTTCAATAACAAATAAGTCTTTATGCATAAATAGGTAAAAAAATAGCCCCGACAGGGGCTTTGGTAATAGAAATATAAATATTGTAGATGTGATTTTGAGGAGTGTTTGTTTTGTTTCGTGTCTGATACATTGTTTAGAATGGTAACATTTTAAAAAATAGACGCAAGTCCATCTTCTTGATTTGTTCATGAAAGAAGTTTATTATCTAAAATATGTTAATACCAACAGTTATAGAGAAATCACAATTTGGAGAAAGAGCTTATGATATATACTCTCGTCTTTTACGTGAGCGTATTGTGTTTTTGGCTGGCCCTATAGATGACAATACAGCTAATATTGTCATTGCCCAGCTTCTTTTTCTAGAATCCGAAGATTCAAAAAAGGATGTCTTCCTTTATATCAACTCCCCTGGTGGCTCAGTTACCTCTACTATGGCTATAGTGGACACAATGAATCACGTACGTCCTGATATCTCTACTTTTTGTGTAGGTCTCGCAGCTTCTGGTGCAGCTATAATCCTTTCTGCTGGGAAAAAAGGGAAAAGATTCATCTTGCCAAATGCTGAAGTAATGATTCATCAACCTATGGGTGGAGTAGAAGGTCAGGCCACAGACATTGCAATCACAGCAAAACATATTTTGAAAACAAGAGATAATTTAAATAAACTTCTAGCAAAAAATACAGGAAAATCGTTACAGCAAGTTGAAAAGGACGTTGAACGTGATTTCTTCATGGATGCTGGCGAAGCAAAAAAATACGGAATAATCGACGAAATAGTTACAAAGTCAAAAGCTCCTGAGAAGAAATAAAAAATTTAATATAAAAACGTTAAAGGCCAGCAACATCGGAGGATGTTGCTGGCCTGTTTTGAAAGTCTATTATAGGGACTCTCGATACCTAAATTTCACTGCCCGGAAATACGCCCGGGCGACGTTTGTCCTCCCTACTCAGGGAGAATGGAGAATCGGTGGGTCTTGAGTCCGTCCGACCACACTTCGTGTCGGTGATAATTCAAACGCCTAGACACTTGAATCATCTCCGGCCCCTTCTCGCTCGCTGGTGCGTACGTGAAGAAGGCAACCAGCTCCCTCTTGGTTGCCTGCTGTGTTGTTGGCCGACCTTCTGAACGCACAGCAACCAAAAGGTCATCGCCTTCGCGGGTAACTGAAACGACGGGAACAGGAGCAACGACTGACGCTACCGGCACCTCTTCGATGTTCGGGTCGTCAGTGCGAACCCGATGCCCCTGGCCTGGCCATGAGTCGTTCGACTGAGCGGTCGACGCAACCGGCACCGGATTAATGGTCTCCGGCGTCGGAACGATGACTCGTCCCGGCACGAACATGAAACCAGACAAGCCTTCCCCGTAATAGACGGGGTTCATGCAGGCCTGCAAGGCCATGAGCTCGTGCTCGTTCCCGTTTGAAAAACGGAATCGAGCTCGGTAGCCCGGCAGAGGCGGGTTGATCCTGCGCGGCCGAGCATGGTCCGCGTAGCCGACCATGCCCTCGCCACTGATCATGCCCTCCTCGATGGGGCTGATCCGAATGACGGTCAAACCGGTCGCGTTCGGGTGGCCGGCAGAGTAATCCGCCGTCACCTGATCGACCATGTGTCGTTCGAGTCGCTCCGGCTCCGTAGCCGGAATCCCGCCCTGCACGATCGGCGGAGCCGACGTCACAGGGTTTTGAGAAAGCTCGGCCTGCCGCTCCAAGCGGTTCTTAACCCGCGAGCGGGCCTCTTCTCGCTTGCGGGCCCAGCTTTCCTTATCTCTCGCGTCCCTCTCGACGCGAAGGACGCGGTCCAGCATGTCAGCATGCATCTTCATGCCGATGCCGTACAGGATGGCGAAGACCATCGCAGCGAGCACCAGCCAAACCCACCAAGGGGTCTTCTCGATGGTCTTGATGACGAGTTGCGGCCCCGGCTCGAAGCCGGGCGTACCCGCTGACATGACCGGCTCGCGCGTTGGCGTCGCAAGCGTTTCTCCATTTGAGAGAACGCTCGGCGACGTGAGTAGTTTCAAACCCGCAGGCATCGACCCCTCGGGGAGACACAGTGTCTCTCCGGGGTAAATGAGCACGAGAGTGTAGTGCTTGTCGAGGCGCCGTGTGCGTCCCTCGATCCAGGGGTTCGCACCCTTCAGGGTTTCCCACCCTGAGCCAAACGTGGCCCAAAGCGTGTCCCCCTTCTGCACGTCGTACGCCACCGTCTTCGCGGGGCACACAACGCTCTTCTGCGCCAGCGCCGGTGTCGCCACCAGCGCCAACAAAAACACAACGAACCATCCAAAAACTTTGTTCATACTATCCTTTCTGACAGAGAACCTTGGGATACCTAACCCTCATAGGGCGAGCTGTACCCAAGTCCGTTGATAATAAAGCACATTTTCATGATTTTGTCAAATATTAAAAACTCTCTTTGTTCTCTATACACACATGCAATTAGACAAACTCAATTTTTCTTGTTATACTATACATGTTGAATTTTAAAAATTTTTTCGTTTAATTTAAGTCGGTTCGCAGGAATATTCCATTTATTATGAAGTGTTTACAGAAAAATTCTAATATCTTTACCAATCTTTTTATTTGTAAGGAAATAAAACCCTAAATATAATGGTGTGTTCTTGTAAGCTGATACAAAGCTTATGAGTATAACAATAATAATTCTAATCGGAGTCGCTGTACTCCTTTTGGGCGTGGGGATAGGTTACTATCTCCGCCTAATCATCGCATTAGGAAAGAGAAGGTCTATCGAAATAGACATCAAGCAAATGATGGTCGGCGCAAAAGAAGAAGCACAGAAAATTGTCGATGAGGCAAAGAAAATTTCTGAGTCTAAGTTGGCTGAATTAAAGAATGAGGAAAAGAAAAAGGAGCAAGAATGGAGAGAGACAGAAAAAAGACTCATCAAAAAAGATGAATTTCTTGATTCTCGCCAGATTGAGGTTAATAAAGAAGTCGAGGATATAAAAGTAAAAGTTGAAGAAATAAAAAGAATTCAAGAAAAAGTTTCAAAAATAGAGGACGAAAAAATAACGGAGCTTCAAAAAATAGCAAAATTGACAGAGCTAGAAGCAAAAGAGGAGCTCATTAAAGACGTCGAAAAGAAATACGAAGAAGACATCTTAATTAAGATTCAAAAGCTGGAGAACAACAATGAAGAAAAGCTAGACAGACGAGCAAAGGATATCCTTGCTACCTCTATTCAGCGTCTTGCTTCGAGTACTGCATCAGAATTGATGACAACAATAGTCTCAATTCCTAACAATGAAATAAAAGGGAAGATTATAGGAAAAGAAGGCCGAAACATCCGAGCTTTCGAGAGAGCTTCTGGTGTCGAGCTAATTGTGGATGATACTCCTGGATCAATCGTCATCTCATCTTTTGATCCAATAAGAAGACAAGTTGCTCGACTAGCATTAGAAAACTTAATCCTAGATGGAAGAATCCAGCCAGCAAAAATAGAAGAACTAGTAGAAAAAGCAAAAGAAGAAATTAATAAAATAATTAAGGAAAAGGGAGAACAAGCTGTCTATGAATGTGGAATATTCAATTTTGACCCACGCATTGTAGCTATCATCGGAAGATTATTCTTCCGCACTAGTTATGGGCAAAATGTGCTTCAACACTCTATAGAAATGGCACATATTGCAGGAATGCTCGCAGAAGAACTAGGTGCTGATGTAGCGATAGCAAAAGCTGGAGCCTTGGTGCATGACATAGGAAAAGCGCTTGATCATGAAGTTCAAGGTACGCACATAGAGATAGGTATGCGTATTTTGCAAAAGTTTGGCGCCGATGAACGCATAATTACTGCAATGAAATCACACCACGAAGATTATCCTTACGAAACCATCGAGTCCATAATAGTTCAAACAGCTGACTCAATCTCTGGCGGCCGCCCAGGTGCACGCCGAGACTCAGTAGAGAATTATCTAAAGAGACTTCAAGAATTAGAAGCATTAGTAAACACCTTCCCTGCTGTGGAGAAGTCATATGCATTACAAGCAGGACGTGAAATCCGAATATTTGTAACACCAGAAAAAATTTCTGATACAGAAGCAAAACTAATGGCTCGTGATATAGCTATAAAAATAGAACAAGAACTCAAATATCCCGGTGAAATCAAGGTTACGATGATCCGAGAGACTCGCATAATAGAATATGCTAGATAAAACTAACGATATAATTTCATTACTATGAAATTTCAACCAGACAATGCTCCTACTAATAAATATAGCCCCGAGCAAAAAGAAAGAATCCGGTTTTTGCTTGAAATGGCCGACAAAAATTTATCCTCACCCAATACAATTGGATACCACGGGGCAGGACTGGCTACTCTTAAATTATTAATTCAAGGTGGCAAATTTCCTGGAAAAGCATACGAAGAAGGAACCGCTTTCAAAAAAGGGGATTTGCATTTTTTCCCATTGGTAAAAGGGTTCCCCAACGAATTTAGCAAGGCCTATCTTGTTTCTTTGATGGACTTGAGCTCCAACGATCTAAATATTGAAAGTTTAAATGAGGAATACGGAACAAATGAAGCTACAAAATACGCAAAAAGCGGATCACAAAGACAAATATTTATGGAAGTTGCCAAATTAGATATAACAAACAAAGAACACTGTAACTTAATGGATGAGCTGCTCCCGATTAGCTACAAAACTGAAGAAGCAGTAGGCCATATTAGCAAAATTTATAATGACCCTGTTGCTTATGAACAAATATCAACTATCGCCAAAAAATTAAACTTAGATAAACAAAAATTAATAGACATTATCATGAAAGTGGCAGAGCGCATGCAAACACAAGCAGGTTTTGTTTTTGCTTTAGACAAAAAAATACTAAAAGAGTACGAAATAAAAGGTGGAGATCAAGGCAGCGACCTATATATAAACTGCCCGGATGGCTTAGATTATAAGCTAATTTCTGGATTGAGACCAATTGGGCAAAAAGAAAAGGAATTTTTAGTAAGTTTAAGGGCTGGAATATAAAGATCGTGCGGGCTTGCCTTAAAAAACCCTTGATATATAATGTAGGGGTATCAATTATAAGGGTTTAATAACCATCCTAGTTAAAATCTAGATGGACAAGGGTCGAACAATTATAAAATTAACTTTTTTACGTCGCGCCGAAAGGACTTACGCGACGTGATTCGCAAAATCAATATGAATAAACAAGCATTAGCTGAGTGGGTACATGGAAAATTAGGTGGTACAAAAGTTCAAGCAGAAGAAATCGTAGATGGAATGTTTGGAGCTATCATCGATACTTTGAAAAAAGGTGGTGAAGTCTCAATTGCTGGATTCGGAATCTTTTCCGTAAAGGCACGTGCTGCTAGAATGGCTCGCAATCCAAAGACTGGAGAACAAGTCAAGGTAGCTGCAAAGAAAGTTCCAAAATTCCGAGCTGCAAAGGGTCTCAAGGACACTCTTGCGTAATTTAATCTCGAGATTAAAAATAAAAAGCCCCACGATGGGGCTTTTTATTTTGTGTCAAATTTAAATTTTATTTTTGCGACAGGCGGACCCAGAGGATCCGCCTGTCGACTTCTCGATAAAATCAATTCTCTTCCTCTTCACCCTTGAAGAGCTTCACGGCGTCCGGGAACAACATCCCAACGCCAAAACAGAGAAGTCCGAAGACTAGCACCCCCCAGGCCAACAGGTAGGGAATCACATCAAGATGCCACACGTGGTAGCCATACCTCAACGCGAAGGTGGCGACCGCTACTGTCGCGATGAGGTAGGTCTGTATCACCCGTCCCCGCCTGTCCATTTCCGCAGCAACTACAAAATACGCAACGACCAGCCCCCACCACGGATCGACGACCAAGGGCACCGGCATAACGAAGCCGGAAAGCCAAAAGAGGAACCCCCACACGCCAAAGAAATAGAGCCCGAACCACATCGCCTTAAACAGCTTGGCCATTGTGCCCTCCTCTAGGACAACTACTACATTTACCGTACTTCCAAATTCAAATAGAAGTATAGTTTTTTTACTCAAATAGTCAATCAGTATTTTCTAATCACTGCTTTTAAAATTGCAGTCACATTCAGACTATGTTCCGGATAAATTGGTTTATAATTTTTATTCGCTGGCTCGAGCCACACTTTGTCACCTTGTTTTCTAAAATATTTCATAGTAAATTCTCCATCCACCTCAGCAATGACTATCTGCATATCTTTGGCTTGATTTGTTTTCTCCACGAGCACCATGTCCCCCTTCTCTATGTGCGCATCTATCATAGAATCTCCATCAACCTCGAGCATATATGTAAAAGCTTTCTTCTCTATCAATAAATCATCCAGACTAATAGTGTCCGCTAGCTCCTCTTCTACGGAAGCAGGAAGCCCCGCAGTGACAAGGCCAAGCATTGGGACCTCACCAAACTCCTTGGTAGGAACCAACCTACCGAGATGATCCTTTGCCACTATCCCAGCCTCAATTAATTTCTCTACAACTCGAAATACAGCATTCTTGGACTTGAAACCAAAGAGTTTCGTCATTTCAGAATACGTAGGCATCCTTTTATTTTCTCCGTAGAAATCCTCTAGTTTTGTCTGGTAAGTATTACGCATAACTATTACCTTTTAGAATATCTTTCCGAAAAAATAAACTTACAAATCTATTCACAAGGCCCTTCCTCGTATGATAGCGAACTTTCTTTAAAAGCAACCTATGCTCTCTCGCTTCTTTTATATACTTCTCTCCCTGGAGAATCTTCAAATCAATTCTTTTATTGATTTTTTGTATTTCCCTTTCTAACATTTTTAAATATTGTGATTGGCTCATTAAATTTATAGAAATTATTTTATAATTCTACCCCCTCCTTACTCCTCCCCCTATGTAGGGGGAGGTTGGGTAGGGGTATGTACGACTGTATATAGTATAAGTGAACGAGCGTTCACTTGTCAACAACCCTGCTGTGGATAACTAAGTTTAATCTTTTTTAGGTAAACCAATATAGACTTTTATTATTTTTAGCCCAGAAACAGCAAGTGCGACAGAGCGCATGCATCCATCATCTATATCGTACTTCGTTTGTTTTTTTAATCCCCTTCTCCCCCTAGTACCAGTTCCGCTCTCAAAAATAATCGGAAATAAATACTTTTCTTTTTGCAAAAGATGCACATTTGTTTTTAACATATTAGGAATGCTATATCTGGATCTTTTTTTTAAAATCTTCGAATTATTTTTTAGCGCATATTTAACTTTTTTTGCAGTTTCAAAAAGAGAGGTATTTGTCCATGGTAATGGTAAGCCCCCAGCCTTTTTCCACACTCCTACTTCATTTATTTTTACCTCTCCTATAAACCATTTACTATTATCATAAGCAACAAGTCTTTTTTTATATTCACTTTTTATAATTTTATCCAACTGAAATTCTTTTAACTTATTCACTTTTTTCTTAGCATTTTTTAGTTTTCCTATAAAAAGATCTTTAGAAACAAAGCCAAGATGCTTCCGCATGTCTTTTTTTGCACTAACAAAATCAGCAACTACAAAAGCTCTCTTTACTTCAATACCTTTAACTTTTTTAAGTATCTTCATGATTTATTTAAAATTTACTTAACTATTCACCTTCGGCCTGTATTGTATCGCCTCGAGGATATGATTTGCTTCGACGTTCTCAGAATTCTCTAGGTCGGCGATAGTTCGGGCGATTTTGATAACACGATGATATGCACGGGCAGAGAGAGCTAGACGCTCGGCGCTGTCGTTTAGGAGCTCTTTGACAGATGGAGTAAGTGGCGCAAAAATACCAAGCTCTTTCACATTCATATCACTATTCGTTTTTATTTTTCTTTTAGAATCTTTAAATCTTTTTTCTTGAATTTGTCGTGCAACTTTTACTCGAGCTTTTATCGTATGTGTTTTCTCGCTTCGCACTATTTCATCACTCAATTTTTTATAATCAACATTACCAACGGTAACCCATAAATCTATACGATCAATAATGGGTCCGGAAATACGGCGGTTATATCTATCCAAATCATTTGGACGACAAATACAACTTTTATCTTTATTCCCTTTATTTCCGCAAGGACAAGGATTCATTGCAGCAACTAAAATAAAGTTCGAAGGGAAAATTGCAGAGCCGCGTGCCCGCGAAATAGAGACGATGTTGTCTTCGAGTGGCTGACGCAATGCTTCCAAAACTCTTTTTTCAAATTCTGGAAATTCATCAAGGAAAAGTACTCCTTTGTGTGCGAGTGTTACCTCCCCCGGCTTTGGGTTTGTCCCACCACCAATCATAGATACATAGCTCGCAGTATGATGTGGTGCGCGAAATGGTGGCTCTGTAACAAGTGTATCTTCTAATAAGCCCACAATAGAATGAATACCCGTAATTTCTAAAATATCGTCGTTTGGAAGCTCTGGTAATATATGTGAAAACACCCTCGCGAGCATCGTCTTGCCTGTGCCAGGTGGCCCCGATAGTGCAATGTTGTGTCCTCCTGCAGCTGCAATTTCAAGTCCACGCTTTGCACTCTCTTGTCCTTTAATATCGGAAAAGTCTATGTCGTGATTCTTGTCTTTGTGAATTATTTCAGTCGGTTTTTGCGCTAGAATTTTTGGGCGTTCTTTTTCAAGTGGATTTCCTTTTTTGTCACAATGTGTTTTGGAAACATGGTCAATAACTTCCTTCAATGTCTTAGCTCCATATATCCTAATTCCTTTCACCAAAGCCGCCTCTTTGGCATTTACAAATGGCACAAAAATTTCTTTATAACCGAGACGCATTGCGACTTCGGTGAGAGGCAGTACTCCCTTTATTGGCTGAAGTTCTCCATTCAAGGATAATTCTCCGAGGAATATTCTTCCTTTCGGGTCAAAATCTATTTCTTCTCCAGAAAGTAGATAGGCGAGAGCAATTGCCAAATCAAAATATGGACCTTCTTTTTTGAGGTCGGCTGGAGATAATGATATGACTATCTTCTGATTTTGATTTTTGGGGGATTTATAACCAGAATTTTTCAACGCCGAGCTCATACGGTCCTTTGATTCATCTACAGCCTTGTCAGGAAGTCCGACAAGAGTAAAAGCATGCAAGGTTTTTTTAGTAATATCAACTTCCACAGTAACAATCTTCCCCTTCAAAAGATGTGTCTGGGCAGAATATACTCTAGAAAAGCTCATAAATTAACTTTCTAAATGTTTCTTGCAGGTCTGAGCTGCGGGGTTGGCCTCGAGGCGGGCCATTTCAATGTCCTTTTTGCAGACTTCGCATTTGCCAAACGATTCTCTGTTCAAACCCTTCAACGCTTTTAAAATACTAGTCAACCTTGGTTCTAAGGTTCTCATGACAGAGCTTCTAGACTCAAAATTCTCAAATCTGTCTGCTTTGTCATTCTCGTCTGACTCAGGAAATTCTAATTCCTCGGGAGTTGCATCCCACTCTCCAGTCTCAGGGTTTAATTTACCCATATCTTTCATCTGCTCTAATAAAATATCTTTCTCTTTTTCTAATTTTTCTTTTATTTTTTTCTTGTCTAACATAAATTTAATTATTAAAATTTATAATATCTCAAGACTTTTTAATATCCTCCTATAACTTTATGAACCTACAAACTTTTGACTACCTCATGATAACACGCCCATTTTCCATAGCAAGTCCGAACAGCTATATTAATATGATTCTTTGTGGTATAAATTAACCATTATGTTTTATAAACATAACGACAATTACACAGTGGAGAGCGTCACGTCTGGACATCCAGATAAAATTTGTGACCAAATTTCTGATGCTATTTTAGACGCATATTTGAGAGAAGACCCAAAGAGCCGGGTAGCAGTTGAGACCTTCGGTGGTCACGGCAAGCTTGTAATAGGCGGTGAAATAACATCAAAGGGCAAGGTTGATTATATGAAGATTGCTCGCAAGGTTTATAAGAATATTGGATACAATGATAATCTAGATATATCATCACACATAGTCACCCAATCCCCCGACATTGCTATGGGCGTGGATAATGGAGGAGCCGGAGACCAAGGCATCATGTATGGCTTTGCTACAAATGAAACACCAGAATTTCTACCAAAAGGCGTTGTACTTGTACACAAACTAGCTAAAAAATTAGAAGAAGCTAGAAAAACTGGAAAAATAAAATGGCTCAGACCAGATGGTAAAACACAAGTCACATACACAAACGGTAAACTACATACCGTATTGGTAAGTACACAACATGATAAAAATATAAAACATGAAGAAATAAAAAAAGAAATCACAAAAAAAATAATCAATCCACTTCTATCTCCCGAAGAAAAAAAGACAGTGAAGATACTCGTCAATCCTACAGGTCAGTTTATCCAGGGTGGTTTTGAAGCAGACACAGGGCTCACAGGACGCAAACTAATGGTGGATACTTATGGTGGGCTTATTCCACATGGTGGCGGATGTTTCTCTGGGAAAGATGCCACCAAGGTGGACCGCTCGGCTGCATACATGGCACGATTTGTTGCAAAAAGTTTGGTTGCTGGAGGATATGGTAAAGAAGTTCTTGTATCTGTCGCTTATGCTATTGGCATGGCAGAGCCTTTGATGATAGAGGCAATAAATGAAAAGGGCAAAGACCTAGCAAAAATTGTCCGTAAAAATTTTGATTTCAAGCCACTCGCCATAATAGAAAAGCTTGGCCTACGCAATTCAATTTTTCAGCAAACAGCCACCTATGGCCACTTTGGCAGAACAAATATGCCCTGGGAGCAAATCGAGAAGATAAAATAATACCACAGTTACAATGTAGTTATTTTGCGGTATAATTAGGCGATATGAACTGGTTTTTTATTGCACTCATTGGTCCGTTTCTATATGCTCTCTCAAATCATATAGACAAAATACTTTTGCAAAAATACTTTAAAGAAGGTGGAGTTGGCACTCTTATATTATTTTCTTCCCTACTTTCCGCTATGGTCTTGCCGTTTATATATTTAGCCGATAAAACAGTATTAGACATTGATGGTATAAGTATTTTAGTCCTCGCAGTAGTAGGTATTTTAAATGTAATGGTTTTGTGGTGCTGGCTACTCGCTCTAAAAACTGAAGAGGCGTCAGTCGCGGTTGTATTCTACCAACTTGTCCCGGTATTTGGATGCATATTAGGATATTTTATCCTTGGAGAAATCCTAACACAATTACAAATCATTGCTATCGCAACAGTTATACTTGGTACGACGATCATCTCTTTTGAAGTAGATTCCGAAAATAAATTTAAACTTAGACGAAAAACTATTATACCAATGACTGCTGCTGCCTTCTTTTGGGCGCTTGGATCAGTTTTGTTTAAAACAATAGCACTTGAAGAAAAGCTTTGGAGAACAATTTTCTGGGAACACCTCATGCTCACGTTTGTAGGTCTCTGTATCTTTATATTCGTGCGTTCCTATCGCAACAACTTTATATCAGCCATAAAAAACAATTCTAAGGAAATCATATCACTTAACGTCGCGAATGAAGCTTTGTACATATTCGGCAATATAGCATATTCTATTGCCTATCTCCTCGCGCCTGTTGGGCTAGTACTTCTAGCAGAATCGTTTCAGCCGATCTTTGTGTTACTTATCGGAGTGTTTCTTACTATATTTTTCCCTCACATCTCATCCGAAAAAATACAAGCAAAACATCTTTGGCCTAAAATTATTGCTATTTGTATAACGGGGATTGGAACATACTTGCTTTTTATGAAATGATCAAAATCCCCATTTTCTTTTGTGGTTCCATTTTTACTCTCTTACCACAACAGTATGATTGTCAGAAGATGCATTCCAAAAGTTTTTACAAAAATTTAATGTCCCCTCTGGTTCAAATTCTTTACAAGAAAAAAGGTTTACATACACTGCTTTTAATAGTGGTAATGCGTGGCATACAACGTTGCTTGTTTCGATAAATTGGATCCCAGAAATACCATTTAAGTGCGGAATATCAGAATAATCCTCCCAATACATTGGCTCTCCGTGCCTTACCATATCAACGTAGTTGCATAATTCAACAAAAAACCTTCCCATTTTTTCCTTTGAAAGATCGGAAAGATCGCAATTCTTTAAATCTATTACAAGCTCAAGACCATAATTTCCTTTATACCCAAATTTTTGTTTTTTGTTTTCCATATATTTTTATTTTAATAATAATCACATTATAACACGAGTTTTTTCTAATTCGAGACATCGACTACATTGTAATCATTTTTTATGATAGTCTTATAAAAGATAAAACTAATCGATATAATTCCCAAAAAAATTACCAGAATTAGCCAAATTTTTATTAACTTATTCATATTATGAATTATACCACACAAAATTACATTTTTTATTAAACTCCTATTATGAATACAATACCTCTTTTCCCCGATTTCAAAGACATAGAGCTTTCTGACAAAACCTTAATTAAGGCATTTACTTCTAAGTTTCCACCATATTCTGATTATAATTTTACGGCTATTTGGTCTTGGTCATGGGATGTAAATAAAAAAGTAATGATATCTCAATTAAACAATAACCTCGTCATACTTTTCAAAGATTATGTTTCCGACCAACGGTTTTTATCCTTCATTGGTAATAACCAGGTTCCTAAAACCGCATTACAGTTAATCGCTCATTCCGAAAAATATTTTAATACTAATTTATTAAGGTTAATCCCTGAGGAGGTAGTAAGAATTTTACCAGAAGATGAATTTGTAATCACTGCGGACAGAAATTCATATGACTATATATATTCTGTTCCAGACTTGGCAAATATGAATACTTGGCCTCAAAATAGTATTCGCAAATCAATTAGAAAATTTATAAAAAAATATCCCAATTATATAATTAAGCAATCCTCGATTAAGGAAGTTGAAAAAACGATATATTTAGATTTATTTAAAAAGTGGTCCCAAAACAAAGATATAGAAAACTTTTTGGAATTTAATGAATTAAAAGCGTTCAAAAAATTTTTTGACAACCATGATGATAATATAAAAATAGTTTCATTATATATAAATAATATTTTGGTTGGGTTTAATACATATGAAATAATATCCAAGGATTACGCAAACTCATCTTTTTCAAAGGCGGATACAGAATATGATACTTCAATTTATAGTGTTTTAAATTGGGAAGAAGCAAAAATATTAAATAAGGAAAAAATTACGTATTATAATTGGGAACAGGATTTAGGGATACCTGGTCTGCGATATTCAAAGGAAAAATATAAACAAGCTTTCTTTCTAAAGAAGTTTACAGTT
>JBAXTS010000011.1:0-29433 GCA_037130055.1 bacterium | reverse complement strand
ATCGGTTCGAACTTACCGAAAAGTTTTTGAAATACAATATGGAATTGGCAAACGACCGAACAAATGAGGAAAATACTCATTTGTTCAAAAAAGTCGGTTCGAACTTTCAAATTAAGGCTCGAACCGTACTTTTTGAGCCACGCGGAGCGTGGCGAACCCTTTCAGATTCAGGATTTTTTGGGGGGAATACAGAACAGACGGCGCTTCGCGCCGACCATATTTTTGGCGGAAATTTGAATTCCGATTTGATGCGGAGGCGGTGAGATTTGAACTCACGATCAGGTTACCCCAATGCCGGTTTTCGAAACCGGTGCCTTCAACCACTCAGCCACGCCTCCGTGACTTTAATCTAACATTTTTTATACTTTTATCAAAAAAAAATATCCCTTGGAGGCTCCCAGCTATTTATTTCTGGGCGCCACCAAGGGATACATTAAGGTGAAACAAATTTATAATATAATACTTAATCTAGTTTTAATAATTCTAATTAGAAAAAAACTATAAGTCAACACTTAAATGTTTATAACGTGTGTATAACTTAATCTAATTTTAATGTAGGAAAAGATACAGTAAAAATAGTACCCTTCCCCACCTTGCTTTCAACACTAATAGTTCCCCCATGTGCAGACACCACCCATTTAGCAATAGCCAAGCCAAGCCCAATATTTTTTGTCTCTGATGTGTGTGATTTGTTTGCTCTATAAAAACGCTCAAATATGTGTGGCAAATCAACTTTGTTTATGCCGACCCCATTATCACTAATTTTTATCTCTACAGAATTATTCTTCTTGTCGATACCTATCTTGATTGAGCCACCTTCTCTGCCATAAGTAACAGCATTTTTAATAAGATTAGCAAATAACTTTTCCAGATATGAGACATCTCCCATAATATAAACCGACGGATTTTTTATAAATTTAATATCAATATTTTTTTTATTTGCAATAACAGCAATTCTGTCTGCTACGCCATCTATAACTTTGTTCAAATGAACTTTTCTAAAGGAAATTCTATCTTTAAATCTTCCTTCAGTTGATGTTAATAGCGTCAAATCCATAAGCATATTGGTCAAATGCCCTACCTCATGATTTATGTCCTTCAATGCATTCATTCCATTTGAACCTTTCATCAGGGCCAGATCCACATGTCCTCTAATGATGGCGAGCGGTGTGCGTATTTCATGCATAGCATTTGCGATAAAATCAGTCCTCAATTTTTCATATTTCAGGTCTGTTTCCTGTTTTGCTGCTAGTAAAAAAGCATTTTGTTCTTTCTCTATAAGCCTGTGAATAGTTATCGCTTGTGCAACACTGTTGCCAATAAATACGCTTAAAATCCTTTTTTCTTTTGAAAATAATTCTTTTTCTTTAAAACACAATACCATAGTCCCATAAACAGCCTTTTTAAAAAAAAGAGGAATAACCACAAAACTTTCCAGAAATTTGCTTACATAAAAGGTGTCCGCTGTTTTTTTTGTTTCAATAACAAAATTTGGAGTAAAATTTTGCATTGCCGTATAATTTCTTCCTCCTTTTCTAGGAAACCTAGGTTCATATGGTAAATTTGGACTTTTGTATATCAACTCCAATTCTCTCGACATAGGGGAATTCAACCATACAAACCCAAAATCGGCAGAGAGGACATTGAGCCCTGCTTCCATAAAACGTTTAACGATTAGATTTTCGTCTGTCTCATTTAAACATTCTAAGATTATTTCATTTAATAAAGTAACTTTATCTTCCATATGTAAAAAAATATTATGGTGGCGGTAGAGAGAAGAACGAATCTTTCTCTCTACCGCCATCCTACTTAAGTCCGACCTCGATTGCTCGATAGTCTTGACTGAAGTATTGATAAGATGCCTCACTCTTCGTCTCAACTGGGCACCCTGCGCCCTGCCGAAGACTTGAGAGAACCATCTCTATTGTGAAAATCAAGCTTGTCTTGCCAACACGTGTCGGGTTGTAATCCCTAAACGCATTAACAAGAACAACCCTATTCTCACCATTCGAGCCACGCCCGAGCGCGGCGCCTATCTTCTGAAGAACTTCCATTGCTCTATCCGAAGAGGACAGGCAATTGAGAACTCTGCTAAGATACCATATCTTCACAGAGGCTGAATCAAAACCATATGAGTCCTGATCCTCGAGTATCTGCAGAATGTCCCCACAGCTTAGCAAGGGCATTCTGGCTCTGGTGTCAACTTTTGACACCTGTTCGTACTGCCCGTACATGTCAGCGTCCGCCCAATCATAGGCGACACCGCTGACATCTACCACCCGCGCGACGAGCTCTGCCTCAGCGGCAGCTGCGACTAAACCTTTTGAGTCATAGCCACGACCGTAGCCGACCGAGACAAGAAACTTCTCGTCGAACCACTCCGTCGCAATCCTTCTCGATTGCTCTCTCGAAGTGGCAAACTTTCTCAGGACTTGCTTGAGAAAATTCATTGCAAACTCTCCGAATTGAGTGTTTGCATCGCGGGCCTGCTCCTCGCTCAAACGTTCTCTTTCTTCGTGAGGAACAAAAGCAAGAGGATCCTGGACCCTTTTGTCCCACAGATCCTGAAGCTTTTTAAGCCTCACTTCCAAACTTGAGGTTTGGGTATGCCCGAGGACCACCATCTTTCACCTCCTTTCATGCTCACCATACAACAAAATATTACTTTTGTACATCTATTCCTTCATCATAAAACCCACACCACGAATAGTATGAATCAATGGTTTTTGACCGAGTTTATCAATTTTTTTTCTTAAATATCTTATGTGAACATTTAGCTCATTTCCAGCTTCTTTAAAATCTGGACTCCAAGCGTTTTTAATAAGTTGCTCACGACTAATCGCTTCGCCTTTGTGTAGTGATAGCGTATCAAGCAACTTATATTCCTTTGGTGTAAGTTCTAATATTTTTCCAGCCCTGGTTACTTCATGTTTTACTTTATCCATAACTAAATCATCGATTTTAAATATATTTGAGTCAGTAGTTTTTCTCCTTCGCATGATCGCACGAATTCTAGCAAAAAGTTCATTCATACCAAATGGTTTTATTAAATAATCATCTGCTCCTATGTTTAGACCGATCACTCTGTCCTCCTCCTGGCCACGCGCAGTAAGCATTATAATTGGAGTATAAATATTGTGCATCCTTAAAGATTTACAAACCTCAATGCCATCTTTTTTTGGAAGCATTATATCCAAAATAATTAAATCATAATTATTTTTTAGCGCCTTACTTAAACCTTCTTGCCCATCAAAAGCTACATCAGTAGCATAATGTTCAATTTTTAGTGCTTGTTTTAGTATTTCAACAAGCTTCTTTTCGTCCTCAATTATTAAGATAGTCATATTTTATCTAAAATATAATATTAAATATAGATTAAAATTATACACCACTTAAGAATATATGCAAGTTGAAGAGAGTAATTAAATTTGTGACCCCACAGAGAATCGAACTCTGATTGACGGATTGAAAACCCGCTGTCCTAACCGTTAGACGATGGGGCCATATTAAATTTATCCTAACATACAATTTTTATGATTAAAAATCGCTATCCCAACCGTTATACGATGGGGCCATTGAAAAGCATAATAACATTTTTATAATTATTTGCAAAATAAAAATCTATCGTTTTTAACGAAAAACACCTCGAGAGCATTGCTTCGAGGCACATAGAGTAAACAGATAAATATAAAAAGAACAGAAGACTACCCTGCCCTCGCCGTGAACGAATCACGGCGAGGGCGAAATCTTTACCGCCCCCAGAAGTTGACCTGGTCATGCTCCACGACCAACTTCTGCCCACCCACGAGCACCATCCTCCTTCCTGCTGCCATTTCGAGAGCATCCCACAACTCCTTCTCTGTGGGTCGTGCTCCAGCCCAGAGAACCTGTCCATCGTCACTGACAACGAACACGACAGGAAGTCCGGAGGACGAGCGACTACCAAACCTCTGACTTGCTCGGCGTAGAAGTCGCCGGGTCTCAAAGAACCATGGTCCGAGCTCCTTTACTCGGAGATGGTGGTCAACCTTGGCCTGAATCCGAAGGAAGGCCCGAATTCTTGCCGTGTCGTCGTTTGTGTAAGAACACGGGACGAATATGATACGGTTCAATGTCCCTCCTGTTAGGCAGCGACGGCAGAAACGAAGTCACCCGCCAGATAGACCGCAGTGAGAAGCTGCTCCTCAGTCGGCTCCACAGCCGCCCAAGCGACCTTCCCATCACCGTTCACAACGATAACCACGGAACGAGAACCACGCCTCTCCCGCATGTCCTCGAGGTGCAGTCTGGCCTTGTGCCAGAGCTTTTTCCCGACGTAGCTTTTTCGCCCAAACTCGTCGGCCACGACGCCGAACTGCTTGAGGAACTCTCGAATTCTTGTGTCGTTCGAGCCCTCATCAACCGACGGGATGAACACGAAGCGACTCGCTGTCTGCACGAAGCACCTCCCTGTTAGCTATCATCCTTCGGATTGAGAACAATGCTGTCACACCTCCGACAGACTGGCTGAGGCTCCTTATGCCCTTCAACATGCCTCTTCGGAAGACCATTCCTCATGTCCTCCGTGTAGAGATTTGGACATCCCGTGCACTCGTAAATCACGACCTTCCACTTTTTTGCCACGTCAACGTACCTCCTAAAAATAGATTACGACTTTAAAATCCTTGTGTCAAACGGTTAAAATTAAAGATGAATTGAAAAATTACAAGCTTAGTGTATAATTTTTAAACATGAACAACGATAGAATCAAAATAATAATCCTTGCTGCTGGCAAAAGCACAAGAATGAAATCAGATATTCCGAAAGCATTGGCACTACTCAAAGGTAAGTATTTTTTGCAACACATTATAGATACTATAAAAAAATTAGACCCCCTGATTAAACCCATCATTGTCGTTGGGCACAAAAAAGAGTTGATAATAGAAGCCTTAGGAAAAGAACATTTATATACAGAGCAGTTTGAACAACTAGGTACTGGGCACGCAGTCATGTCAGCAAAAAAGGCAATCAATGAAGAACATGAGATAGTGCTAGTTGCATCTACAGACCAACCACTCATTTCAAAAGAAACACTAGAAAATATAATATCTACACAAAAAACAAAAAATCCAACTATGACGATTGCCACTGTTATTCTGCCAGATTTTAATGATTGGAGAGTGGGATTAAATCATTTCGGTAGAATAGTTCGCGGAGCCGACAAGTCAATTATAAAAATTGTTGAATTTAAAGATGCAAATGAAAAAGAAAGAGAAATAAAAGAATTAAATCCTGCGCTTTATGCTTTTGACTCAATTTGGCTCTGGGAAAATATAAACAAACTCCAAAATAAAAATGTTCAGGCAGAATATTATCTCACAGACCTAATAAAAATGGCTTGTGACCAAAATAAGAAAATTGAAACCGTACAAGTTGAAAATATCATTGAAGCTTTTCAACCGAATTCAAAAGAAGAACTAGAAGTTTTGGAAAAACTTGTTTTATAATATATTTGAAAAATTAAATGAAAGTGCTATAAATAGGGCGGGGGGCGGCTAGCTCAGTTGGTAGAGCGTGTCTTTGACGTAGACAAGGTCACAGGTTCGATCCCTGTGTCGCCCACATTATATGAAAATACTTTCAATTGAAACATCCTGTGACGACACAGGAATAAGTATATTAGAAGCAACGGGGGGCATCTCAAGTGCTTCTTTTAAAATTTTGGCAAACAATGTGTCTTCCCAAATAGATATACATATTCCGTATGGTGGAGTTTTTCCGGCACTAGCAAAAAGAGAACATTTAAAAAGCTTACCAATTCTTCTTGAAAAAACATTACAAGAAGCCAAGCTAAATAAAAAGGATAGGCCAGTCGATTTAATAGCTGTCACTTATGGCCCAGGATTAGAAATAGCACTTTGGACTGGCATTGTTTTTGCAAAAGAATTAGCTCAAAAATGGAGCGTCCCAATTATTCCAGTGAACCACATGGAGGGGCATATACTTTCTGTTTTTGCAAAAAATAAAGGAAGTTTAAAAATACAAAAATTAAAAACACCTACACTATCTCTTCTCGTGTCCGGTGGACACACACAACTCGTCCTTTCAAAAAAATGGATGAGTTATGAAATTGTTGGAGAAACATTAGATGACGCAGTCGGTGAAGCCTTCGACAAAGTAGCCAGAATGCTAGGACTTCCCTATCCTGGCGGACCAGAAATTTCAAAATTAGCGGAAAAAGAAAGAGTTTCAGGAAAACCAATCCTTGCGGGGTCGCTGTCTCCGCGTACTCGCGGAGCGCTGCCTCTCGGCCCGTCGGCCTGCGAGACACCCCGCAAAGATTGTTTTCCTTTCACTCTGCCCCGTCCCATGCTTCACAGCAAGAATTTGGATTTTTCTTTTTCTGGTCTCAAAACTGCTGTTTTGTATCTAATACGAGACCTGGGAGGAATCGAAAAAATAAATGAAAATACAAAAGCACAAATAGCTCTTGAGTTTGAAAACGCAGCTATCGATTGCTTAGTCTATAAAACAGCGAAAGCAATTGAAAAGTATAATATCAAATCTCTGATAGTAGCTGGTGGAGTCTCTGCTAATAAACACCTACAAAATGAAATCAAAAAAGTTGCTGGAAAAAAAATAAAGCTCTTGCTTCCGACAAGTGAACTCACAGGAGACAATTCCCTAATGATTGGTATCGCTGGATATTTAAATTATATAAAAAATAAAAAAAAGGTTCCAAAAATAACTAGTCTAAAAGCAACTGGTAATCTAAGGCTCGGTTAGTCTTTTTGCCCTTCTCGAGTCAGAATAAATATGATATTATTTAGGAATGGACGAAAAGCTGCTTAAACCTTATGACCCCAAAACAACTGAAGACCGAATCTATAAACTATGGGAAGATAGTGGTTTTTTTAATCCAGATAATCTACCTGGAGACAGAAAAGATACCTTCACTTTAATAATGCCCCCCACCAATGCTAATGGTTCTCTACACGCTGGACACGGCCTAGTAATGACAATTGAAGATATTATGGTGAGGTATAAAAGGATGAGGGGTTTCAAAACATTATGGCTTCCAGGGTTGGACCATGCCGGTTTTGAAACTCAAGTTGTATATGAAAAAAAATTAGAAAAGGAGGGCCGAACTAGATTCGGAATGGATCCCAAAGTACTTTATAAAGAAATTCTCGACTTTACTCTTACTAATTCTAAAAATATAAAATCTCAGATTAGAAAAATGGGGGCCTCTTGTGATTGGTCCCGGGAAAAATTTACCCTAGATGACAGTGTTATAAAAACAGTTTATCAGACCTTCAAGAGAATGAACGAGGACGGTTTAATTTACCGAGGAAACAGAATAGTAAGTTGGTGTCCAAAGCATCAGACTTCGTTTTCCGACCTCGAAATATTAGACGAAGAACGCATTGATAATTTTTATTACCTGAAATACGGACCATTTACTATCGCCACTTCCCGTCCAGAAACTAAGTTTGGAGATAAATATGTTGTACTGCACCCAGACGACAAAAGGTATAGTGAATACACGAATGGCCAAAAAATAAAATTGGAATGGATAAATGGACCGATAGAAGCGACCGTCATAAAAGACGAAATGATTGATATGGAGTTCGGAACAGGGGCAATGACAATAACTCCGTGGCATGACAAGGCTGATTTCGAAATTGCCGAAAGACACAACTTAGACAAGGAACAAATTATTGATGAGTATGGAAAACTTTTACCTATTGCTGGAGAATTTGCTGGTCAACATATCAAAAAAGCAAGACCGCTTATTATTGAAAAACTTCAAAAAAAGGGACTGGTAGAGAAAATAGATGAGGGTTATAAACATGTGGTCCGTACTTGCTATAAATGTGGAACTGTAATAGAACCGCAAATAAAAAGTCAGTGGTTTGTAAAAATGAAACCTCTAGCGGAAAAGGCATTGGAAAAAATAAACAACGAGGAAATAAAATATGTCCCGGAACACTATAAAAAAATCACTACATATTGGTTGGAAAATATAATGGACTGGAATATCTCCAGACAAATTGTCTGGGGAATACCAATACCGGCAAAGATATGTACTAAATGCGACCACGGTATGGCTGATATTGAAAATAAAATTTCAAAATGCGAAAAATGTGGTGACGAGGTCAAGCAAGATGGTGATACATTTGATACATGGTTTTCTTCGGGACAGTGGCCTTATGTGGTGCTTGGATATCCGGACAACAATGATTTTAAAACTTTCTACCCTACAGACATAATGGAAACAGCTGGAGACCTTGTCTTCTTTTGGGTGGCAAGAATGATAATGTTGGGGTTATATGTCACAGGTAAAGTTCCGTTTAAAAACGTATATATGCACGGAATGGTGCTTGATGCTAAGGGTCAGAAAATGAGTAAAAGCAAGGGAAATGTTATAGACCCGCTGACTTTAACGGAAAAATTCGGAACAGATGCATTTAGGATTGGAATGGTTGTCGGCAACACTCCCGGAACATCACTTTCTCTTTCGGAGGATAAGATTAAAGGATATAAAAACTTTGCAAACAAAATTTGGAACGCAACGCGTTTCGTTTTAGACAATACAAAAAACTTCCAAATCCCCACAAATCCTGAATATGATGAAGAGGATAAAAAATCAGATGAAGAACTACGGGTCTTGATGAAAGAAATCACAAAAGAAATGGATGAATATAAATTCTACATAGTCGCAGAAAAACTTTATCATTATTTTTGGCACACTTTTGCTGATATAATAATTGAACGTTCGAAGAAAAAGATATTAAACAATACTAACGCTGATTCTGCTAAAGTACTCCTGTACACACAGCTTACTACTTTACTAAAGGCCCTCCATCCCTTTATCCCATTTGTAACAGAAGAAATTTGGTCGATGATGCCACACTCGAAAAATAAACAACTTTTAATGATTGAAAAATGGCCCTCTTAACAAGTGACCCACGAATTATAGTCCTAGCATTTGTAGGAGGAATTATCCCCTCTCTTTTATGGCTCTGGTTTTGGCTTAAAGAAGAAGGACACTCAGAACCTAAAGGATTGCTCACAATAGTTTTTATATTAGGAATGATTGCAGTTGTAATAGTCCTACCAATTCAAAAATTTATACAAACATATGTAAACTCGGAAGAATTTCAAATAATCTTATGGGCAAGCGCAGAGGAAATGCTTAAATTTATTGCTGTATTGGTAGTTATTTACAGAACAAAATATTTAAGTGAGCCAATAGACTGGCCAATATATCTAATCACAGCAGCATTGGGCTTTGCTGCCCTGGAAAATACTTTATTTTTAATAAAACCACTTTCTGTAAGTGGTGCAACGGTGAGCCTACTCACAGGACAACTTAGATTTCTCGGTTCTACCCTTCTACATACTATAGCTAGCGGAACTATAGGCATAACCATTGGTATTTCTTTCTACATGAACAACACAAGGAGAAAATTATACCTTTTTCTTGGTTTTTTGTTTGCTATAGCCTTGCATAGTGCATTCAATTTTCTTATAATAAGGAATAATGGAAATGATTTCCTGCAAGTGTTTGCGTTTTTATGGGTCGTTACAATTATTATTATGCTACTTTTTGAAAAAGTGAGAAGAATGAGTGAAATTATTAACTAAATAAAAGAGCGTCCCGCTTTAATAGACAGTTGCGCGACGTGATTTTGCAAAATCAAATCAATGGAAATTAAAAAAAGAAGTTTTTTTGAAAGATTAACTGGAAGCAGAGAAGCAGAAGAAATACCCACAGATCCGAAAAAAGATTATCTAATAAAAGGATTGGGCACCAACAAAGGAAACAAAAAAAGCGACAACAATTGGATAGAAGAAGAAAACGAAGAAGCAGAATTGTCAGTTGATGTTTACCAGACACCAACCGATATGGTCATACAGACTATGGTGGCAGGTGTAAAGCCCGAGGACCTTGAATTATCTATCGCTAGAGACATAATCACGATTCGCGGCAATCGAGAGGAAAATAGAGCAATAGATGAAAATAACTATTTTACAAAAGAACTTTATTGGGGAAAATTTTCTAGAACTATATCCCTTCCTGCAGAAGTAGAGCCAGAAGAAGTGGAGGCAACAGAAAAACATGGACTTCTAATGATAAGAATCAAAAAAGTCGATAAAGAAAAGAAAAATACCGTAAAAGTAAAGTCAATCTAAAACGTTTTTTTGGTCACGAATAATTTCTCTGCTTAGCTCGAAAAAAGTTCGCGAGCAAAGAAGTTTGCTCGCTTTATACTTTTTGTGCCTGGGGGCAGAATCGCACTGCCGACCTATCCCTCTTCAGGGGAGAGCTCTACTACTGAGCTACCCAGGCATTTTAATATTTTTTTAACAACTCCTTAATTGGGGTGTTGTTTAGTTGTTGTTGGGTTGTGGAAATGGAATTATATAAATCCAAAATCTTGTTGAAATATGGTTCTATAAAATAATAAACCCCGAGAGCCGAGCCAATTATAAACACCCAATATATAATACTCACAACGCGTGAGTAAAACATGGAACGCCTCATAGAGTGCAACATTTTATTGTTCTCTTTTGCAAGAGCAAATGTTTCCTCGAATAATTTTTTGGATTCAGGATCCATAAAAATATATTAACATAAACAACAAAAAACACCAATTCCTAATAGGCTTTATATATGCTAAATTATAGTGATAGTCTTCGTAGTTCAATGGATAGAACAGTTCCGTCCTAAGGAATAGATGCAGGTTCGATTCCTGCCGAGGACACATGTTTAAAGACCCAACGCTTGAGTTATTCTGGATTGGTCGAAACCAACAATTAAATCATCACCAATGATTATAACTGGCACACCCATTTGTTCACTCTTCTCTATCATTTCCTTCCTTTTATCCATATCTACAGCCACATTGTATTCTGTAAAGGCAACATTGTGTACTTTGAAGAAATCCTTTGCAATATGGCAAAAGTGACATGTGGGAGTTGAATATATAGTTACATTTTTCATAATATCTTTGATTTTGCGAAATCATGCCGCGCAATTGATTCTGCTGAATCATGTCGCATTCTCGATTTAAATGCGACCTAAAGCGTGGCGCTGTTAATTATTAATGATTTTTTATTATATCATACTTGCCATGAAGTCAAAATAAAGATATATTTTATCTAATTGCGGTCGTAGTTTAGTGGTAGAACTGGTGCTTCCCAAGCATCGGACGCGAGTTCGATTCTCGCCGGCCGCACAAAATAAATTATTTATTTTCACCTAGAGCCATAATAATCTTTATTACAGTATCAGGATTGAGTGACATGCTCTCTATGCCTTCATCTACTAGAAACTTTGCAAATTCTGGATAGTCTGATGGAGCTTGGCCACAAATGCCGATATACTTCCCTTTCTCTTTACATTTTTGAATAATTTGAGAAACAAGTTTTTTAACTGATGGATTATTTTCATTTGCAATATGTGTGACAATACCAGAATCACGATCTAGGCCGAGCGTAAGCTGAGTCAAATCATTCGAACCGATAGACATACCATCAAATACTTCCAGAAATTCATCTGCAAGAAGAATGTTGGATGGTATCTCACACATCACATAAATTTTAAGCTCTTTATCGTGCTCTCTATCTAAACCATATTCTTTCATTACTTCCACTACTTTTTTGCCTTCTTCGGGTGTTCTACAAAATGGAACCATTGGAATCATATTTGTGAGACCCATGTCTTCTCGTACTATTTTCATTGCCTTACATTCAAGCCCGAAAGCCTCTTTGAACTTTGGGTCATAATACCTAGACGCTCCTCGCCAACCAAGCATTGGATTTTCCTCATGTGGCTCATACATATCACCTCCTAGCAATGTACGATATTCGTTTGTTTTGAAATCTGAAAGACGAATAATAACTTTTTGTGGATAAAATGTTGCCGCAATCCTTGCAATACCAAGAGCAAGATTTTTCACATAATAATCTTTCTTGTCTTTATAGAGTGGAGTTAATTCTTCAATTTTCTTTAATACTTTATTGAGCTCTGCTGTCTTTTTACCTTTTTTTAATTTATCATAATCAATTAAAACATTTGGATGTACACCTATATGAGATGCAATGATAAACTCAAGTCTCCCTAAGCCAACTCCCTGCACAGGAAGATTGTGGCTTTTAAATGCATCATCTGGAGAGCCAATATTCACCATTATTTTTGTTGATATTTTAGGAATTTTATCTAGCTGGTGTTCTAAAATTTTAAATGGAAGAATACCTTCGTGCACATTACCGACTTGTCCTCCTGAGGAATCCACGGTTACCTCTTGTCCATTTTTTAATATTTTTGTCGCATTGTTTGACCCTACGATACAAGGAATACCGAGCTCACGAGAAACGATAGCAGCGTGAGAGGTGCGTCCTCCTTTGTCTGTGACGATGGCACTCGCTATCTTCATGATAGGCTCCCAGTCTGGGTCTGTAATTTCTGTCACAAGCACCTCTCCTTTCTTGAAATCATTTATATTTTTTGCACTACGCAATACGCGCACAGTGCCACTGCCTATCTTTGAGCCCACAGCAATACCACTGACCAAGACTTTGCTTGTTTTTTCTAGTTTGTATTCTATTAAAACATTTCTGTCCTGCCCAGACACGACTGTCTCGGGTCTGGCTTGTACTATGTAGAGTTCACCTGTCTTGCCATCCTTTGCCCATTCGATATCCATAGGCTGGTATCGGTTGTGCTTCTTTGAAAAATATTTTTCTATTTGCAGACACCAGGTTGCGAGTTTTGTTGCCTCCTCATCAGTAATACAAAATTTCTGCTGGTCCTGTGGCGAGACCTTCTCTTCTTTTGTTCCATTTCTTGCATAGACAAGTTTGATGTTTTTCTTACCAATATTTTTACCTATAATAGGCTGCTTACTTCCATTTTCCAACGTCGGTTTAAAAATTATAAATTCATCTGGAATAACCTTGCCTTGTACAATAAATTCACCAAGACCATAAATACCTGTCACAACAATAACTTTATCAAAGCCTGTCTCTGTGTCTATGGTAAATGCGACACCTGAAGAAGATAAATCTGAACGAACCATACACTGTACGCCGACAGAGAGAGCTGCATCAAAATGAGAAAATCCTTTGTCCACTCGATAAGAGATGGCCCTATCTGTAAAGAGTGAAGCAATGCATTTTTTTGTTGCGACAAGAATATTTTCTATGCCATGCACGTTTAGAAAAGTTTCTTGCTGCCCAGCAAAAGAAGCTCCTGGTAGGTCCTCTGCTGTTGCTGATGAACGTACTGCTGTATCAACATCTTTACCATATTTTTTTTCTAATTCTATATATGATTTTGCTATAATATCTTTTAAATCTTGTGGCAATGTTGCTTTCAGTATAGCCTCGCGAACCTTCTTGCCACGTGCCTGCAAATTACGCATATCCTTGGTGTTCAAATCAGAGAGAATTACTTTAATTTTATCGTCTAACCCAGTATCCTTAAAGAAATGACGATATGCGTCAGCCGTGAGAGCAAATCCATCTGGAATATTTACGCCGAGAGGAACAAGGTTTGAAAACATTTCTCCAAGAGCAGCATTCTTGCCACCGACAACAGGAACATCTTCTATGCCTACTTCGTTATACCACTTTACATAACCTTTTCCTTTTTCATCCATAAAAAATTTATATACATCCACGCAAAAGCGGGAAAATTATTAATAATTGATTATAATTTATCTTGTATCTGAATTAACCTCGTGTATTTTAACATTCTTTCAGCTTTTTGTGGAGAGCCAGCTTTCAAACCAAAACAATTAAAAGCAAAAGCCAAATCCGCAATGAAATCATCTTCTGTTTCTCCACTCCTATGGCTTACGATTAGCTCAATATTATTTTCTCTTGCTAGTTTCATAGTTTCGAGTGTTTCTGTAAGTGTACCTATTTGATTTGGTTTTATAATCATCGCATTAATGCTCTTCTCATCTATCGCTTTTTTGAGCAAGGACATGTTAGTAACCGTCAAATCATCCCCTACTATAAACAAATCTTCACTATATTCTTTTAACTTTGCAAAGCTCTCAAAATCTTCCTCATCAAATGGATCTTCGATGGATAATAAATTAAATTCCTTAATTATCGCGTTATAAATATCCATCAACTCTTCTTTCTTTATATCTTTACCATCCACTTTATACAAACCATCTTTATAAAAAGATGAGGAAGCGACATCAAGGGCAAGCCGAACTTTGTTTTCTAGTTTGTTTTCTTTTATTGCCTCGCTTAAATACAAAAGAGGTTTTCTGATATCACTTATTTTTGGAGCAAAGCCACCCTCATCACCCAGGGTAAGTGATTCTTCTCCTAATTCTTTATCAATAATTTCTTTCAGACTATTTTGAATTTTATTCCCAATTTCAACTGCTTCTCTTGCGTCTTCTGTGTCTGGAACGATGTGGTATTCCTGAAAAGCTAAATCATTTTTTGCATGTTTGCCACCATTTATCAAATTCATATAAAGATACGGAATACGCCTCGATGGTCTCATCTCCACCAATACTCTCAAGTGTTCAAAAACTTCTACTTCAGTAACTTTTGCAGCAAGCTTGGCACAGGCGATGCTGACACCAATCATAGAATTCGCACCGAGGTTGTCCTTGTTGGCTGTACCATCTAGTTCAATCATAATTCTGTCTATTTCTTTTTGATTTAAAACGTCAAAACCCAAAAGTGATGGAGCAATAACATTATTAACTTTTTCAATTGAACACTGTACTCCCATACCATCATCGTCTCGAAGCTCGTGTGCCTCGTGAGCCCCAGTAGAGGCGCCTGATGGCACAGAGGAACTTCCTGATGCGTCTCCTGCAAATACAGTCGCTTTGATAGTAGGATTTCCTCGTGAATCCTTGATTTCTTCCGCAATTATTTTTGTTATTTTATAATCTGTCATTTATTTTTTTGTTAAAAGAATCATAAGGTCTGAAACATTGGCGCCAGTCTGACCCGTCATTATGATATCACCAGTTTTTTCAAAAAAGTTGTAAGAATCAAAACGATTTAAATAATCATCAACATCTAGGTTATGCTCCATTGCCTTTCTCATAGTATCCTCGTCCACAACAGACCCAGCAGCATCACTATTGTCCATGCCATCAGATGCTAGGGTAATAAAGACGGAATCTTTAAAATTTTCTTTCTCAATCATCTGTGTTTTTATTGCGAGGAGCCCCATATGAAGACTTCTTCCACCCTTGCCACCATTTCTCAACACCTGTATGCTTGGCTCACCTCCCGCGAGTACCACTACTCCTTCTTCTCTTGCTGCAAATATTTTACTGATAGATTCTCCAACCTCGTCATATAATTCTGTCGATATGATCAATGACTTGAAACCAAGCTCTATAGACTTTTTGCTCATTGCCTCTACCGCAGTCTTGTTTGAGACTAAAACAAAATTGTGCACTTTTTCAAAATACTTATCTTCTTTTGGTGTTTCTATTAAAATAAACTTCCCGAGATTATATTTCTCTATTAATTTTTCTGCATCTATATTTGTGGTCTCATCCTTATAGGTCGGGCCAGATGCAACATCACAAAAACGATTCCCTGGAACATCAGAGAAAATAAGGCCTATGAGAGTTGCAGGATAAGCAATTTTAGCTAAGCCTCCTCCCTTGAGTAAGGAAATATGTTTTCGCACAGTATTAATTTCTGTTATAGTCTTCCCAGATTTTAAAAACGAATCATAAAGTTCTATGCCTTGTTCACATTCACTTTCAGAATAACAAAGTAAAGCAGACCCGCCGCCTGAAACAATAGCGATGACGAGATCATCTTCGTTTGACTTGTAGGCTATGTCGTATATTTTCTTTCCTGCCTCGATATTCGCAATAGATGGCCTTGGGTGTGTACCAGAAAAAGTCTCTATATATTCACAGGTAATTTTCTCTAGGCCAATCACTGCACCGTCTGCAATTTTGGATCCTAAAATTTTTTCAAGCGCCTGTGCTGCCTCGCATGAGGATTTGCCAAAACCAACAACTTTAATTTTTTTAAATTTTGATAAGTCAAAACTCTCTCCTAAAATGGTCAAAACATTATCTTGAAGCTTGATAGAATTAAAAACAACATTTCTTGTATCTATGGATTCATATCCAGCCTCTGCGATACAGAGGGCTAGCTTGCGATTCTCTGTAGTTCCCAAATCATATATATTTTTAATCTTGCTTTCCATGTTTATTTGTTTACTATGTTTTCAAATTTGCCAACAAGAAAATTATTTATATTGGAAACAGTAGTCTGCATAATCCTTTCCACTGCTTCCTTTGTAAAGAATGCCATGTGAGGAGTAACAATTACGTTTGGCAAGTCAATTAAAATATGATCTTCGGCCAATTTTCGCATTGTTTCCATGCGCTCAACCTTGGGGTCCGTGCCAAATGCAAGTGTTTTTTCTTGTTTTAGGTCTCGCTCGCCTTCTAATACATCTAGGGCTGCAGCCTTGATTCTTCCATCATTTAAAGCAGCAAGCAATCCTTCGGTCTCTACTATTTCTCCGCGTGCTGTATTTATAAAAACTGATCCCTTTTTAATTTTCTTTAAGTTTTCTGTATTGATAAGGTGGTGTGTGTCTGGCATATAAGGTACATGTATGGTGACGACATCGGCCTCTCCCAATAATGTATTTAAATCTACATACTTAAAACCAAACAAGCTGGCCAATTCTTGTTTCGGATATGGATCAGAAGCTATGACGTTCATGCTGAAACCTTTTGCAATCTTTATTACATTCTGGCCAATTTTGCCTGTGCCTACAACACCGAGAGTCTTGCCCTCTAGGTCAAAACCTTCAAGTTGAGCAAGATCAAAATTTGCACCTTCCTTCAACTGATGACTTCCCCAATAAACTCGTCTAGATAATGTCAAAAGCAAAGCAAAAGTAAACTCTGCCACAGTTTGTGAACCATAAGCTGGAACATTTGAAACTTGGATTCCTTTAGTCTTAGAATATTCCGTATCGATATGGTCAAATCCTGTCGAGCGTGTAATAATATATTTTAGACTATGCAATGCTTCAATAATATTTTTATTTAGGGATGAATTAACAAAAATAGAAATAATATCGGCGTCTTTAGCTCTACCAATATTATTTTCATCTAGTTTTTCTTCAAAAAAAGATACATCCTTACCAATAAGTGACTCAGAAAAAAAGGCTTGTTCTGCCTTTGATACCTCAAAAAATGTTATTTTCATAGCTCTATTATACCAACAAATCTAGCCTAAAAACAAGCATTATTTAGCTATTTTCTCCAAAAAAATAATTTAGACCAAAACCCAGAAGAAAAACCTGTTTTGGGAACTTCTGGCTGGTTTTTGTCATCAACTACTATAATTAAATTTTCTCCTTCTTTCGCTAAACCAAAATTTTCTCTAAAAAGTTTCTCTTTGCCTTCAACTGTATTCAAACTATTTATATCAGAAGCAAGTTTTTCTTTCTGTACTTTTAGTGCATCTACCCTGTCTTCAATTATTTTCTTATTTTTAGATGTTTCCTCCATTCTAGACCAAAAACCAAAAACATTCCAAGCAAAAATTAATATAAAAATTCCTAAAATTATCAAAACCGGTTTTGACTCCAATGCTTTCATCAAACGACTTTTTTGTTGAAAATTTCTCATATTATGATACACTCAGTATATGCTTTTCAATAAAAAACATCAAAAGAAAATTCAATTTGTTTGGGCATTTGTCAGCGTATTGATTATCGTCAGCATGCTACTGCTATATTCTCCGATTTTTCGCTAGTCGTTAGATGACCGCATCATTTTTAGAAATACATCCTGGGGTATGTTTACACTACCTCTTTCTTTCATTTTCTTTTTCCCTTTTTTCTGTTTCTCTCTGAGCTTCATCTTGCGTGTGATATCTCCACCATACATATGTTGAGTCACATCTTTTTTCATACCAGACATAGAGCGAGAAGAAATAATGCGCCCGAGAGCCTTGCCTTGAATTTTCAGAGAAAACATTTGTCGTGGAAGTAATCCATGCAATTTTTCTACAGCTTTTTCTGCCTCTTCTTCTACTCTCTTTTTTGAAATAACACGAGAAAAAGCTGGTATTATCTCATCTGCAACCAAAATATCCAGTCTCGTAACATTTGCATCACGATTCTCATTCAACTCATATGAAATAGAAGCGTACCCAGATGAAACACTTTTTAATTCATCAAAGAAATTACGCATTAACTCCCGAAGTGGCATTTTCACACTGATGGATGACCTGTTGTCTCCAAAATTGTCCGTCTCACCAACCTCTGCCTCATGGTCAAATAGAAGCTGCATTATGGCCCCTATATACGGTGAAGGGCTAATTATTTTTACATCAACCCATGGCTCGAAAACACCCTCAATATTTCCATCATCAGGAAAAAAATACGGGGAATAAATTTTTTCTTTCTTTCCTTGTTTGTTTGTCACTTCATAAGTAATAGATGGAGTAGTAATAACCAAATCCAAATTGAACTCTCTTCTTAATCTTTCTGTAATAATTTCTAAATGTAGCATTCCAAGAAATCCACAACGAAAACCACGCCCGAGAGACCCTGAAGATTCTTCTTCATAAGAAAAAGCCGAGTCTGAAAGTTTAAGTTTACCGAGTGATGCTTTGAGCTCAGTAAAATCATCAGCATCTTCGGGAAAAACAGAAGCCCAAACCACAGGAAGAGCTTTCATGTAGCCCGAAAGTGCTGGAAGAGGATTTTTAAACATAGTAATAGTATCTCCTACAGAGGCGATACCTGGTTTTTTTATTCCGGTTACGATATACCCTGTATCACCAGAAGAAAGCATGTCTCGAGGAGTTTCTTCTGGGGAAAATGTACCGACTTCAAGAGCAGTAAATTTTTCTTCAGAAATAGAAAACATCAAGCTATCACCCTTTTTTACTTGGCCGTCCAAGATTCTCACAAAGACAATTACGCCTTTATGATTTGAATATTTAAAATCGAAAACTAAAGCACGCAAAACATTGTCTCCATGGTAATTCTCTACCGGGGCTGGAACTCGTTTTATAACTTCACGAAGTAAATCTTCTACACCCTCACCTGTGCGTCCAGAAACCAAAAGTATTTCATCGCTACTACAATCAAGAAGCTGGATAACTTCTTCTTTTACTTCTTCCACTCGGGACAAAGGCGAATCAATCTTTGATAGAACAGGAATGATTTTGAGTCCTCCCTCGCGCGCCATGGCGAGCGTGGTGAGGGTTTGCGCCTGCACACCCTGCGTTGAGTCAATAAGTAAAATAGAGCCCTCCACTGCCTTTAAGGCCCGAGAAACTTCATAAGAGAAATCTATATGCCCGGGTGTGTCTATAAGGTTCAAAATGTACTTCTCCCCATCTAAAACATGCTCCATTCTAACTGGTTGCATTTTGATAGTAATGCCTCGTTCTCTTTCTAAATCCATAGAATCAAGCACTTGGTCGCGCATTTTACGAGTCTCTATAGTATGTGTAATCTCAAGCATCCTATCAGCCAAGGTACTTTTACCATGGTCTATGTGCGCTATAATAGAAAAATTTCTTATGTGTTTTAAATCCATAATATAAATTATATTCTATTTTTAAATCCTCCTGCTTGCAAGTCCCATAATTTTTTATACAATCCATCTTCTTTCTTGAGAAGTTCATCATGGACTCCATCTTCAATTATTTTTCCTTTTTCAATTACAATAATCCTATCCATCTCTCGTATAGTTGAAAGTCTGTGCGCTATAACTATTGTTGTTTTCCCTTTAATGAGTGTATGTAACGCATCCTGAATTAATGATTCAGAGTGAGAGTCAAGTGAGGATGTTGCTTCATCTAACACAAGTATTGGAGCGTTCTTAAGGATAGCTCTTGCTATAGCGACACGCTGGCGTTCACCACCAGAAAGCTTTACGCCCCTTTCTCCTACATAAGTCTCATATTTATTTGGTAATGCCTCGATAAATTCATCACAGTGAGAAAGGTGTGCTGCATTCAAGACTTCGTTATCTGTCGCATCACGCTTACCATAACGAATATTCTCCATTAGTGTACGATGAAATAGAACTGGGTCTTGCGGAACAAACGCAATCTCATGACGTAAATTCTCTTGGCTAATATTATTTATATCGATTCCATCAATCATTATTTTACCAGAATATATATTGAACAACCTCATGAGTAAACGCACAAATGTAGTTTTGCCTGCACCAGAAGAACCCACTATGGCTATCTTCTGACCAGCAGGAATATCCAAAGAAAAACCATCTAATACTTTAGAATTATTATTCTCATAAACATATGTGACATTATCAAAGACAACCCTGCCTTTTGCATTGGTCAATACATCTATGGGTTTGTCTATTATTTCATAAGGAGTATTTAGGATAACAGCCATTTCTTCTGCGTCAGCAAAGCTCTCATAATATGCACGTACTATGCCACCAAAACTCCACAAGCTATCTACTAGACGCATAAAATAATTCTGTAATAAAATAACGATAGGCAAAGTGACCAATCCTAGACCCCAATCTCCTAGGATTATCCAGAAGATGATAAATTCAACACAGAGTAAATAAAATGATTGAATCGTAGCAAAGCCCTCCCACAAATACCAGTTTAGTGTGGCTTTTTTTCTTTGGTCTTGAACTATCTCTCCTATACGATCTTCTTCATACTTAGTACCAGTAAATAATTGTATAGATGCGTGATTGCCTATAGAATCAGCCAGTGCTCCGACTGTTCTTGAATCGGCCTCTGATGATATGATGTCATATTTTAATTTATAACGAATATAAATAAACGCTGTAATTAAAAATATAATACAAAAAACTCCCAAGATATAAGAATATTTTGGCAAAAAAGCATAGAATGCTATAACAGTACCCACACTACGAACAATTAGTGGCAAGCCATCTGTCGTCATCCTGTCTGTCAATTTCTCAAATGCTCTAGCATATTTACCTATCTTCTGAGTAAGAGAACCACCAAAGTTATTTGCAAAGAAAGTATGCGAATGCCCCATCATGTATGAGAATGCTTGCTCGCGAAGACCAGCCATTACATTAGCCTCAAAATAAGATAAAGCGAATCCTGAAATTCTGCGGAATATCCAGCGACATATATTAAATAACAAAATAAAAATAATTATTGACCTAGCGACAGATACTAACGTAAAATCATTTGCACTCAATACGTTCCAGAGTTTCAAATATTGAAGTGGTATATATACATCTAATGTAGACGCTATAAGCATAGAAAATATAATCAGAAAAAAAGACATTTTGTAATGCTTTGCTACACTCCAATAATATTTGAGCACGAGGCCTCTGTGCAAGTTTGAATAATCTCTTCCCATATAATACAAAAAATGGACTAAATAAAGCCCGTGCGCCTATTATAACACAGAAAAATAGATATTAGAGCTCTTCCGGAGATGGAGCGATGATTTTTGCTTTCCAAAACTTGGTCATGAGGGTCTTCGTTAGTTCCTTTAATTCTTCGTTTTTGAGTAAATATAAAACAACTACTGCTGAGGCTATGCCCAAAATTCCAGAAATAAAACCCTGCAATAAGACTCCCCAGAATGTAGTAGTGCCAAATATTGGAGATAAAATATTTAAGGATACATAAGAGACGAGTCCCAAGAAAAATGAAGCCCCTAAACTTTGAAAAAATGTTTTGGTTATAAATGATTCGTTTGGCATAAAATCTTTCTTCACAAAAAACCAATGTAAAATAAAATTCAAAATTGTTCCGGCAGAATACGCAAGTGGAAGCATTAGCACTTCTGTACCATCTATGTCACTGACTTTGAGCATTGATTCTATAAAATACCGAAACATTGGCACGTTTTCAAAAAGATGTATAAGTATAAATGACAAAATTATTATAAAAATAGAACAACAAAAATTGACAATAAGCGGACGTCTAGTATTCCCTGTCGCATAATAAGAACGAGAGAGTAAGGTAATCATCCCCTGCGCTAGAATTGAAATTGAAAAAATCGCGAGACAAGCTGCCACTAGACGAGTATTGTCCCAAGAAAAAGTTCCTGAACCGAGTATCACACGCACTATCTGTGCTCGGAGTACGATAAATAAAAATATTACTGGCAATGACCAGAAAACAATTGCCCTAGAAGCTTCTTTCAAATGTTGTTTGAATTCATCCTTTTTACCACAACTAAATGACTTTGCCAGTGTCGGGAAAGCAGCTACGGCATAGGATATACCTATGATATTGAGTGGTACTGATTGAAGATTAAATGAGAAATTAAAAATAGATATGGAGCCACTTTTCAAAAACGAAGCTAGCGCAATAATACAAATGAGAGCAATGTTGTTGAATGCGAGACCCAAAGTTCTAGGGAGAGAGGTAGTGGCCACATTTCTTATATCTTGAATATTTATTGACCGAAGTGGAAAAGAAAATTTGGGTGTAAAACCAGAGGAATGAGAGGAAAGTGCCTGAATACCAAAATGCATCAATGCTCCAAGTGCCACACCCATCGCAAGTCCATAAATTCCAAAGACTGGATAAAGAAACAAAACCCCAATAATAATTCCAAAATTATAAAAAATTGGACTTAAAGAAAAAATGAAAAATTTATGGAAGAGCTGAGTAACTGTACCAAATAGATTCGATAGGCCCATCAAAATAGGCGAAAGCAACATTATCCGTGATAGCATTATGACCTCAGCCTGGTGCTCTGGCGTAAAACCTGGAGCAATAAAAGGAATGAGAAATGGCATCAAAAAAAATGCAACAAAGGCAACCAAAACCATCAAACTAAAAAAAACAGTAAAAACATCGTTAAGGTATTTCTTGGCCTGATCCGTCACCTCATCCCCTTTCATTTTTGCAACGATAAAAGGAATCAGTACGGTGATAGAAGCAAGCGATGCAATACATATAAATATAAGGTCTGGAACACGAAAAGCCGCATAGTAAGCATCGAGTGAAGCAGATGGCCCGATAAAGTGCGCGATAGAGCGGTCACGAAAAAGAGCTAAGATTTGAGATAACAATGTCAGAGAACCTAAAAGAAGCGCAGCTTGGTTTATGCTTCCAGACTCTTTAGTAAAAATTCTTAAGATTCTTTCCATTACTTATATCTTTATTTTTTAGTTTTATTAGTAGTAGGCTCTGAGACGGTAGGAGCTGGAGTAGGAACATTTAATGAATTTACGTATTGAATCAAACTCTTGTCAGTGGGACTGAGAGATAAGGCTTGTTTTGCATAAGTCTCTGCACCACTCATATTGCCTTCTTTCTTTGCTATTTCTGAAAGAGTAATCAAGGCATCTATATAGTCTGGCTTTAGAGCTAAAGCTTGATTTGCATAATCTTTGGCATCACTCACCTTACCATCTACAAACAATGCGCCAGCGATAGCGAGCTTGAGGCCAGGATTCAGTGGGTTTAGGATAGATGCGCTCTTGAATGCGGTGACTGCGTTGGTATATGCATCTTTGACTCCGAGAGACCCGACAGCTTGATATGCCGAGCCGAGCATTTGGAAATTTAAATAATTGGATAGATTATATTTCGTCGCCATTTGAGCACTACTGATAGCTTGTTCGAAACTCGTTTGGAGCTCTGCCTTGTCAGCATCAGACAGCTCTGAACCCTTATTGGCTATGGCATTCAATTTTACGAGATATATCTGCGAGTATGTTCGTAAATATAAATCATTTTGATATAAAGAAAGAGCTTTGTTGATAGAGTCCTCTGCGAGAGGCTCCGTAGATGCGAGTACTGCTCTACCGAAGTATGATACTGAAACAAACCTCTCTAGATACTTGAAAGCAAATACGACCGACAATATAACCATAAAAATAAGTATGAGTATAGAAAAGAAGCTCTTCCTGTGATCATTCAAGAATGATATTAACTTTTCTTGACCTGAACCAAAAGCAGAAAGTCCAATAAATATTCCAGTAAAAGCAAACGACAATAAAAACATCACTGAACCTGTAGAATAAAAGAAAGATGAAACAAATAAATATAGAGACAATACAAAGAATGCCACAATCTCCCAATTTGTACCATTCTTTATACTAGAGAATACTGACTTTATACCAATAAATAAAAGTAAAACAAAAAAAGTAATGAACGACAAGATACCGAGAGCTCCAGTAGTAGCAAATATTGTAGGCAGTAAACCAGAGCCCGAGTTGAAAGAAGTATCCCAAAACTGCGTGTCATTTATATATTGAGATTTATACATTGACCAAGCTTCTCCAAACCTGTTTGGACCGATACCAAGCAATGGATTCTTCATCAATACACCTTTTGTTGTTTCCACAGTAGCTGTAAAAGAAGGGCTGATTTCGGTGTTTGATATTTGTAAACGATTTGGTATAAAACCTCCGATAAATTGCCCCGACACAAAGAAAAGAAGCGCTATCATCATGACAGTAAAAGAAATTACAGGGAAATGTCTCTCTTTACCCTCTTCTATGTTGCCATTAAAAGTGATAGAAATTTTATAAACAAAAATTATTAAACTAGAAATACCGAGCAATACCCAAACCAAAGGGAAATTCACTGCAGCTCCTACGAGTATTGAAATTAGAATGAAAACTTCAAGAAGAATTTTTTCTATTTTAGAAATCGGGAAGAATTCTATGACCAAAAGAAACATCAAACATGCAAATCCAGCGAATAGGCCAAGCCCATTCCAAGTACCGAGTACATTGCTAGTCTTGTCAGCCAATATGCCGAGAGAAAGAGCTTGTGGAAAAAACAAATGAATACTTTGAAAAATTAAAACAAAAACAGAAGATAGAATAATTCCTAGTAAAACTATTTTTGCTTGCTTTGGACTTTTGAAAACGATAGAGGACATAATCATAAAAACTACAGCAGTAAAAACAAAATAGAAAGACCCAATATCAAACATAGTACCAAACATTGAAACCTCAGAACTTTTGGAAAAAAGAGAAGAAAGCAAGAACACAAAAGCTATGCCTAGCCCAGACACCAAGAGCCAAGATTTTGGGAAAACTATTTTACCATCAGAGAACCGAGCTATAGCCCAAAAGACCACACTACAAGTGAGACCCAAAACCAAGAGCAACCCCTTTGAAGTCTCAACTGGGATATTGGTAAAAGGTAAACAAAAAACTGGTAATAAAATCACAACTAAAAACAATGCTATAAACGAAAACCTGTCAAAAATATTTGTTTGCATATACTTATTATATCCTGTAGTGAAACTTTTTACAAAGTTCTACTCCGGGATTGTACTACATTTTAAAAACGACGAATAATAATCTAATCTAAATTTGTTAATAATAATTTAAGATGTCGGTGGAGTATCTGGTAATGCATTAACTGTCACTGTCCTCGTGACTTCTGTCGCTTTATTCCCTATCGCATCTATAGCATTATAATGTATTACATAAGTTCCCGGAGTACTTGTGTCCACAGCGCCAGTGACAACAGTCTCAAGTGAAGCCCCAGTACTATCTTTCGCCAGCGCTCCTCGCTCTACATAAGTAGAGCCTACATCCATACTTATTAGTGTCTCTCCATCTAGAGTAATAATAGGCGCGCTCAAACCATCTGGAGAATATGTGAGGTCAGTGATAGGGGCATCTGGAGCTGGTGGTGGATTGGGAATCACACCAGTATCACTACTGATAGAGCTACCACTGTTTGCGAGAAGGTTGTCTAATTGAGTTTTTGTAATACAAGTTTTCCCTGTGGCATCATTCAGACAGAGATTGTCCACATCCAAATTACGAACAGTTATTTCTACAGCGAAAATTCTTGCTATGCCATTCCCCGTATCTGCCAACCATGCACCGATAGTTGTTTTGATATTATTAAAGAAAGCTGTGGCAAAAGATTCTGAAGGAGAACCAGCAAGAGGAGTGATGGTGCCTGCGATGGAGTTTAAATTAAGATCAAGCTCACTTATAGCATTCATGGAAGCAGAGAGTGCTTCCCCCATATTTACATAAGTATTATGGGCAAAAATATCATTACCAATAAAATTATGTGTGTCTTTTACTTCAATATCATAAACTTGTTCACGGCCAACATGCTTTATGGAAACAATTTTATCCCAAAAAATATCATCCTCCCCTTCCATTAGAGAGCTTTTAGGCACTGCGATTTCCATACCGAGAGCCAAATCTGATACTTTATACCATCCTCTTTTTTTACTCATAATTTTTTGTGATGATAAACTCATATATTGATATATTATAACTCAATTATAGCAAAAAAAATACAAAAAATTAATTAACTTATTTCTTAATATCTTTTTCTTGATTTATAAATTTTTTCCAAGATTGTTCAAGTCGAAATATCTTACCACGGACTAGCGTATAGCGATTAATTAAATCTTCTATCAAGTCAACCTTTACCTTATCCCCATATAATCCTTTAATGTGATCAAGGTAAACAGACATCCTATTGCAACCGGATAATGCTTTTTCTATATAACCCAAAGCTAAAGCAAAATCAGCAAAACGAAGCGAGTGCGCCTCACTAATGTACAGAGGAATTGCCATCGCATTTTTAGATAATTCCTCCAATCTGGGGTCTTTCACCTTCTCTAACACAGGCAATATATCTTTATCAATCAAGACAGAACATTCTAAAGTTTTTTGATAAACTTCTAAATCTCTAAAACTACGAACTGGTTTTTTAGGCGTAAACTTTTTAAATCCTGTTTTATAATTATTGTATTGCATATATTTATCTGCGTCGCACAATTTGGATAACATCATCCCTCGGAATCTCTACTTTGACTCCAGACCTAAAGGACACGCTCCTTTTCTTCTTATTCATAATTTTCTTTACTACGTGAAGCGGATAAAACTCAAAATAATCCGTCTCGTCAAACCACCCACATTTGAATTCATACAATCTCAAACCTGTGAGCCGTGACAATGCGAGTGCATACCATGTAAGTTGCTCGATTGGCTTCTCCTTTTTTGCATTTGGTTTATAATCCAATAGATGAATTTGTCCGTTTCTTACTTGAACCAAATCTATGTGACCCGTTAGTAATTCTGGTATTTGAAAGGATTCAGTGCCGACTTTGTCTTTCTTTAAATCCTTCCCTTTTGCAGATTTTTTCCCTTCTCGCGTAGCCCTTTTCCTAAAAGTTATACCCTCTTCTCCAATAATTTGAAAATTGAGCGCATTCTGCATATATTCGATATCTTCACGCCTTATATACACAGGCACTTCTGTCGCCACTGTGACTGAATCATTCGCAATCATAAATTTCTGAATTCCTTCATGTCTGTCTTTGTTTTTTGATACACCTTTCAATGCAAATTCTGCTAATCTGTTTGCATAATTTGTTTTAGATGTCACTACCATATCTGCTGTACTAAACATACTGCGTACATCAGAAATACGTTCTCCAGAATTAAAAAATTGATGGGGAGTTTCTGTTGAAACTGCATCTAAATATTCTTTTAATGGATAGAAATTACGGTTTTTATAATCTTGCATCATTAAAATAATTTTTGCTTTATGATAACGAAAACGATAAAGCTGGTGGTGCGCCATTGTGACTACATCTAACACTTCCATCGGACCAAAAAGTTTAAGCCCATAGGAACGCATCTTGTTGTAAGCACAAAGGCCGGCATATTCTTCTGCCCAACGAGATATCGTCTCCGGCTCTGGTTTTATTTTCTTATATAGCTGATGAATGATTCCACATACTTTTTCACGTGTAAAACCTAAATTATAATAACTAATAGAATCAATAATGACTTCCATCGGATATCGACGACCTTTGACTGCACTATCAGTAAAAGTCTTTTTACATTCTGCATTCTTACATTTGAAAAGTTGAACGACCTCGTGTTTTTTAGTTCTAGTACCACGACGAACAAAACCAATACCCCCACAAAATGGACAAGCCATCTTTATATTTTGCTCCACATGCACCACAGGAACTTTGTCAGTATTTGCTCCTGCAACATCGGCACTGGGACGACCCAATATTGGATACTCTTTTTTGTTGTTCTTCATTTGACTTTCATTTATGGTTTGATATACTTTGAACACAAGTGCCTTCGGGCTCGCCCTTCGCAAGAAGGGAGAAAATATACAAAAATACATTAGAAGAAATTTCTGATGTGTTTTTGTATATTACTGAATATTTCTTTATTTAGAACTCCAATTTTTTCAGAAAATCTCTTTGTGTCAACTACTTTTATTTGAGAAAGAATTACTACTGCTTTTTTCCCTTCAATCGATCCAACCGGAATTCTGTATTCATGTTTTTGAGGAGAAGTGGTAAGCGGTGCAATTAAGCAAATTTTACCAAGAGCTTTTAGAACAAGAACAGGTCTTTCAAAATCTATATCTTTGCCGTCTTGTTCAAAACCAACATTTAACCCTATACGGCACCACCAAATATCCCGAGGATGATAGAATTTATTTTCCCCTAAATTATGAATAACCTTTTTTTGATTATTCCATTTATCAAAATCTTTTTCCATTCTTTTATTTTAACACAATAATATCGTATCACGGCTTATATCACGGAAAACACACCACAAAATATCACGACTATGTGGCAAAATCGACCTTTCATTGCCCATCCGTGATATGTTTCTCTGCCATTTTCTACCAAATTTTTTTTAATTTTAGACATTGTAAATTGTAATTTGTTTATAAATTAAAAAATTAAGATTTAGAAATTCGTACAAGATACGGATGATTTTTTGTAGTACGAATCTTTCGACCTGATGATGTGGTGAGTTCATAAATTTCTTGAACTCCCATGTCTAGAAGCGCATTCACTTTTGCATATACTACTCGTTTTTTTTCTTCATCAAGCGACATTATTTCATCTCCTGGTAATATATCTTTAATAAAAATTTCTTCAAAATCATCCTCAACATCGGCGCCAGTTTCCCCACCCTTTCTTCGTCTGCGTCTGCGACGCAACCTAGTATCTCCCGTGACACATTGAGGGTTGCTATCAGCTCCTAGGCCCAAAACCCCTGCAATAACAGGCATTGGGCCAATATGAGTGTTCAATTCCTGTATCGCGGCGACTGTCAGCCATTGGATATCGCCGTACTTTACAGCCTTGTAGCCATCACTACTCGTCACCACTAATTCTGGTGCGACTTGTTCTACTTCTTGAGCGATAAGTCCATTGTACATGCTGTCTGTGTTGTCACTAATAAAACTAAAAGTACGTAAACGGAGACCTGAAAGTTGCGCTAATGGGTCAGAGCCAAAAACAATATCAGCAACATTTGTTTTCAAACGCGCGTCTGAAGCACAAGTTCCAGTCTGTCCGTTGTTATAATAAAGACAACCCCAATTATTTCCCGTACCTCCGAGGTTATAAGAATTTGTAGCATTAGGACCTATACTTCCAGCAACTTGGAGTCTGAAATTGGCGGGATTCGTCGTCCCGATGCCGACGTTGCC
>JBAXTS010000010.1:0-36893 GCA_037130055.1 bacterium | reverse complement strand
CGGGGGCGGTCTCGTGTGACACTTGTAACACACAACGAGGGTTGCGTTCGTTAGCCCACTTAAGGGTACAATTCAAACCACGAACTGACGACGGCCATGCATCACCTGTCCTAGAGTCTTGCGAGGCCCCGCGTTTCTGCGGGCTTTCACTAGGATTTCTAACCCTGGTAAGGTTCTTCGTTTACCATCGAATTAAACCACATAATCCACTGCTTGTGCAAGTCCCCGTCTATTCCTTTGAGTTTTAGCCTTGCGGCCGTACTTCCCAGGCGGATCTCTTAACGCGTTAGCTAAGCCACTCAGAGGGTCGATACTCCGAATAGCGAGAGATCATCGTTTAGGGCGTGGACTACTGGGGTATCTAATCCCATTCGCTACCCACGCTTTCGTGCTTCAGTGTCAAATATGCGCCAGTATACTGCCTTCGCATTTGGTATTCCCCATGATATCAACGGATTTCACCCCTACACCATGAGTTCTGTATACCTCTCGCACTTTCAAGTTCTGCCGTTTCTTTCGCATATCCCAGGTTAAGCCCGGGGCTTTGACAAAAGACTAACAGAACAACCTACGCACCCTTTACGCCCAATAATTCCGGATAACGCTCGAGGCTCTCGTATTACCGCTCCTGCTGGCACGAGATTAGGAGCCTCTTATTCATGAGGTACAGTCAATAAACTTCTTCCCTCATAAAAGATCTTTACGTCCCAGAGGGACTTCATCAATCACGCGGCGTCGCTCCATCAGACTTTCGTCCATTGTGGAAGATTCTCGACTGCAGCCACCCGTAGGTGTATGGTCCGTGTCTCAGTACCATCGGTGGGGGTCAGCCTCTCAGCTCCCCTAGACGTCATAGCCTTGGTAGTCCATTACACTACCAACTAGCTGATATCGCACAGGCCTTTCCTTCAGCGTTAAAACTTTACTCAAAGAAATTAATCAGTGAGACCATCGTGTATTAGTCCGTCTTTCGACGGATTATTCACGACTGAAGGGGAAGTTCCTATGTATTACTACCTCGTTCGCCACTAACTTTCTACGACCTTTGACTTGATATAATCGCATCTTAGAATATAGAAAGTCCGTTCGACTTGCATGCCTTATCCACGCCGCCAGCGTTCATCCTGAGCTAGGATCAAACTCTAACTAAAAGTTTCCGCCAATTAAGGCGGATCAGCCTAAGGCTGAAATTGTTAGAACGAAACAAAACAAAAAACAGCAATGTATTTTTGTAATAAAGATTCTCGCAACATGACTATCTGTCGCGGAATCTCAAATGTTCCTAGCTCGTAAATTATTTTTTATGTACTTCTTCAAACAAACATTTGAGGACTTGCTCCCGGCTCCTAGCCGGGGTTCTCAAGTTATTAATTTTTCAAAGAGTTTCTTAAATGAAAACGCCCTATCCCATATAAGGTAAGACGCTCGGAAAGTATATACTATGGAATTTTGACTGTCAAGCACCAAAAACACTCAAAATATTAGCGTTTTTGGTTGTTTATCAATACTTATATAATAGGTATTGCTTCCCCTAAAAACTTTGGCTTGATCTGGAAAATTAGATTAAACACTGCCTTTTCATTAGCAAAAATTTCGCGGACATAATTCTTTAAAAGAATATTCCCATTATCCGCAGAAATACCATAAGCCTCAATTCCCAACATTCTAGCTACAAAAATAGCTCTAGGTAAATGAAATGATTGAGTCGAAACAACAACAGAGGAAACTTTAAAAATATCTCGTGCGCGGTACATAGTACTGTATGTATCAAACCCAGCATGATCTAGAAAAATATCTTCTTTTGGAATATTGTTTTTTAATAAATAATTATAAACAGGATTTACTTCATTGTGTGAAATTGCGCTATCACCTCCAGAGACTAAAATTTTAGAAACTTTTTTTGTTTGGTACAGTTCTATTGCAATATTGACCCTATCCTTAAAAATAGAAGAAGGTTCACCATTCTTTAATATGGCAGCGCCAGGAATCAATACTACTTGTGCCGCACTTACGTCATTTAAGCTTTTATAAATATAGGGTTTTGCTCTGAAAAAAACAATCAGGTTTGTAAGTAGGACAAAAACAATAAAAAAACCAAAACACCAAATTAGGAAAACAAAAAAGCGTTTTAATTTTAATTTCATAAATACTTCTACTTCTTAAGGTCTGAGACCTGAAGTGGGCTCACCACACTAGGTGGTGTCATGTCTATAACACCAAATTGTTTTTCGTAATTTTCTATTTGTTTACTCATCCAAATAGAAATGCTCTTCATCACTTGTGGTGTTGTAGCAAAGGAATCTAGATTATTACCCGAAGTTAAAGCAAAGGAAAAAATCTCCTTACTATGACCTCCGAGAGCACCATCCACAAACCTCTTTGGTAACTGATTCAGATCTATTTTTGTTGGGTCTATCATGTATATTTAGATAATTAATAAAATTTTTATATACAAATTATACTACTATTTGTTTGAAATTTAAATAAGTGATAGTGAGCTGGAGAACTGTCGCAAATGTAACCCAGATTAAATATGGTACCTGTATATAGGTGACCCATTTTACATATGGATATATTGCTATCATAGCCCAGACTAGTGTTATTAAAACAAAGGATATATCCAGAGCCGCGAGTAAATTATTTTTTAATCCAAATTGTATAAAAGTAAAAATAATATTAAAAAATAAATTAAGTATAAATGGTAAAACTATAAGAAAAGGTATTTGTTTCTGCCAGCCCATTATAAAAACTTTCCCAAAAGAAATTGTAATCAAAACATAAAGCACACTCCACACAGGACCAAAAAGCCATGAAGGCGGTGACCATGTAGGTTTAATTAATTGTGAGTACCAATTATAAGCATTGTTCATAATATAATAATTTAAATAATAATATTATCTTATCCCCGTATCGCAAGAAATATCAGCAGTTGTAGTTTGACCATTTTTCACTTCAACCGAAACATCAGGACACCTCGGCAAAACATTGCCACCATGCGCTTGCAAGATGTACGTACCTGGAGAAAGAGTGACACTAAAAGCGCCACCTGCATCACTTTGAATAATTGTTTTTACGATTTGTGTGCCAAAATTTTCTATAACACTGATTGAAGTTGCATAGCCTCTTGGTGCACAATTTGGGTCAGGAGGAATACGCTCTACCGGACAAGTCGGACCCAAAGTAACCTTGCCAGAAATTACACCCTTACTCCCTATAGGAACAACTTTAAACACAAATTTATAATTTTCAAATGGAGTGATAGGATTTGTTTTGTCTTCGGGTACAACACAAGAAAAAGTTATATTATTACCTTCAAATACTACGGTGCCCCGTTCTTTTAAATCAACTTCTTTCATTACTGTTTCTTTTTCTAATCTTACTTTTATTATTAGTTCTCCGGCCCAAAAACACTGCATTCCAGCCCCGCATCTACTATCTGAGACAACCTGAAGTGGAGTTATATAAATTCCTTCATTTAAAATTTTCTGATTTAATACTGCTGTATTTTCCTCTATTGGCTGTACTACTCGACTTGGACACTCTACAAATTCACATTTCGGTCCCGAGCGCCCCACTGCCGAGCCATCTGGACAAAGCTTGGCTTCCATCGTGCAAGCAACTGGATTAATTTTCTTTTTGTTTGATAATTGAAAATTAAACGCGGAATACATCATCGCTCCGACTAATATAAACATTACAAGTATTAGATATATGTGAGGTTTTATACACATTATTTTATTATACCATGCTATAAAGTTTTAATTTTATGTTGTTTTTTTACGAAACTCTAAATATGAGTACACTACTAAATAAATTGCTACTAAAATAATCGGAACTACAACAAAATAAATAGCATATTGAGGTAATATCATTCCGAGGAGAGAAACAGCGGCAACTATTTGAAATAACTTTCCTCCCAGCTTGTGTGTTTTATACCAAACATCTTCATTCGAAAGTGTCCATGGAGTTCTGATCCCGATGCTCCAATTTGGCTCGGCATATTTAATCATTGTTCCAATGAGATAAAACAATACTGCAAAAGCCGGTGCCATAAATTGTATAAGAATAAAACGATAACCAAGATTCCAGAAAATAGTCAGAGCGTAAATATACATAAAGAAAAACATAAAACCCAAAACAAAATTATCAAAATATTTTTCAAACTTCTCTATATTTTGCCTTTTTGGGTCTATGCGAGGAATAACCATAAATAATATTGCAAACCCGAACATCATAATGGGTAAAAGAAAAACTCCCCAGAACTTCCCCATATAACCATTTACCTCATTATCAATACCCCAATGCGAAGCTATCTTGTTTGGCAAAGATGGATAAATCAAAAAAGCAGCCACAAAAGTTACCAAAACCAACACAAATACCAAAATCTCATTTTTACGTATTTTCATATTTTAATTGCGCCACTTTATTTTACTTCCTCTTCTTTGTTTTTCTTAGCCATAATAACATTGATCGGTTTTACTATAAAAAAGAAAATAACACCAGCCACCAAAACAAAAGAAATAGTAACATTAATAAGATGCCCGTACATAAAAACACTTCCATTTATTGTAAAAGTAAGCTTGCTGAAGTCGGGAACCTTTATCATCACTCCAATTAGTGGAGTAATCAAATCAACAATAAAAGCATTAACAAGCGCCCCAAAGGAACTACCGATAACCACTCCGACCAATAAATCTATTACATTACCCCGAAACAAAAATTTTTTAAATTCATTTATCATATCGAAATTATATCACTAATGTCTTATCTGTACATTTTAGAATATAAAGGTGGTACATAAATGGTATATTATTTTAATAAAACACTGTTTTTACTACTTCTTTTTTCTTGAGTTCTTTTCTGATGACTTTGTGCTCTGGAATAATCTTCGCCACTAAATCCCAGAAATTTTGCGAATGATTAAACTCCTTCAAATGACACAGCTCATGCACTATTATATAGTCTGTCATCAATGCAGGGAGAAACAAAATTTTGTAATTAAAATTAAGATTCCCCTTTTGGGAACAGCTTCCCCAGCGAGTCTTGGTATTACGAATACTTATCCGTCTAACAGGAAAATTATAAAAGGTATTAAAATACGCCACCCGGGCATGCGCCAATGCCCGAGCAGTTTCCTTGTGCCTCTTATAGTCCCATCGGGTGCATTTTTTTATTAAAATATTTTTGAGGATAGACATATATATCTTTACTCCTCCAGCAATCCTAGCTTTACAAGCCTAGCGCGAATGCCGCCGACTTGCCTGCCGGAAAGAATAGCTATTTCTTTTATGGACTTTTTGTTTTTGAAATTTAATACGACTTCCCCTTCCTCTTCCTTGGTCCACTTTCTGTATGCGTTTTGGTGCTTTTCGCGAATTTTTTCCAGCTTTCCAGTTTCTCTTTTTCCTTCCTTTTTTTCTTCTAATTTTTTTGTATGAGATTTTTCGGATTTTCCCTTTTTTTCTTTTTTCACTTTCCCCCCGGACGCAATGACGAAATTGTCATGCATCTTTTTGAGCTCGTCTTTAGAAAGATTACCGAAGACTTTTGTTGCATCAGCAGATTGATTCTTAAAATAAATATCTTTCTTCAGAATTTCCGGATGAACTTTGAGAGCATGTTCATTTATTCCGAGCAGATAGAGTCCCGAGAGTCTGCGCACTCGCGAGAGCGCCACGTATCCTTGCCCAAACTCAAACACATGAGACAGGTCCATCACTGCCGCATCCATGCTCATACCCTGGCTCTTATGCACTGTCATAGCCCAAGCTAAGCGGAGCGGTATCTGTGTAATTTGCGCGCGAATTTTACCATTTTCCTCCACGACCCAATCCATCGGCGCGATAGTGATGAGTCTGCCATTTCGAGTTTTGATAATAGGCTGTCCACTAAATTCATCAAACTCGGTCACGATGCCAAGTGTTCCATTTGCAAATCTTTCTTTTGGATTATTTTTAGTACACATCACCACGGCACCGACTTTGAGTTCCAATTTCTCTGGAGAGAGGCAACCTTTCTTGAGTGTTTCCACTACTTTCTCATGTCCTTCTGATTTCATTTTAAATATCTTTACTGTCTCATCTAGTTTCGAAAGCTCGGTACAATTAACTCGATCCACATCTACATTGTGCGAATAAAGTTTGGTAATATTCTCTGGCATATCATCCATCTCAATCTGCCTGGCATTAATACAATCTAGATGCCCATCCTTTACATTATTGGCACGAATGGCTGAAAGCACCGAAAGAAAATCTGCATCATCCTGACGATATTGCTCCGTCAGATAACACACGACCAGTCTTGCCCGCGTCCAGGCACCCGACTCGTAGGCAAAATTTCCACTGGCGCCCGCACTCTTGCTATGATTACCAAGCAAAGAATTTTGCTTTTCTTCAGCAAAGTCTCTTTTGACAATCGGTGGCAATTGGAAAAAGTCTCCGACTAAGATTATTTGCATTCCACCGAAAGGTTCTTCGTTTTGCTTCACTTCACGGCAGACCATGTCGAGCATATCGAGCATGTTGGTAGAAAGCATCGATATCTCATCTATAATCAAAACTTTAGTGCGGTTGATGCGCTTGGAAATATATTCACTACTCGCAATTTTATCCAAATCGTATTTGTCTAATTTTGTCCTAATCCCAATACCGCTCCAAGAATGTATCGTCATCCCACCGATGTGTGTAGCTGCAATACCAGTAGAGGCTGTTATAGCAGGCTCGATGTCGGAATCACGCAAATAGCTCACTAAGGCATTCACCGTGTGAGTCTTTCCCGCACCCGGCTCTCCAGTCAGGAAAACATTAGCTCCCGTTTTCAGTATTACTAACGCTTCATTTTGGGTCATGAAATGATTTTAGCATACGCTATTCTTTTTTTAATTAAATTTAGTTTTTCCTCTCTTTTAAACCCCTTTATCCTTGCCTCCTCGCGAGACGCCATTGACCTATTTTTAAATTTTTTGGTATAAACAACTTTTACTGGTCTGCGGGAACCTGTGTATTTCGCACCCAAATTACTACTATTGTGTTCTAAAATTCTGCGTTTTAAATCTGTAGTAATTCCAGTATATAAAGTTTTATCTGCACACTCGAGAATATAAAGATAGTACATTTATTTATTATAACCCTAAAACTAATGTGGGCCGCAGTTTGTCTAAACTGCGGCCCATGATTACACGTCACGACTCGAACTTGAGGAGGAATCGCTCCTCACGCAATGTTCTGCTCATATTTGAGCAGGCGGTCGCCCATAGTGGGAAATTTAGAGCGACGCTTCGAAGTAAGCCCGCTTTTTTCTCCGCCTTCAAACGACTACCCGCTCTATCAAAAAATGACTGCCCAAGACGAACGTACCACCCCAGGTTGTGTTGCCTCTTCATCTGGTCTCGGAAAAACCCAACCAGAAGAAGAGTGTGCGAACCCGCAACTTCCAGAATCTCTGGATCCTGCAACCCGGCAGCTCCTTCCGCAGTGAATCCTGGCAAAACGAACGTGTCCAGGATATCGTAAAGACTCCCGGACGGAGACATGGACATGGCCTCGTGTCTTGATGTCTGTGCATAGTGTGCCATGACACTTGCCACATAAAGAGTCTCCATCTCCGACACGTTCTTGGAGACGACCTCTTCGCAGAGGTACCTAAGGAAAAAATCGAATGCTTGTTTCGAATTTACCCCAAACATCTCTGTTAGATCGCCCATCGTTATCACCTCCCTTTGTTATAGAACTCTACCCTTAAAATCAGTATAGGTATTTAGTTCAAATATGCAAATATTATAGAAAATATTTATTTTACACTGGAGTATATAAAGAAAAAGCACCAAAGAATTTAACGATAAGCCTAACAAAACCTTCTACCCAGAGATTTTGAGTAACAAGCAGAATAATAAAAATTATACATGAGACATAAAAAATGGTTCGCAGAGTTGTCATGTATTTTATATTACCTTAATTTGCAAAAAAATGCCTGTTTACAGATCTTCTATAACTAACAATTTACTTGGGCTGCGATGCCCGTTCACAATTCGAACCTTATTTACAGGAACTTTAAAATTTTCTGCCACAAGCTCGAGAACTCGAGCATTCGCTATATTGTTCTCTGCTTTTTCTTTTACAGAAACTTCAAAATGGTCCTCAGATTTTTCTTTCCAGGACTCTTTCCTCGCACCTGCTGTGACTTTAATATGAATATAAGCAACCACTAAATTAACTCAAAAAGAATAAATACAAACCCATAAATATTGCTACAGCACCGTAAGCAAAAAATGACCCCTTGAATTTCTTTACAGCTATTTCATTTAGCATTTGAGGAAAAAATATATAAGATAAACCTTTCAACATGATTATCCAAACAAAGAGTGTCACCAGGGCCTCGGCTGTTCCATCCCAAATATTATATTGAATAAGGTACATTGATGATAGAAAAACTAAAATCACACCTGTCAGAAAAACCGTAGCCGGATGATCAAAAAAATCTTTTAATAAATGTGGAACTGTCTTTCCTTTGAAAACAAGAAAGAGCCCACTTACTACTAAATAAATTCCCATAATCTTTGCTATTAAAAATGTGATATCCATATAATAATTAGTTATTAATAATAAATAAATTATACCACCTGGACTATTTTACGCTAGATACATCATTAACGAGTGCATTTTGCTTTGAGTTCTGCCAGGTCCGCCTCTGTCGCAATCTCAGTATTCCCTTGATTTAACTCATACATTATTGCTTTGGGGTCCTTAATATGTTCCAAACCCAAGGCATGACCCAACTCATGGGCTAAAACTCGAACAAGCTTCTCCCTATTGCTAAATTCATAGATATCGATTTGCCTAGTTGCTCCATCACTCGAATACACTCCCTCCTCAAATGATTCCCCTCTCGAACTATTAACTGTATTATATTGCTCTACAGAAAGGTTAAGTGTAACAACCAAACGATTCAAGGCCACGACAAGTGCGTTAATTTCGTCCACCATGCCGTTAATTTGTGTCTGTTTATCTTGTAAAACTTTTGAAGCTGCAAGCAAAGACAAACGCTCTCCTTCTAATTTATCAAATTCCTGTTTTGGAGCTCCACCTTTACTGTTCCAAAGATTTACTTCAGCTTCATAAACCTTTTGCTTCGCATTAAAATCTGTCACCTGTGTATCATAATTATTTTTGGCCGTACTATAATCTGCCTTCAATGCCGTAAATTTTGCCTTAAGCATGTCGTAAGACGCTCTGTCATTTTTTACATTAATACCTAAACTCTGCAGCTTGCTTGTAGCTTGCTGCCTATAGTCATAAATTAAATTAACTTTTAAAACCTTGATGTCGGTATTCGTCGGCTCATAAGCAAAAAGGTCTTTCCCATATGGCTTCTCCCAAACAGCTTCTGCGTCAGAAAGTGCACTTAAAAAATAACTTTCCGAAATATTAAACTCGGAATCAAAAGTGCCGAGTGTGTATGGCATGGGTTCGGAACAAGGAGCCTTCGTGAAAACTTGGTTAAAATCATTTCGCAAAACAGCAAGCTGCCCACCGAGAGGAACTCGGTATTGATATACCACTCCCAGAAGAATGATAAGTATTATGGTTTTAAGAAATTTTTTCACTATTATTTACCACTCAAAATATATCTATCTAGAATGGCCTCAAAAATAAGCGGAGCGACAATCGTAGCATCAGACTCAATCACGAACATTGGAGTTTCTTTGGTAAGCTTGTCCCAAGTAATTTTTTCATTTGGTGTTGCACCAGAATATGAACCATAGGAAGTAGTAGAATCTGAAATCTGACAGAAATATCCCCAAGGACGTACTGGCTTCTTGAGATCATATTTTATGGAAGGCACTACGCAAATCGGGAAATCTCCAGAAATACCCCCACCAATTTGAAAAAAACCAAGACCAGGACCATCTTTGGCGAGTTCTGTATATCTGTCATATAGGTACATCATGTATTCCACACCGGTCTTCATTACACTTGGCTTTATTTCTCCTGCTTTGCAATATCCAGCAAAAATATTACCGAGGGTAGAATCTTCCCATCCTGGAACTACGATCGGTAAATTTTTCTTAGCTGCTTCTAGAAGCCAACAGTGTTCAGGATTGCCTTCATATTTTCCTTTCAATTCATCTGAAAGAAGAATCTGATAAAAATATTCGTGCGGAAAAAAACGCTGATCGTTTTTTTCCGCCTCTTTCCAATGCTTTAATATAATAGGCTCCATGACACGAAACGCTTCCTCCTCCGGGATAGATGTATCAGTAACTCTACGCTCACCTCTATTCAAAATATCTTCGTCGTCTTGTTTAGTAAAATATCTATAGTCAGGATAATCTTTATAACTATCATGTGCCACCAACCGAAAGACGGACTCCTCGAGGTTTGCACCAGTACAAGATATAGCATGTATTTTTCCTTCTTTTATCATCGGAGCCAAGGTCACACCCATCTGAGCTGAAGACATAGCGCCACCCATAGCAAGAAGCATCTTACCTCCATCGTCTAGATGCTTTTTGTAGGCCAAAGTAGCGTCCTTCATCTGGCGGGCGTTAAAGTTGTGGAATAATTTTTGGAACAAACCTAAAATTGAAATTTCTTTTTTCATATAGATATTGTAACAATAAATGAGCAACAAAAACAAGTTTATTTGCCTTTTTATGACAAATATGCAACAATACACCTATGAATTTAGTCACTAAGGTTCTGCCATATGCGCAGATTATCCTTTCAGTAATATTGGTTACAGCCGTTCTACTACAGCAGTCAGCTGCGGGGCTGGGGGGTGCTTTAGGTGGCGGTGATAGTGGTTCTCTTCATCATACTCGCCGTGGATTTGAGAAGTTTCTTTTCTACTTATCTATCATCTGTGGAATTCTTTTTGCTTTATTTGCACTTTTGTCTATAATAATAAAAGCACGCTTTTAGACTGACCTCAAAAACAATTTCTTATATATGAATCTTTATAGTCGAATACGCAATTTTAAATTGCCTAAAAAAGACGAAATTAATTTAGTTTTAAATACTTTCTCAAAAAAAGAGTGGCTTATTTTTATTGTACTAGTAATAATGTTCATAGTAAGCACGATATCTCTATTAGAAACCTTCAACAGATCATTGATGACTTCTGTTCCACTCCGTGGTGGCACAATAAATGAAGGTATTATCGGAACTCCGCGTTTTATAAATCCACTCCTTGCAAACTCGCCCGCGGACTTGGACATGACGGTGCTCATATACTCTGGCTTAATGAGAAAAAATGGAGATGGAACTTTGACTCCTGATTTGGCAGAAAAATACGAAGTATCTAAGGATGGTTTAAATTATATCTTTACATTGAAAAATAATATATCCTTCCACGACGGTAAACCAGTCAGCGTAGATGACATTATTTTTACAATTAACAAAGCAAAGGATTCAGTGATCAAAAGTCCTCGAAAAATTGACTGGGACGGTGTGATCGCGACAAAAATAGATGAACGAACAATTAAATTTACACTAAAGCAGCCCTATTCATCATTTTTAGATAACGCAACTATCGGCATTATGCCGAGATACATATGGGATAATTCACCGATAGAACTAAACCAAGCAAACACAAATCCAATTGGTTCTGGACCATATATGATAAAAGACTCAACAAAAGAATCCTCTGGAGTAATAAATTCTTACGAATTAACCCCATTTAAAAATTTTATCCTAGGCGAACCATACATTGAAAGTTTCAGTTTGTATTTTTACTCAAATGAAGATGATCTAATAAACGCATTAGAAAATGGAGTTGTTGACCAAATAAGCTCTATTACTCCACTAAATGCAGATATTTTAAAAGAAAGAAACTATAAGATAGACTCCTCTGTTCTACCAAGAGTCTTTGGACTTTTCTTTAATCAAAACCAAAATATTCTTTTTGCGGACAAAGTCATCACAAAAGCTATAAATCAAGCAATCGATAAAAATAAAATAATACGCGAAATGCTATTTGGATATGGTGTCGCTATCGATGGCCCGATACCACCCAATATGGTTGCCTACCAAAAATTAACACCAAATACTTCTTCTCTCTCTCATGAAGAAATAATAAAAAATACTTTGAATAGTCTAAAAAAAGATGGTTGGTCCAAGGGAGCAGATGGATTTTTACAAAAAACCACACTAGACAAAAATAAAAAGAAAACAAACACAACATTGGAATTTTCAATATCAACTAGCAATGCTCCCGAACTTGCAAAAACTGCTGATCTAATAAAACAAGATTTAGAAGAAGTAGGAATGAAGGTTGATATAAAAACATTTGAAATTGGTAATTTAAATCAAAGTGTAATTCGTCCACGCAAATATGACGCTCTGCTTTTCGGGCAAATCATAAATCATGAGTCTGACCTACTCGCCTTTTGGCACTCAACACAGCGAAAAGATCCAGGCCTCAATATAGCCATGTACACCAACGTGACTGTGGACAAAATTCTAGAAGACGCTTCCGTCACAGTTGATGAAGAATCAAGAATTAAAAAATACGCACAATTTGAAAGTGAAATTATAAAAGATATGCCTGCTGTCTTTTTATACAGTCCAAATTTCATATACGTAGTTTCTAATAAGCTTAGAGGACTTGATGTCCTTTCTGCTGCAAATCATTTTTCAAATGTATATTTATGGTACACAGAAACAGAAAATGTATGGAAAATATTTGCTAAAAATTAATAAATAATGTTACTAAATTAAACAAATGACAAAAAAAACAAGACTCTCCTTTAGCTCTCTTCGCATTGAAGATAAAAGAGAAACAAAAATAGAAAACAAGATTCATTCTCAGACACCAGGAGAACACAAGACCCAGTTTAATCGCTTTAATCGTAAGCCCACCCCTATTGGCAAAACAACTGATGGGGTAGACAAAAAAAGAAGTCCCAAAAGCTCAACTTATCAATATACAAAAAAAAGATTTGGGCAAAACTCTGGCTCTCGCTCATTCGGTGCAAAAGACCAATACAAAAACTCAAATATCACAAAGATTCCTGTGATAGAAAAAGGGGTTGTACGTATTATCCCTCTAGGTGGAGTAGAAGAAATAGGAAAGAACATGACAGCAATCGAAATCGGTGATGATATTATCGTAATAGATGCTGGTATGCATTTCTCTACTGAAGCCACTCCGGGAGTTGATTATGTTATTCCAAATACAACCTACTTGGAGGAACGCAAAGATAAAATCCGCGCTCTATTCATTACTCATGGACACTTGGACCACATTGGAGGTGTTCCTTTAGTACTTTCACGCATAGGTAATCCACCAGTTTATTCGAGGAAGCTTTCTATTTTAATGATGAGAAAGCGTCAAGCCGAATTCCCTCATCTACCACCGATGAAGGAAAACATTGTAGAAAAAGATGAAGTAATAACTTGCGGAAAAATAAAAATCAGATTTTTCGGGGTCACTCATACTATTCCGGATGCAATGGGAGTAATTATAGAAACTGAACATGGCTGGATTGTAACTCCCGGAGACTACAAGCTTGACCAAATAGACGGTATCGCCACTAAAGAAGAGGAAAAAGAATATTCAATTTTTGACAAAGCCAAGATACTTCTTTTATTAATGGAATCTACCAACATTGAAAACGAAGGATTTTCGCTACCAGAAATAAAAGTGCATCAAGGCTTAGAAAATTTAATTAAAAAAGTGCCGGGCAGAATGATTATCGCTGCATTTTCCTCACACATAACCAGACTGGCTTTTATCGTAAAATTAGCAGAATCTTTAGGTAAAAAAATAGTGCTCGATGGACGCTCAATGAAGACGAACATTGAAGTGTCTATTGAGGCTGGACTTTTTACTCCCAAAAAAGGCACCATCATACCAATAGAGGAAGCCGACAATTATCCACCAAACAAAGTTGTTATTTTGATGACAGGCGCGCAAGGAGAAGAATTCGCTTCACTGAATCGCGCAGCGAATAAATCACACACTAAATTTAAACTTCACAAAGGTGACACCATTATTCTTTCAGCATCAATAATTCCAGGTAATGAATTAAAAGTTCAGAAAATGAAAGATGGTCTAACCAGACAAGGAGTGAGAATTATTAGTTACCGAACGGCCGGCGAAGATTTTGTTCACGCTACAGGCCACGGTAACCAAGAAGATATTAAATGGCTTCACAGAAAAACTCATCCAAAATTCTTTATTCCAATTCATGGAAATCATTCCTTTCTTGAACGACATAAAGAACTCGCAATGGAGCTCGGAATGTCCGAAGAAAATATCGTTGTCCCAGACAATGGTTCAATTATAGAAATATCTGCTGATGGACAAAAGATGATTCTGCGAAAAGAAAAAGCCCCAAGCGGAGCGATGATGGTGGACGGTGCTTCTATCTCAGACACCCAAGACGTAGTTATCCGCGATAGAGTTATGCTCGCACAAGACGGAATGTTTGTCATTATCGCTCTTCTCGACCAAAAGACTGGAAAATTAAAAAAATCACCTGACTTAATATCGCGTGGCTTCGTCTATCTTAAAGAAAACCAGGAACTATTAAGGCAAGTTAGAATAATCATTAAAAACGGCATCGAGGATACCACGTCTAAGATGAGTGTAATGGATTTTGATTTAATCAAAGCAAATTTGGGAGAAAATATTTCAAAATTCCTTTATCAGAAAACAGCCAAAAGACCTTTAGTCATACCAGTAATATTAAGCGTATAAAAATAGAATGTTTAAAGGAAATTCAAAATTAAAAAACATTTTCCTTCTTGGTTTTTTATTGTCTTTACATTTAGCTCTCGTTTCCTACGTTAACTCTAGCTTCCTCACTACTTTCTCTGGAGAAAATAGTGTGAGTCTCATTTATATAATAGGGTCTGCTGCTGCCCTATTTGTACTTTTTTACATTCCGGGAATTCTTCAGAAACTTGGCGAATATAAATTCTTGCTTTGGTCTTCTGGCTTAAACGCTCTAACCCTTCTCTTACTGTCTATTCTAAAAAGTCCTTTAGGAATTATTCCGGTATTCATTTTATATTTCACATTGAACTATCTAATGGTTTTCGCTTTGGATGAATTACTGCAAATATTTTCCAAAAATTCTTCTATGGGCCAGGTGCGAGGTTTGTATTTAACAATCATAAACCTCGCTTGGGTTATATCACAGGCTGTGTCAGGAGAAACACTATCCGGATTTTCCTATTCTGCTCTTTATTTTGTGGCTTTTATGATTACGGGGATATTCTTCCTTGTAGTCTTCTTGGGGTTAAAGGATATAAGCGACCCAAAATACGACAAGGTTGTGGCACTGCAATCATATAAAAACTTTTTTAAGAACAAAAATCTAATTCGCGCCTATTTTTTGAATTTTCTTTTGCAATTTTTCTACGCTTCGATGGTCATTTATACACCTATATATTTGTACTCCCACCTTGGGTTCGACTGGAAACAAATTGGAATAATATTTACGATAATGCTTTTGCCGTTCGTCATAATTCAGTTTCCTCTCGGCAAATATTCAGACAAGGTTGGTGAGAGAAAAATGCTAGCAATAGGATTTTTGATTACATCCATTGCGACAATCTCGCTCTTTTTTATAAAGAATAATGAACTATGGATTTGGGCTACATTGCTTTTTAGCACTAGAGTCGGTGCTGCAATAATAGAAGTAATGAGTGATATTTATTTTTTCAAACATATTACTAGCGAAAATGATGAATTTATTGCAGTTTATCGTAACACTGCACCATTGTCGTATTTATTGGCACCACTTGTAGCCTTGGTAATATTTATGGTTACACCATCATTCAACTATATTTTTCTAATCCTCGGAATATTAATGCTATGTGGAACTTACCTTTCTTTATCTATTAAAAAAGATGATATTTAATTATTGACCAAGAGGGGCCGCCTCTAACGTTACAGAGAGATTTTTCTCTGCACCCCTGTGAAGAATTTTCAAGTTAAGAACCTGTCCTATTTGTTTTTGTCGAATTAGTGATGAAAAATTTGTCTTATCATCTATTTTTACACCATCCACTTCTAAAATAATATCATTCTCCACTATTCCTGCCTTATCTGCTGGGCCACCTGGTATCACTGCTAGCTCGCTGGTGCTTGCTCCTGCTTTTACTAAAATTCCATAATCAACAGATAAATTATTTTTATCCTTAATATCAGCGGTAATAGTCACATAACGAATTCCCATATATGGGCGAATAATCTTACCTGTTGTTTTTACAGAGTTGATTGCTCCTTTTACGCTATTGATAGGCAGAGCGAAACCAATACTCTGCGAACCTTCCGCAACAGCTACATTTACTCCTACAACTTCTCCTCTTAAATTAAGGAGCGGGCCTCCTGAGTTTCCTGGATTAATAGCAGCATCTGTCTGAATTACATGATCCAATACCTCTGTGTTGCCAGATCTATCTCCTGCTGTCACAGAACGCGCTAGCCCAGACACAACTCCAACAGAAACAGTGTTTCTATATTCGCCAAGAGCATTTCCTATTGCTATAACACTCTGTCCAACATCTAAGGAGTCAGAATTTCCAAGCGAAAGTGATCTATATCCAGAGCCATCAATTTTGATAAGTGCGATATCTAAAACTGGGTCAAGTGCAAGAATTTTTGCAATATGCTTCTTCCCATCATTTGTAAAGACAGTATATTCTGCATTCTTTTGACTAACGACATGTTTGTTTGTAACTATCAAACCATCACTGGTAATGAAGAAGCCAGATCCTCCACCAACATCTTGTTTTTGAGTACCATTTTGACACAATTCTGACTGAGGAAAACTAAAATTAAATCCTGGAAACAAATCACCAAAAGGGTTCTGTTGTTGGTCTTGTCCTTGATTGTTGCAAGCTTCATATTTAGGAACTTGCTGAGAGATAATTATTGATACGACTGCAGGATTTGTCTTTTTTACTGCATCTACAACAAAAGAATCCTGAGTGAAAATTGACTGCTTCTCAATAATATTTGGCACAGTTGAGCTTCCACCACCACTATTAGCATTTTCATTCTGAACCTCTTGAAGATATTCTTTTGCAAAATAACTAAAGATATTCGCTCTATAGTGCAATATAAAACCAACACCAACACCAAAAACAATTAATATTGCAATTATGCTTACAAAAAAACCTGCGAGAAACGGGTTGCTCTCACAAAAATTTTTAATTTTGTTTATTATATTTATTCCTTGCATATGATTTTGTAGAATAATACCAGCGCCATATTGTGACGCGCTAAATATTCTTTAAAATTATTTTGAAATACTAATAATATTTAGTATTATATTTAACTTTTTATTTTTAGCAAGTGGTTTTTGTATATGTTTTCCTTATATGGTTTCATGCGTACAATCTTAACCAAAACACCTTTATTTTTTAAATCTTTCTTTAAATTTTTGACATATGCTTTTTGGTCATAACCAAGGGCAATAATATCCGGACGCACCTTTACAATATGTGGAAGGCGACCTCTTGTTCCTGAAAGAATAACCTTATCAACCAGTTTATATTTTTCTACTAGAGTCATCCTTTCTTTCTCATTGTTGTCCGGATATTTCCCTTTTATCCTAAGAACATTTTTGTCTCTAGCTATTGAAACAATTAAGGATGAATTCTTCATGAGATTCTTTGCCTGTTTAAAGAAATCAAAATGCCCTTTATGTAATCCATCAAAGGTTCCAAAAACCATTATTTTTATTTTTTTTATATCCACAGCATTCTTTGACATAATATAACGTAAGTATATACTAAGAAAGTTAGTTTGAAAATTTAATTAATGATTGGGGAAGCTGGTTAGATTCCAGCACAGTGCCGCTACGGTAAGCCTAGACATATGTCGAGGACAAGTCCGAATACCAATCATTTATGTATTTCCCGAGCAGGATTTAGTTTCTCCGCCTTCTTTTTTGGAGGCCTACAAATTCTGCCACAGCAGGATTTTTTTTATGTCTAAAAACAAAAAAATTATTTTAATAGTTATTATTTCTTTAAGCATTTTGGATTTATTGCTTTATTTTTCAACAGCAACCTACAAAAATAGTACTGTTCCTCTTCCTCAAAACACAACAATTACAACAGCTATTTTAGAAATAAATGGAATTAGTTATGAGAATAGTTTTCCTAGCCAAACAACCGTTTATGATTTTATGAGCCAACTTCAGAGTGATGGAAAAATAACTTTTAAAGATAAAACTTATACGGGAATTGGAAAATTAATCGAAGAAATAAATGGGATAAAAGGTGGTGGAGGCAAATTCTGGATTTATTATGTAAACGGCAAGAAAGCGGAAATAGGAGTTTCAAATTATAAGATTAATAATGGAGATATAGTCTCTTGGAAATATGAAAAAGGTTATTAAAATTTTATTAGTTATTACAATTTTGTTTATTAACTCCACGGTTTTTGCTAGTACAAACATCCATCTTGAAATTGAAACAAATAGCCCTACTCCTGTTTACAACCAAGACATGCCTGTCATTCCATGTGATAGCGATGGTGACATATCAACTCCTGATACAATCACAGCATATTGTGCTTTAATTCAATCAGGAATTACCAGCGATTGGTCCGGATTATGGATTAATTCAATAAAAGGAATAATAAATAATGATGGTGATAATGGAGTCTATTGGATGTGGATGGCAAATTTAAGCACCGACCCGAGTGGTTCCTACAATCTTTCAGCAAAACAATATATTTTGAATGAAAACGATAGAATATTATTCTATTACAATACAAATCCACTAGATATTTCAATTGATAATGTAAAACCCGAAGTTGGACAAAGTATAAAAATAATAATCAAAGAATTAGGCTTGGATTCAAACTGGAATCCAATTTGGAACAATGCTGTTGGGGGAAAAGTGACAATAAATTCAGTTTCTTATGACCTAAATGAAAATGGCACATATTCTTATTTAGTAAATAATACCGATGCTCTTTCTATAAAAGGTCAGAAGACTAATTTTATAGATACTAGTGAAATAACAATTACTCCAACTACTCCACAAGATATAATTCCTCCAGTAATCGTTTTAAACGGTGAAGCAACAGAATCTATTTATGTAGGTGACACTTATACAGACAAAGGGGCTACTGCTACAGACAACATTGATGGAAATATAACAGATAAAATAGCAACAATAGGTAGCGTTGATACTTCTAAGGCTGCTACTTCTATTATTTCTTTTAATGTAAATGACATTGCAGGAAATAAAGCTCTAACTGTAACTCGAACAGTTACTACTAATAATCGTCCTAGCGTAGTCAGTGGCTCATCTTATACACCTCCTACTGCTCCAAAAACCAAATTTAATTTAAACAAAGCCATTTTATTTATTGCATCACAGCAAAAAGAAGATGGTTCTTTCGGTGAGGAACTTTACACAGATTGGGCAACTCTTGCCCTAGCTTCCGAAAACAACCAAAGCCAAATAATAAAATTAGTTAAATATTTTGGAGAATTAAAAATGACAAGCACGTTGCTGACAGATTACGAAAGACGAGCAATGACCCTAATGACTCTAGGGCTTAACCCCTACAATACAAATGGTGAAAATTATATTAAAAAAATAATTGATAGTTTTGACGGAAAGCAGTTTGGTGACACGAACGAAGAGAATGACGACATTTTTGCTTTAATTGTTTTGCAAAATGCTGGATACACGGCAACCGACAAAATAATCGCTGATAACATAACTTTCATACTAAACAGACAAAAGGATAATGGATCATGGAACGAATCGATAGATATGACAGGTGCAGCCATAGAAGCTCTTTCAGTTTTTTCCCCTACCCGAGGGGTAGGGGAAAGTTTGGCTAAGGCAAAGGAATTTCTTAAACAAAATCAGAAGAACGATGGAGGATGGAATAACGTATCATCAACTGCATGGGTAATGGAAGGAATTCTTGCTCTAGGCGAAAAACCAGAAGACTGGATTAAAAATAATAATACTCCGCTTGATTATTTATCTTCAAAACAAGATACTGATGGTGGAATTATTAATAAGAACGAAAAAAATAAATTGTGGGAGACTTCTTATGTTGCCTCGGTGCTATCTGGCAAAACATGGAATCAAATAATCCAAAAATTCGATAAGGTTAAAACTCTTGTGGCAAACGAAACACCTGCTGGGATTAAATCACAAATAAGAATCAAGGCACAGAAACCAAAAAATGAAAATAAAATTATTACAAAAAATATTGATAATATAAACAAAATTGAAAGTTCGGTTATACAAAATACAGCAACAGTCATAAATGCTCAGACAGAAGATTCTTCAACAAATACAAAAACAAATATATCAACAAGAAATTGGTTTATGAGGATTTTGGATAGTATATTTAGTATTTTCTAAACTCTACTATTTTTCCTGCTTCGGTTTCTATTTTATCTGCTTTGCGAAGTTTTTTTATATGACTCTTTGGCACCATATCATAATGCTTAATTTTATCTAACTCGCCATCGATACCCCAAAGATCTCCATCCATTGTCATCCAATTATTTTCAAAAGTATTCAAGTTCAAAAGCTTGGAGTAATGCCGTAACGTCTTCTCACCATCATCAAGAAAATATTCATGAAAAAAAGACATCGCAAGTTCCCGAATATCTTTATATATAGGCTCCCTGTAACGTAATACTGCGTGATTAGTCTTTGATAGTGCGCCCCAAAACTGTCCAACCTTAAAAGGCACAATAACATGATCATAATCCCCCTCTACTGCTTCTAAATGCATTAAATAGGGCGTAAAACCCTGCAAAGACAAAATATAGGCCCCAAGCAATGCACCTTCAAAGCAGTGGGCTTTTCCAGCTCGCAATGTAAAAAGTGGTGATTTTAATGTTTCGCCTTGCGTTTCAAAATTAAACCTTAAGCTATTTAAAAAATCTTGAGCACTCGCAGGGGTTTTTAATTTCTGCAATAAAGATTTTTCTTTTTGAGTAAAGGAAATCATTATCAAATTATATCACTTCTATTCAAACTCAGTAGTTGCTGGTGGTTTGGCAGTCCAGTCATAAAAAACACGAACAATTTTGGGATGTTTAATAAGAGCGCTGGTTATTTCTTCGCAAATTATAGGCGATAAGTAAAAACCTTTTACAGTCATGAAATCCACCGTCTCCACCGTACGAACCACAAAAGAATACCCATAGACTCGCCCATCACCTTTTACGCCAACTGTATTCACCCCCAAAAGCGCCACAATGGTTTGAGAAATTTTGTGATAAACATTGTGCTTCTTGAGTATTTGGGTAACCTCATAATCTGCATCGCGAACAAGCTCTAGCAACTCTGCAGAAACTGGAACACCAATAATTCTCAAAAATAACCCGGGGCCAGGAAATGGTTGCCTATTGGCCAATAATTCATCTAGTCCGAAACTATATGCTAATTCCCTAACCTCAAATTTAAAAAAATCGGCCAAAGGAATAATTTCTTTTAATCCTAAGCCCAGATTCACATTGTGGTGCGTCTTTATTAAAGCAGAATTACCTGCACTTCCAGACTCTATCAAATCTGTTGCGAGAGTTCCCTGAATCATATGTGTAGCATTGTAGGATATTGCAACCTCCTTAAAAACTTCTCCATATACTGCTCGAAAATGAGCTCTCTTTTCTTCTGCGTCGATGCTCTGTCCAATTTTTTCAATAAATTTATTTTTATATTTTTCTATGACTTCCAAATTTATCCCAGCCTTCTTGGCGATATATTTCACTTTCTCTACCTCGTCTTTGCGCATTCCACCTGTATCTATGATAAAAGCTTTCAATTGCAGACCTAGTGTAGGTGTTAAAATAGCGGCCAAGGTGGTCGAATCCACACCTCCTGATACACCAATTATTGCAACACCACCATCCAATGTCTTTTTTGTTTTCTCTCGTATTTCTGCGACAACATCCTTCTTGTCATAATCCTTCACGCAAACACAAATCCCACTCACAAAATTATTTAGAATAATATTCTCATCTTCAGTCTGCTCTACTTCCGGGTGGAATTGCACAGCCCAAAGCTTTTTTTCAACACATTCAATCGCCTCTATCACGCTACCATCCTTTGAGGTAGCAACAATGCTGAAACCTACTGGGGCATGTTTTATCGAGTCACCATGAGAAGACCACGCATTGATACTATCTTTAAGATTTTCAAAAAGCTTGCTTTTCTTTAGGCTAACCTCAACTGGCCCATAAGACTTTCCTTCCTTCAGTTCTTGAATAGAATTTTTATCATTTACATATGCGAGCCACTGCATTCCTAGGCAAATACCTAAAACAGGCAAACCAAGACCTAAAATTTCTCGAGGAATCTTTGGAGCATCTGCATCATAAACACTAGCACTACCGCCAGAAAGAATTATACCTTTTGGTTTATTGTCGTTTGTCCATTTTAATGAATCTTCCGAAGAAACAATAACTGAGCGGAAACCCAAAAAGCGAAGTGAGCGCCTAATGATTTCTGTGTATTGAGAGCCCAAATCAATAATTAATATTTGAATTTTTTTATCCTCCATTGTTTTAGGATTGTATCATAAAATATGTATATAAATATAAATGGACAAAATATGAATTTAGTGTATAATAATATTTGTATTAATTGGTTCTTCCTTTTAAAAAAGCCAGGAGGCTGAATGAACAGGGCAATACTCTGGTTCCTCGGTCACTTCGGTGACACAACGGAAATCAGGACACTTCTTCCTCCCCGTTCACTCGAGCGGGACTGGGAAAGGTATAGAGACCAGTGCGGGGAAGTCAGCATGAGGCTTCTACGCGCACAACAACGACCACAGAATAATGAGCTGTGGGACCAGAGTCCAACGAGTAGTTGGACTGAATCCAAATAGGCGGCACCGAACTTCGGAGCCGCCTATTGCTATTTTAACCTAATTATTTATTACTATTTCTTCTTTGCCTTCTTTGGTTTCTTCACATCCTTTCGATATGCATTATTTCCTTTTCCCATTTTTTTATAGACTTAGTGTCCTGTTAATTATAATAATTTCAACCTACTAATAATAACATAAATTATAAAACAAGTCCGCCAAGAGAACTCGTATAATTACTTAAAAATGACGGTATAACAAAAGCGAGTCCTATCAGGGGTAGAACAATAGCAATAACTGTAATCCATGTCATTATAAGAAAATATCTACGCGTCTTTTCCACTGACTTGTAAATTGCGTCTATTTTAATCCCTTGCTCTTCAATTTTCTTTTTTAAATCTTCTTCCATCTTAATTTTACGAAATTATGCTGCGCAATCGTCCTTTAAAGCGTGGCGTTAATTTTCTTTTTTATAAAAATGCGTAACTAAAATCACTGTCAGGACTGCAACAAAAACAGTTAAAGCAAGCATTGGTATAGAAATATAACCTCCAAACTCTGAAACCAAATGCTGATAACAATATGCGCCAGAAACGTCGCAAACAACATTAGAACTATTTGTAAAATAGTAAAAGAAATTCTGATAGACTGAAATAGCAAAACCAATACAAGCAAGTGGTAACGTATATTTTATTGCCTTCTTGTCTTTATCCCACATTGCCACGCTAAAAATAAAAACTAAAGGAAACATAAAGACTCTCTGATACCAGCACAAATAACAAGGCAAGAAATTTATAATGTCAGAATAAACAAGAGAAAACAAAGAAGCAACAAAAGTAACAAAAAAAAGAATTGGTAGAGAATGCTTATATATAAAGTCTAAAAAGGAAGTCTTCCTTGGATAAAAAAACAACAAAAACAAAACAACAAATGAAAGAATTTGCAATAATATCGCGCCAAATCCTAAAAACAAATTCAAATAATGTACAGTGTCTGGATTCATATTTATAAACTTTTATTTAGCAGGTGTGCTCTCTGCTGGCAGAACACAAGATGTTTTTTCGGCTAGTTGAGCAAAGGAAACCTCACCGCTGAGCTCAGAGCCATCTGTAAATGCCCATGTTGGATAACCAGTAATTTTCTTATCAATACAAATTTGGGTCTGGGCTGATCCATCTGGAGTAGAACACTCGACATAAGGGAGAAATTTAACAGAAGAACCAAAAAGCTTTTTCTGTGCTTGGCAATGAGGACACCAAAATGCTCCATAAAAGATCGCTCCTTTGTCTTTTAAACATGTTGCAAATACATCATATTTCCCTGGGCCCACTGGAATTGGACTTGGTCGAAGCAAAATAGAAGCAACAGTCCCTAAAACTAAAAACACAATTATCGAAATGAAAATTTTTATATTTTTACTCATGTTAAAATTATATCAACTTATAAAATTTTAGGCAAGAAAACAATAAGTCCTATAACTACAGCAGTAAACACAGACAAAAGTACTGCCGCAGCCGCTACATCCTTCGTGTCCCTCGCATACGGATGATACTCGGGAGACGTCAAATCTATATCTATCTCAATTGCAGTATTAAATGTCTCAGACACAAAAACAAAACCAATAGCAAAAACAAGTGAAATCCATTCAAAACTAGATATGTTAAAATAAATTCCTAAAATGATTACCAGCAAAGCAACTGCAATGTGTACAAAAATATGTCGCGTAGTTTTAAAAACAATATATATTCCTCTAAATGCATTCAAAAATTTCTGACTGTATTTCACCTCGCGCCAAGCCTTTCGTTCTTCTTGAGAATTCATAATTAGTGTGTTTTAAATGGTTGGTCGTCACCACGTTCTAAATCTTTCATCCAATCTCGAAGTCTTTTTTGTTCTTTGGAGAGTTCACTATCTTTTTTTCCTCTTATAGATTCAGCAAATGCTACCCTTTGTTCATATGTAAGACTTGAAAATGGTTTCGGCTCTACTATTATCGATTCATTACCAAAATCAAAATCACTTTGCTGTTTTTCTTGTTTTATTGGTCCTTTTTCCATCCCTTTCATCCCTTTATTTTACCACAAACTTTACTGATATTGTATATATATCGGCCGAGGGCTTAATTTTAAAAGACTTTCTGGCGTCATTAAAACAGTTCCCGGGTTTAAAATGTCATTTTTGTAAAATAATTTAAAGCCGGTAAATTGCACAGGTTCTTTATAAATAAATTGCTGGTATGTATTGACCTTTCTCGCCTGCTCACCCCAACCATCCATATTCATTACTATCTGTACTTCAGGCGTTGTTTTAATTAATTTATAATTAGTAACCATCTTCTGTGTATAACGATGAATAATAAGGATTTTAGGAGTTAAATTATTCTCTTTTACTAAATTAGCTAAATAATTCGATGCAAAATTTATATCGACACCGTCCAAAGTGCCAACAACTTTCCCTGGACGAATCGTGCCTTTCATAGAAAATTCTGGATCAATACCCAAATGCACATTTGGATATTTCAAATATTTTTCTAATAAAGGAACCTCCGTCTCTACATTGGAAAAGCCAACCTGAATATCCAGAAAAACAATAGCATTTATTTTTGCTGCCATAGCCAACACTTTGTCTATTTCTGAGCCTGGCATTCTTAGTTTATACTTGCCATCTGTGCCCGGGCTTCCTTGAGCAACAACAGCGATATAGTGAAGAGCTGGGATCGCAGGAGTAGTCGGATCTGCATCATCCCATTTTTTTACTTCAGTTTTTAATTTTTCAAGCATTTCACTTTCTAGGTATTGTCCCAAAACTCCCATTTTTGTTGAATACAAATTACCATAATAAGCAATAATGCGATTGAATGGCAAAATTGCTCCAGGATTAGGATAAACAGTTTTTACAGGCCAAAAATTTATTTTTGGTTGTACAAATGGGATTGGAATATCATTACCATCTTTGTCTTTTTGGGGAACAACTACTTTAGGAATAGGATTATTGGCGAGTTCCTCCATTCTATTATCGTAATCCACCGTATCAAGTGGGGGCAGCACTGGAACAACAATTTTATCTTCTACTTTGTCTATTTTTACTACTTCGCCTTTTTGATAAGAAATAACACTGTCAAAAAACCCAAAAAAATCTAGTAAAAAAATAGAAAGAAAAGCAACGATTATTAAAAAAAGCCAAGTCTTTTTACTCATTAGAGCCTGAAATAAAGGTTTCTAGACCAAACATATATAACAATTATAGAGGAAACCATGTGTTATTGCAATCTATATTATATTACTACTTTTACACCATAAAATATAAATTCTTGTTTAGTTTAAGCTATGTTGACAAAAGGGACAAAAAAGATATACTTAGGCTTCCTAACTATGTTAGAAAATGATAATGAAAAAAACACCTGAAAAATCAAATCTGGGAGATTTACTTCTTATTTTAAGAAGGAATATCCTAGATAGTATTAAAAAGGAAGGATTCAGACATGAACTGACCCTCTCTCAAATAGAAGTTTTGCGTTTTATAGGACTGTCTGGAAAAGAAACAATGAAAAGCATAGCAACCTACCTAAAAGTATCTCCCCCATCAGCCACAGAAACAATAAATGAAATGGAGAAAAGAGGTTTGATTAATAGAGAAACTATTAAAAGTGATAAACGAGTCGTATTAATATCCCTAACAATAGCAGCAAAGAAACTTTATATATCGGTATCAAAACGCAAAAATGATGTTCTTAAAAAAATGATTTCAAAACTAGAAGAGCCCGACAAGAAAAATCTCGAACGAATTATTAGAGTCCTTATTACAAAATAACTATAAACAATTATGAAAAAATATCTTAAGTCTTTACCTCATCAACCAAAGAAAGTACTAATAATTTCTTTAATCGTCGCTCTTTCGGTTGGAACCTTTGGTTATTTTAAAATAAATAAAAAAGTACCCATTCCTATAATAAAAGAAAGCTCCAGCATCAGCATCAATCACTCTCCTACAAGCAACCTCTCATTGGGATTCCTTGCTGGTGGAAGAATAAAATCAGTTTCTGTAAAAGCAAATGATATTGTTAAAAAAGGACAGGAGCTTGCCGCACTCTCTTCTGACAACACGCTTGGAGCTCTCACTCAGGCGAGAGCTGTATATAAGACAGCCCAATCAAATTACGAAAAAATTATAAATGGAGCAACCGGTACAGCCATAGATGTTGCGAAGGCTGTAGTAAACACAGCCCAGGTGAACTTAGATGGAACAAAAAGACAACAAGATCTCTTGGTTTATAATGCCTATACAAATCTTTTAAATTCAACAATTAGTGCTAATACAGAAGTTGATAATTCTCCAACCCCACCTTCTATAACAGGTACATATACAAAAGGAATTGAAGGAAATATAATTCTCAATATTTACCAAACAGGAAATGGTGGATATATTTCACTGTCGGGACTTGTAAGTGGGACTACTACTGTAAGCTCAACTGTTGCACAAGCCATCGGGGATACAGGATTATTTATTAAATTTCCCTCTTCATCTCAATATTCAGGCACAATATGGAAAATTAAATTACCAAATGATACCGCTCCAAATTATTTGACAAACTACAATGCCTATCTATCAGCGCTGGAAACAAAAAATCAAACAACTTCAAATGGAGAGGCTGTATTAGATCAGGCAAAAACTTCTCTTGCTGCTCTTGTGACCTCTGCTCGTCCAGAGGATATAGCAATGGCCCAAGCTCAAATGGACAACGCAGCAGGTGCTGTGCAAATTGCACAAGCTGCATACCAAAATACAATAATCACTGCCCCTGTCGATGGAAAAATAATTTCTGTTTCTATTCTTCCTGGGCAAATAGCCTCCCCAAACAGTCCAGCAATTGAATTTACTAGTAATGTTTTTTCTAACTAAAATTTATGGAAAACAATTCTCAAAAAACAATCAAACAAGAAAGCACCATCAAAAAACCGTGGGTGATTAGTCTTATTTATTTTATTGTTATTTTTGGTGCTCTATTAGCGTTTTTATTCTGGCAGTCAGAAAAAAACACAATTCTAATAGAAAACTCTGAGCTTAATGCCCCTATAATAAATTTGACCCCGTCTTCTCCTGGAATTCTCAACGCTCTTTATGTAAAAGAAGGTCAAACGATAAAAACAAATACCCAAGTTGCTTTGATTGGTTCACAAATTATTTCTTCTAAAGATGGAGGTATTGTTGTCTCGGCTGCTCCACTTTTGGGGGCATATTTTATGCCAGGGCAAACAGTCGTATCAATAGTTAATAATAGAGAAATGAAAGTTATAGGACAGATAGACGAAACAAAAGGATTAAGAAGTATAAAAGAGGGACAAAGAGCAACTTTTTCTGTTGATGCATATCCAGGAAAAAACTACGAAGGAATCGTAAACCAAATCAGTCCTACCTCAAACGAGAATAGTGTTGTTTTTTCTATTTCTGACAAACGCCCAGTTAAAAAATTTGATGTAAATGTTGTTTTTAATGCTGATGACTACCCCGAGCTAAAAAGCGGAATGTCAGCAAAAATAACTGTCTATACTAAATAATAATTATGAAAGACGAGAAAGATAACACGAACTTACGTTGGTGGATATTGCTCACAGTTATTGTGGGAACGTTTTTGGGTCGTCTTGACCAAACAATTGTAAATCTTGCTCTTCCAAAAATTATCAATGATTTTGGTATCACTGTAACCTCTGCTGGGTGGATTGCGACAGCGTACATTCTTGCGAACGCAGTTTTTGTACCTATCTGGGGAAAATTGGGTGACACAATAGGAAGAAAAAAAGTATATATCTGGGGATTTAGTATTTTCATAGTTGGCTCAGTCCTAGCTGGATTATCTTGGAATCTTTCTTCAATGATTGTTTTCAGAATTATTCAAGCAATTGCAGGCTCTGCTGACTACCCTACCGCTATGGCTATACTCGCTGTAACGTTCAAGGAAGGAAAAGAACGCGCGCAAGCACTTGGTATTTGGTCCTCTTCATTTGCAGCGGCTGTAGTCTTCGGGCCACTTTTGGGTGGACCACTCATAGACAACTTTGGTTGGCGCTCTGTTTTCTTAATTAACCTCCCGCTTGGAATTTTGGGCATCATAATGGCTATGCGTTTTATAAACGAATCTCGCTCTAATATAAAAACAAAATTTTTTGATTGGTGGGGAGCATTTACATTGGGTGGGATGCTTTCTTCGCTTGTATTGGTTTTAGATAAAGGTTCAGACTGGGGATGGTTCAATGTGGAGAGCTTGATTTGTTACTTCCTTGTTATTGTACTGCTTGGAATTTTTATAAAAATTGAACAAAAAGTTCCTGAGCCAATAGTTGATTTGAAATTCTTTAAAATTCCAACATTCGTGAATGCACTTCTCAATAATTTCGTTGTATTCATGGGGATGATGGGTGGAGTATTCTTGCTTCCTGTTTTTGCTCAAACATTCCTTGGATATAATGCGACCGAAGCGGGATATCTTTTTATACCGATGGCTGTAGCAATGATGCTCGCTGCACCAATAGGTGGAATGCTCACTGGAAGAGTTCAATCCAAATATGTCATATTCGCGAGTACATTGGTCGCATCCATTGGTATTTTTCTTTTCACAGGTTTAGACCCAAAATCAACAGCAATAGATATAATTATTCCTTTATCAGTAATGGCTTTTGGGCTAGGATTCGGAATGGCTCAGCGTACAAATATTATTGCATCCGTTGTTCCACAAAATGAGATCGGAATTGCTTCCTCTGTCCTTGCGTTAGTGCGAAACATTGCTGGAGCATTTGGAATAGCTATTTTTGCAACCATATTAAGCAACAAAGTAACTACAAATATAATCACTACAAATAATTTTAGCAAACTCTATAGCCACGCTGGACCTGACATTCAAAAATATATTTCACTTATAATATTAAAATCCCAAATAGCAGCATATAATTATGTCTTTCTAGTCGCTTCGATTATAGTATTTTTAGGCTCATTCACGATCCTCTTTCTAAAAATTAAAAATGAACGTATGGACATTTCAGTTCACGTTGAATAAAAATATATTATTCTAAAATCTTTAAAGATATTATAAAATTCTTCATGGAGTTTTAATACTCTTTTATTAGAATAAATCTCGTGGTCGAAATTATTATCTAATTATAAGTCAGTAATTATTAATTAAATAAAAAATTTTATGAAAAGAATAACTTGCAGAGAAATGGGAGGGCCTTGTGATTATATTATTAGTACCAGCACTCCAGAAGAAATGATGAAAAAGGGAGCAGATCATGTAGGAAAAGAGCACCCCGCGATCGCTGAGCAAATGAAAAATATGTCATACGAGGAAAATAAAGAATGGGAACACTCATTCATGAAAACATGGAGGATGAAACCGAACATGTAACAGTCAAAATTAGATTTCTTCTTTTTTTTGTTATTTCATTCTATCCCAATAGAATTCCCTCCAACCATCCTTTATCTCTTTGTACTGCTCGCTTGGAACACCTCTCTGTGTAAAACTGAGTTCAGTGCCGTTTTTATTTTTTGCTAAATTATACGTCACCAAAGAATAGTGCCCCGAAGGCCAATCATTTGCTCGCCACTCCTGTACTATTTTTTTATCAGGAATGAGTTTGAGATTAGTACCCTCACAATACCCGTCGTAAGCAGTGAATTTTCCGCCTACTTCTCTATTTATTTTTGCTTTTGCTCCAGTGATTTGGGTGTGCTTTTTTGAGTCCATAAGTATCTCATAAACCTCGTGCGGTGAAGTCCCCAGTATTATTTTTTGTTTTATAGTTTTTAACATATATTTACACTATAATTTACAAGTGAACTTGTGATGAATTTTATTAAGTAATATTCTCAAAATTAAGTCGGAGCGCGTTCAGAATCACTACGACATCGAGAATCTCTTGCATAATAGCTCCAAAAACCGGAGTGATATGTCCAAACAAAGCAAATATCATTAAAATTACACTGGCTCCCATGCCAAAGAAAATTCCCTGTTTTGCTAATTTCATTGAACTTTGTGCTATATGCAGTACATCATGAACCCGATGCATATTGTTCACCATGATCACGACTTCCCCTGTCTCCGAGGCAGCTGTTGCCCCGTGTGAAGCCATAGCAATGCCAACACTAGCTACTGCCAATGCAGGAGCATCATTCACACCATCTCCGATCATTGCCATTGGACCATATTCGGCTTGAATTTTTTTTAACCATTCTACTTTTTGCTCTGGTAATAATTCTGCCTTGAATTCTGTGATGCCTATACTATTCGCAATATTTGCTGCTACGCTCTCTTTGTCTCCAGTCAGCATAACCAACCTAGGCACGCCATGTTCTTTTATGGATTCAAACATTGCTTTTGTCTCAGGTCTAACAATATCAGCAAATATTATATAACCAAGTAAGTTTTTATCGTCACTCAAATAAACTGCCGTTTTGCCTTGTTGCTGAAAAACCTGATGGGCCTTTTCTATGTCTTTATTAATAATTATATTCTGATTAGAAATATATTTTAATTTACCAAAAAAATAGGTCTGACCTTTTAATTTTGCCTTGACCCCCTCTCCAAAAAATTCTTCAAAATTTTCTGGGTAATCTAATTCGAGAGATTTTTTCTGAGCATGCTGAATCAAAGACCTTGCAAAAATATGCGCTGAAAGCTGATCAACAGAAACAGAGATTCTTAATACCTCGTCTTCAGATAATTTAGAGGCTGAGACTGGCGCTACGACCTCAGGAACTCCTAGTGTCAGAGTGCCTGTCTTGTCGAAGACTAAGCCTTTTACCTCCCCCAATTTTTCCAACGCTGTACCATTTTTTATAATTATCCCTCTGCTGGCTGCTCTGCTAATCCCTGAAATCATCGCAATTGGTGTAGCTAATATCAAAGGACATGGAGAAGCGACCACCAACACAGCAAGAACTCTGACTGGATCCTTAAACAAAAACCACGTGACCCCAACGAGAATAAATGTAATTATATTAAAAAATAAAGCATAGCGGTCGGCCAACCGTACCACAGGAGATTCTGTATCCTGTGCTTCTTTCACAAGTTTCACAATAATTTGATATTTACTATCAAAGCTATTTTTTATAGCTCTAACTTCCAACACACGTTCTTCGTTTACAGAACCACTATAAACCATAGAGCCCGGTCTTTTTTCCACAGGCAAACTTTCTCCTGTAATAACTGCTTCGTCCAAATTTGATATTCCATCCACAACAACGCCATCAACTGGTACAACTTCTCCGGGTTTAATAACTAAAATATCTCCAATCTTTACTTCATCAACACTTATTTCTCTAAGCTTTTTGCTATTTTCTTTGATATGAGCAAATGCTGGTGCTTTGTCTAAAAGTTGGGTAAGTTCTTTTTTTGCTCTTGCTTGAGCAAATGCCTCTAGCGCTTCGCCGCCTGATAGCATAAGCAAAATAACAACTCCAGCTAAATACTGGCCAGCCCAAAATGAAGCAAATATTGCAACAATCGCAATAACATCGACGCCAAATTTGCCATGAATTATCGACTTTGCAACTCTATAAATAAAGGGCAGCGATCCTATAATTAGTGTAATAAACCAAACTCTTTCATCTAGGTTCTCATAATGAAAACCATGGAATGCGGCACCCAAAAGCAACCCCGTAGAAATGAATCCTGGAATAAGAATATCAGACTTTATAAAATTAATATTCATTTATACTTAATATTAACTGAATTTTATAAAAAAATCTAATGTTTTATTTTTTTATATCACTTAGAAGAGCAGGCTCCGTGTTCACAGCTAATATATTAAACCTCAAGCAACCAATATTAAGACCACCTTCTGTTTTAATATTCACGCGCCAATTTGCGGGTATTAGGTCTGAGCGTGTAGAAAAAGTTCGAAAACCTCCATCCCTTCCACCGACCACTTTTAAACTTATTACAAAATCAGTTATCCATTTTTTTTCTAATTTATCGTAATATTGCCACTCGTGCAAAATTGTTAAGTTTAAATTTTGTGGAGAAAAAATAGCACTATAAGCATATACAGATGATGTCGGTGTTTCTTTAAAATCAGGATATAAATTGAAATATCTTCCCCATCCATAATCCTCATATGTAACATTGTAATTTCCATTATTATCTTTGTCGATAGAGTGATAAATACCTCCATCTTTTAAAGAAAGTGGTATTGGCGGAATCAAATTGGTAAAATATAAAAAATTTACTAAACCATAAATACTCAAAATTAAATAAAAAATTAATTTTATGTTTTCCTTAAATCTATCCTTTATAAAATAAAGGAGTACAGAAATAAAAAAAGTTATAAATATCAAACTAAACAACCCCGATAGCAAAAATACTCGTGTACCAATTTGATGCATCAATACAGGTAATAAAAAAATTAGAAACAAAAAAACAGAAAGAAACAGCAGGCTCACCTGAAAACTAAATCGAACATACTGTCGTTTCAAAGATTCATTTGCCCAGAAAGCAAAAACAAGTATTAGAATAAATGGCCATGTTACAAAAATATCACCACTTCTAAAATAAAATACTAAATATGAAGAAAGAAGTCCACCAAAGAAGAACTGCAATATGTTAACATACCAAAAATGAAACTTGTCTGGGTTCTTCTCATCCCCAGCTTCATTTTCTTTTATGTGTATTAATACAATAAAAATTCCTACAATAATAATATGCCCCAATATCCAAAAATTTTCCCATAGTGTGTCCACCCTTTTTAAGGTAAAAGCATCAAAAACGAATCCTAAAATAAGTGATATAGATGAAATAGGACGTTCAAAACGACCATACCAGCTGCGAGTCTTCTCTAGGAAAAACATTTATAAATTATAACATTAATTATCCCTATTTTCTCTAGTGTTTTTTTCTTCTAGTTTTAACCCTATTTTAAGAAAAATATTTGCCTCCTTCGCAGAACTCTCAGAATTGAGAAGATTTGAATAAGCATCTCTATTGTCCCCATTTTTTTCATGAGTATCTGCTTCCTTCAAATATTGATTTGCTTTATCCAGTGTCTGTTTTGTGCTGTAAATAATTTCTTGTTTTGTAGGAGAAGGGGTTTGAGTATTATTAATATTATTATCTTTTTCTTTAATAGGATTCGTCTTATTTTCTGTATTGCTATTTGCAGTAGGAATGTTTTGACTAGAGTTGTCTATCAAAATATTTGAATTAGTATCAATTTCGGGTTTTTTACTAGAGGATTGACCATCTGTTGTGGCGCTATTTATGTCTGTAGCAGTTTTATTAATAAGTGACTGAACTGCCTCCTTTTTATTTTTATATTTATCTAGATTGTTTTTCTCGTTGCTTTCTGTAATATTGATAATTTTATTAGCATTATCGCGCGCAGTTTTTGAAATTTCAGAATCTATATTTTGATTATTGACTTCTGTTTTTTTATTATTTCCACTCAAAATATCCAAGATCTGCGCATGGGCATTCATCTCTGCATGAAAATTTGTAATTATATCCTCCTTGGCAGTAGCAGAATCATTTTTATTTATATCATTTAGAGAATTGTTAAGAGACGTAGTGTGACTATCCAAGAGAATATTTATTTTATTTTCTGTGGGCACATCTAATTTGCCTTGGCCTTGAAGAATTTCTGCTTCAACCAAGCGCTTTGTTGCTAAATTACTTTCATATAGTGCTTTTTCCTTAGGAGAAAAAGTGAGGACTCCGCGAAGTGGTTCCAGAACACCAACCTTTATTGGGTAAAGAACGCTATTTGGCAAACTTCTCTCAGAGGAAACAGCGATTCCGCCTCCTACAAGGATAGTAATTACTGGAATCAAAACATATGTAAATGATTGTTTTCTTTGTATAAACGACACAAAAGAAAATACTGACCATGGACTCTTTGTGGCCGTTGTCTTTTGGATTGGAAAATTTAGAATGTTCTGAAGCATTCTGCTTTTTTCATCACTAGTCATGACAACCTTTTTGATTTCGTCTATTCCATTTTGTAAATTTTTTTCAATCATAAAGATTATTACTTTTTATTAATGTCATTATTATACCCGGCTATTTTCCTTAATTCTATAATTCCTCTATTTATTCTAACTGAAGCCGTGTTTGCTGATGTTCCTAAAATTTCGCCTATTTCTCCCGGAGAAAGATCTTCGACAAAACGCAGATAGACCGGATCTCGATACGATGGACTTAATTCATTAATTTTATTTACAAGATGCCTGCCCTCTACCCCCAAAAAAAGATCTACTTCTGTTGTTTTGTTATCAGCAACATCATACTCTTCTTCCTCCTTGTTTCCATGCGCCAAACTATCTAGAGATATACTCTTCTTTTTACGATACCAATCTATGATCAGATGCCGTGCAATTGTGAAGATAAATGCACGGTTGTTGAGTATTTCTTTGTCATCTTGCATGCTCTGCCACAAACGCAAAAAAGTTTCTTGGGTTATGTCCATCGCTTGCTCTCGATTAGAAACTCTGGTTAAACAGAATCGAAAAATAGCATCAGACTCAACTTCATAGACTGCTTCAAATTTATTTTTTATATTTACATTCATGTTGTGTGACGTTTAAACCTTTCATTTCTTACATTATCTATATACTGTAAAATACAACAAATATAAGCCAATGTCCATGTAAGAATTCTACAGCCATAGACGTCTCCTTTCTTGTTCGCTATATATTGGAATATTTATAATATTTCGGTAACATTATTAGTTTAATCAGTGCCCATTTATTAGTTTAATTTTAACAGCTAAAAATAAAAATATGAAGAAATTGAAATTTATTGGTTTGTCATCGCTCGCAATAATAGTATTAGTTTTTGGTTTTAGTGTAAAAGTAGCAGAAGCTACAACATACACACTTGCTGATGTTGCTACACACAACAGTGCATCAGATTGTTGGATGATTATAAATAATACTGTTTATAATCTAACTAGTTTTGTTTCTACACACTCAGGAGGGAGTGCCGTTATTATAGGTCGCTGTGGAAAAGATGGGACAGCAGTATTTAATAGTGGACCGCATTCATCAACCACAATTAATGCTATAAGTTCTATGATAATAGGAACATTCTCAGTAACGCCTCCACCTCCACCTCCACCTACACCTACGCCTACACCTACGCCTACACCTACGCCTACACCTACGCCTACACCTACATCCACCACTCCCGCACTAGATAGTACAAAACTAACTCCATCAAATTCTGCAATAAATATTCTAGGAACAATACAACTTGTTGTCACAAACAAAGACCAGTTTGGGGCCGTATTGAGTGGAGCAACGACTACTTATACTTCTAGCAATACTGCATTGGCTACAGTAAATAGTACAGGATTAGTAACTGGTGTATCCGCTGGAAATGTAACGATAACCGCAACTTCTGTTGCTGGAACGATCACTATTAGTGATACTGTAAAGGTTTCTATCTCTGGTACAGCAATATCACCAGCATCAAGCCCGGTACTCACTAGTGTAATAATTACACCACCATCTCCTTATATAAAAATTGGTGGAACACTACAATTAGTTGTTACTGCAAAAGACCAAGGCGGTGCAATATTTAGTGGTGCCACAACCACTTTTGCCTCGAACGACCACACCATTGCTACAATAAATAACGCAACTGGATTAATTACAGGAATCGCCTCTGGACAATCAGCAATTACCGCAACTACGGTAAGTGGTGCAAATGTTATAACAAACACACTGATAGTTACTGTTTCAAAAACAGCACCAAAACCAACCTTAACAAGCGTAACAATAGACCCAGCTAACCCTACTTTGGCAGTAGGAGGTTCATTACAATTAATAGTTACTGCAAAAGATCAAAATGGATTAAATCTTAAAAAAGCAAAAATAACATTTGCATCTAGCAACCATAATGTTGCAAAAATAAGCAACCATGGCGGATTGATAAAAGGAATTTCTGCAGGAAATACGATTATCACAATAACAACATTCAACAAAAACACTATCCTAACTAATAACATATCCGTTGTAGTCACAGCACCAACCACACCATCCACCACTCCCGCACTAGATAGTACAAAACTAACTCCATCAAATTCTGCAAT
>JBAXTS010000001.1:0-71376 GCA_037130055.1 bacterium | reverse complement strand
TTCATCTACATCTTTTATGTTATCTGGTAAATCTTTCCACTTTTTTTCTATTTTATATTCCCGTTCAGTTTTTTCTATATAACTATATCCTAAATCTTCTATCTCTTTTTTGCTTAATGAATTTAATTCTTGAGCCACTGTTTCATTATACGCGAAAGGTGAAAGCTCAATTGGAAAAAATTCTCCATAAGAATACACTTTGCCTTTAATGTCCAAGTAGGGCATTTCTTTCATTTGATCAACTATTTTTTCTCTTAACGATAAAAATTCTTCTTTTTCGTATTGCCTATTAAAGATGCAGTATTTTTTATTTCTTAAACCCACACAACCAAACAAATATGAAGAACCGTGGCAATTATATGAATATTCTACATTATGGCAATTAAAAATAAATTTTGAAAATAAAACTTGATTGCCTGGATAAACGCTAGAAGACTCATAACACTCCAACGACGTAAGACCAGAATGATCTATGTCGTAACAATCTTTTATTTCTGAATACACAAGCCATACATTTTTACAATCTTCTGCACCACCAAATACAGAAAAACAATTAACACATTTTTTTGAATTTTCTATAAAATCTCCAGAAACATTTACAGATTTTACTATTTTAGCAAAACGTCTAGGAAATTTTAAATTAAAATCATTAAATTTTTTCTGTATTTTTTTAATCTGCAATGAGGAACCGAAATCAAATTCCTTTAATTTTTTGTTATATTCTTCTTTCGTATATTGTTTGTTGAAAATGCAATATTCCTGATTCACTAAATTTACACAACCAAAACAATCATGACAATTCCTACAATTAAATAAAAACATACTATCATAGCAAGTCTCACAATATCTACTATATTTGATGTTAAAGCAAGATATGCAATCTGTCGTTTCATAATTTTTTTCACTTTTTGAAACCAAATGAGAATCCATGCATTCTTTGCAATTAAATATAAAAGAGGAATAGAGAGAATTTTCATTATGATCTGCCCCAACAAGTAAATAACAATTTTTATTATTCTCTGTAATACTGCAATAATCACTATTCACTGGATTTATATTAAACAAACCTATGTCTGGAACACTTTTCCATAATTCGCGCATTTGTATAAAGAATGTTTTTGAAAAATCGTAGTCTTTTCCATAATCCATTGGATCCCAATTATCTGCCCACCAAGCACTGTGACAATAAACTCTATCTGACTTATCTGGCGAGAAAGTAGAAAGCATTTCCTCATTGTGTCCCTTGGCCTGGCATTTACTTTTATATAGCGTCCTTTCATTTCGATAAGTCATGCGCCTAATCAAACGACAGCCTGAACACCAAGTTGGAGCAGGAACATTTATTTTTTCATAAAAATTAAAATCCTCAGATTCTATAATGAAATCTTTTTTACAATTTTGACATATCTTAGTTTCGTTTTTCACAGAATTAACCTATTATTATAATTTTATCTTCTAATTTATTTTTCATAAAAGCCTGATATTTTTCTAGCGCTGGAATCGAGTGATTAAATAAATTACTAAAAAGAATTTGTGTAGAATAATTAAAATCAATAAAATCCTTATGTATAGCATTTAATTCCAAATCACCAGAAACCATAAAAGAATATTTGGATACCAAATTAAAAATTGGAATATTTATTGTTTCTATATTTTTTACAAAAAGAATCCTATCTTCCATTCTAGGCTCATTAGAAATTATTTTAAGAAATAAATCCACATTTCCACTTTGAAGAATAATAGTTTGATATTTTAAAGCTTTTTCAAAATCCTCTTCTTTTTCTAAATAAAATACAGTTTCCACATTTGTAATCTGTTTTAAAAATTCCTCTTTAGCCATAGGGTAAGCAGTAAATATGCATAACTTATTGCCAACCTCGTGTAATAAAGAAGCAATCGTTATTGAAAGCAAAGAAGCTCCAGAATGTTCTTTCCCGTGTACTAAAATAGGTAAATCCACTTTTGTAAAGTTTACTTCTTCCCCTCTTGTAATATTTATAATTTTTTTCATAGGTTTATATCCCCTCTTTTTTAAGCTCTTCGAGTAATTCACGAGCTCTTTTGGAAATCTTATTTGGCATTTTTATATTTATTTTCACAAAAAGATCTCCTGTGCTACCCCTTGAGACAGCTTCCCCGTGGCCAGACATTTTGACAGACTGACCATCACGAATACCAGCAGGAATAGGTACTGAAATCTCTTCTTCACGACGTAAAACACCCTTACCCTTACAAGTATCACAAGTTTCTTTTGGAACATCACCGGCCCCATGACAAATTTCACAAACTTTTGTACTAGCTATATTGCCAAAAATTGTTCTCTTTGTTTCGCGAATATGCCCCTCCCCTTTGCAATTCTTGCAAGTCTCAATTTTTGATCCACTTTTTGCACCCGTCCCTTTACAACTAATACAATTTGAAATTTTAGTAATTAAAATTTTTCTATTAACACCTAAAATAGCATCAGAAAAAGAAATGCTAATCTCTGTAGAAATATCACGCCCGCGACGAGACTGTTGTCTGCCACCACCCATTCCCCCTCCAAAAAAATCACTAAAAATATCATTCAAATTACCAAAATCAAAGTCAGTATTACCATTCTGGAAACCACCACCAGAAAAATCAAAACCACCAAACCCACCTCCTCCACCACCACCCATATTTTCAAATTGAGAGCCATATTGATCATATTTTGAACGCTTTCCGTCATCGGAAAGAACCTGATAGGCTTCATTTACCTGTTTAAACTTTGCCTCATTTCCACCCTTTTTATCAGGATGATATTGATGAGCAAGCTTATAAAAAGCCTTCTTTATTTCGTCCTTAGAAGCACTTTTATTTACGCCCAATATTTCATAATAGTCTTTTGACATAAGGATATCTTAGCAAATTTTAGTAAAAAATCAAAATTTTATATAAGCAAAAAACTAGATCATAGGCTCAGCTTCTTGTGAAGTTTTTCTTGTATTTTCTTGAGTATCTTGATCTCTTTCTTCTCCTTTTCCTTTACCTTCAATTATAGCCTTCTCCTCTGCGCTTCTGATTATTGTAGCCTCTTCCTCTAAAATTAATTTTTGAGCATCATCTTTTGAAATTGAATATTTTCTACGAGATGCTTCTATAATTTCCTCCCTATATGATGGGTGTGTTGGAGGAAGAATACGTAAAGTTTCGGCAGAAAATGGGTCGTAAGATTCACCATCAACAGTCATTTTTATATAAAATTCTGCAACAGCTAGGTTAATCATGTCCTTCACATCAAAAACTGGAGCAAATTCTGGCTTCATTTTAACTGCATCTTCACCACCAATACGAAAGGTAATAACACTACCACAATTACCTAGCACTGCCTGGTGAACTTTTGGTATAATCTGCCCGACATATTGATGTGCAATAGTTAGATTAAGAGCATACTTTCTAGCTTCTGATAAAATATTTTCAAAAGTTTGAGTCACAACATTTTGAAACTCGTCAACGTATAGATAAAAATCTTTACGGTCTTTCTCTGGAATTGCAGCACGCTCCATCCCTGCTTGCTTTATTTTTGTTAAAAACATTGAACCCAGGAAAGAGGAATTTTCCTCTCCTAGTCGGCCTTTTGAAAGATTAATTAAAATTATTTTTTCTTGATTCATGAGCTCGCTTATATCTATTTTGTTTTGCTTCTGACCAAAAATATTTCGAAGCAATGGGTCAGAAAGAAACTGCCCGAGCTTGTTTACTAGAGGAATAATAGCATCAGTATCAAACTTTTCAGACCAATCAGCGAATTCTATAGCAAAGAATCTTTTCACCATGTCGTCTGTAATATACTCCACAACCTTCTGTCTGTAGTTTCTATCTGTCAGCATTGAAATCATACCGCGCATCGTGGCGTGTGGATAGTCGAGAAGTGCCAAGCAAGTAAAACGAAAAACGTGCTCGAGACGAGGAGTCCAGTTGGCTCCAAATTGTTTTTGGAAAACCTCAATGAGCCCCTGAGTTAATTGGAATTTAAATAATGGGTCAACATTTGCAAGAGGATTGAAAGATGTAGGAAAATCTAAATCTGTCGGGTCAATAATACAAACGTCTTCAATGCGTTCTTTTGGTATATAATCCAATATCGCATTTATCTCGTCTCCGTGTGGGTCAATCAAACAAATTCCGTGATTATAAGTGATATCCTGACGCATAAAAAGCTCAAGTAATTTACTTTTCCCAACACCAGACTTCCCAATAATATAAAGGTGTCTTCTACGGTCTATTCGTTTAATTCCAAAAACGAATTTCTTTTCTTCTAAAGAAGCTACATAGTTTGTACGCCCAATAAAAGAAACTTCGGACGGATCAACTTTTCCAAAAACTGGCAACTCTGGTGGCGGTGGAGCATATTTTATTATTTGTACTCGATTTAGCTTTGGCATGTATATTCTATTTTAACACTTATTTGTTGATTGTTCAATTATGAAAGTGTATTATATAAGTCATGAAACTACATAGATTCATAGGAGATTATGACCTCACAAAAAAAGAAATTGAAATCTTAGACCCCAAAATAATCAAGCAAATAAAGGGTATTTTACGATTAGAGAAAGATGAAAAAATTATACTTTCAAACGGTCTTGGTGAAAATGCCGAGGTAACTCTTAATTTAATATCTACAAATAAAATCTCAGGAACAATAGATAAAATTGAGAAAAAAAATAAAACAAAAAGAAGAGTGAGCCTGTACTTAGCAATATTAAAAAAAGAAAACTTTGAACTAGCAGTACAAAAAGCAGTTGAGGCTGGAGTATCAGAAATAACTCCAGTAATTACTGAAAGAACAATAAAGACAGGATTAAACATAGACCGTCTAAAAAAAATAATATTAGAAGCTAGTGAACAATCAGGCAGAAGCTTCGTTCCTACTCTATCTCCTATCTTAAAATTCAAAGATGCAATTGCTGCCGGAAATGATAAAGACGAAAAAGTAATATTCCATTTAGAAAATGATTTTTATTCCCCAAACAAAGAAGCAAAAAATGTAAGCATATTCATCGGCCCAGAAGGTGGATTTACAGCCAATGAGATAGATTGGGCTACAAATTCCGGATACTCTGTATTTTCCTTAGGATCACTCACCCTGAGAGCAGAAACTGCCGCAATAATAGCTACATATAGAGTGGTAAAAGGAATTTGATTTAACGAAATCATGCAGCGCAATTGATTCTGATGAATCATGTCGCATTCTCCACTTAAATGCGACCTAAAGCGCTGCTAATACACTTCCTGCTGGTAACATTTTTCACAATATACTATTTCTGGTCTCTCTATAGAATATGTAGTTTCAAATTCATTTAAACATCCCTCCTTCATACATTTTCTATGCCAAAATCTATTAGGGTTTCTGTTAAAAGCTCTTTCATAATGCCTACAGTTAGGACACAAACGCGGAATAGCTAGCTTATGGGTTTTATAAAAATTAAATTCAGGTTCTACTATCCTAAAAGCACCAGTACATTGTTCATTGCATTCACACTTATGTTCACATTCTATAATTTTAGATATTATTTCTTCTTTAATATCTTTTATGTTATCAGGTAAATCATTTGAAAAAATATCTATATTATAATTCTTTTCTTTCTTGTCTTTCCATAAATACCCATCCTTTATCGCTTCTATTTTTGTTAATGGGAAAAATTCCTGCGCAGAAGTTTCGTTGTAGTCAAATTGAGAAATCTCCGATGGAAAAAACTCCCCATACCTATATGTATTCCCCTTTTTATCTACATAGGGCATATCTTTCATATGTTTAATTATTTTTGGTAAAAGTATTTCATATTCTTCTTTCGAATATTGTTTATTTAAAATACAATATTGAGTTCTTTTTAACCCAACACAACCAAACATATTGTCCCCACGACAATAAAAGCTATATTGTATATCATGCCCCTCTAAACAATTTATATTTCCTAAAAAATTATAAATATTTACACCACAAATTAAACATTCGTAAATTCTTTCTGTGTTTTCACCAAACTGCGTAAAATCATAGCAATCTTTATTGTTTTTGGTAATTAACCACATACAATATTTAGAATGTTCCGCCCCTGACACAATAAAAGAATTTTTTACATATTTAGAATGATAAATATAGTCACCAGTTGATTCTAGATTCTGAATTCCATGCATATACTTATTTGGAAAATCCAACCAAAACTTGCGAGTTTTTTCTTTTATCTCTTTAACTTTAGAATACGATTCTAAACTAAAATCCTGTACTAATTTTTCGTAATCCTCTTTGCTATATTTTTTATTAAAAAAACAATATTGCTGACTACGTAAATTAATACAACCAAAACAATTAGAGCACCCGACAAGATTCTTTGAAAAGAATATGTCATGAGAACTTTCACAATCAACAGAATAAAATATCTGATAACATTTATTACAATTAACGCTTTCATACGCAATCTGTGTATTGTCGGCAATTGTTAAATCCACGCACTCCGTAGAGCGCTCTATCTCTTCTCCATATAAACATTTCTCATTGTAATCAGAATTAAAAAGATAATAACAATCTTTCAAGTGACCATTCATGTTTACATAATTGCTATTTGTTAAAGTATTATAGCTTACAGAAAGATTTTGGTGTGGAACTTTCTTTAGTAGCATATAAAATTGTTCAAAAAATGGCTTAGAAAAATCATAATCAACACCGTAAGACTTTGCATCCCATTTATCACCCCACCAACACTCACCACAATAATTAACTATTCCTTTTTCCTTCTCATATAAAGAAATAGTATCGATGCCACAAAGTTCACATTCTCGTTTATAAAGACTCCTCTCATTGCGAAAAGTTAGTCGCCTTTGCAAACGACAATCTCCACAAAAAGTAGGAGGTGGAACTTTAATCTTTTGATAAAAATTAAAATCCTCTACTTCAATCACAAAATCTTTTTTACAATTTTGGCAATTTACTGTTTCCATATTAATATACTTCTTGCTGGTAACACTTCTCACAATACACTATCTCTGGTCTTTCTCTAGAATACCCCGTTTTGAAAATTTCACCACATTCGCCAACTCCATGATCATGTTTCACTGTATTATTATATACCCCCGTAATATCTGCACCTCCCGCACACATACACTGTCTTTCGTATAATTCAAACTTTAATCTGTCTTGTATTCTTTTATCAAATCTACAATCGTGACACATCCTAGGGATCGGCAAACCTTCTTTTTTATAAAAGAGAAACTCATTTTCTAAAATACGGTAAGGATTAGCACAAACACTACACTTTACAACTTCTTTTAAAATATTTTCCGTAACATCATCTATCGAATCATTTAAATCCGAAGCCTCCATTGTTATGGCGTATTCCCCTCTTTCCGCCTCAATCCAAGGGTAACCATTCTCTAATGCAATATCTCTTGTAAGAGGAAAATACTGGATAGCAGTAGTATTATTATATCCGAAAGTTGAAAACTCTATTGGGAAAAATTCCCCATATTTATATACTCTTCCTTTTTTATCTACATATGGCTTTTCATCCATATGTTTTTTTATTTTTTCTATAATTTCAAAATATTCTTCTTTTTTTTATTGTTTATTCAAAATACTATATTGCTTTTTCCTTAAGCCAACACAGCCAAAACAATCAGAAGAACTAAACATATTTATGCAATATTCTAAATTTCTACAATTTGGCCAGCAATTATCAGAAAATTTTATATTAAATCCATTACCTCCACACAAGCAAGTCTCATACTGTAATTCCATATTTGCCCCCCAAGCAAATGCATCATAACAATCTTTATTTTTAGGAACTTGTAAATATTGTGAATACTTTATATTTTCACCCTCTCTCATGAGAAAACTCTCATTAACATTTCTACAGTTTGTCACATAAGACCCTGTCGAATTCAGATTCTTTAAGCCTTGGTGAGATTTTACGGGCTGAGTATTCCAAAATGACCTAGCTTTTTCTAGCGCCTTTGAAATACCTGAAAAACTTTCCAACTTCATTTTCTTTATTTCTTCATCGTATTGTTCTTTTTTATATTGTTTATTAAAAATACAATAAGATTTTTTACGTAAATTTACACAACCAAAACAATCATTACAGCCCAAGCAATCTCTAGAAAAATATAAATTATGTGAATCGGAGCTCATTACAGAAAAATAACACTGATAGCAGTTTTGCAGCCAGAAAGACTCATAACACCTCTCAGAGTGACTTATGTGTGAATTATCAATACAATCCTTACAAAAATCAACAGCGTTGCCATACATACAATCTTCTGAGTGGCTAGAATTAAAACATAAATAAGAATTTTTTAAAGCTGAAGCATTTGCACTATACGGACTATTTATCATAAACTCAACCCTCATAGAAAAAACTGGCACTTCCTTTTTTAATTCAAACAACTGAGATAAAAAAGTTTTAGAGGAATCAAAATCTATAGCATAATCAATTGCATCCCAATCATCTTTAAACCACTCTTCTTCTGTAACAGACTTATTTCCACCATCTTTGGGGTAAAGAGAGAAAATCTTTTCCTTTGTAAAAAAATCTTCTACTTTAAAAAGTTTTCTTTCGTTTCTAAAAGCGGCCCTCCTCTCTGCTCGACAAAGCGAGCAAAAAGTCGGTGGTGGCACCTTTATTTTTTCATAAAACTTAAAATCCTCTGGCTCTATTACAAAGTCTTTTTTGCAATTCTGGCATTGTCTTGTTTCGTTTTGCATAATTAATACACCTCTTGCTGGTAACACTTTTCACAATAGACTATTTCTGGACGATCTGGAGAATAATTTGTAGTAATTCCCTTCTGGCATTTGGCGCAATTACGATTCCAGAATTTATATGGGCCACGACGAACGATACGAGCTTGATGCCTGCAGTAAAAACATTTATGAGGTATTGGAATATTCATCTTTTTATAAAAAGAAAGTTCTTGTACGGTAATTTTATAATTTCTATTACATTCTTTACACCCTAAAATTTCACTAGTTATAGAATCCGGCACATCGATAATACTATCCGGCATGTCCTCTAATTTCAAAGTTTCTTTTCCTTCTGTCTTTTGAAAATCATCTTCCCACCTAAAACCCTGCAATAACGCCTCTTCTTTTGTTAATGGCATATTATCTTGTGCAATGCTTTCATTGTACGCAAAAGGTGCAAGCTCTGGTGGCATAATCAAACCATATAAATCTTGCTCTACTAATTCGCTGACAATCTTTTCTTTTAATTGTTCATACTCTTCTTTTGTATATTTTTTATTTAGAATAAAGTATTCTCCATGACGCAATGCATCACAACCAATACAATTTTTACAATCTCTTATGTCAAAACAGTTTAAAATGTCTCTGGAATTCTCGGGCCAAAAAGAACCTATTACATTACTAGAATACCCCCCAGCGACAACTTCAAGCAACCGTTCTGACTGCGTACCATAGCCGATCATGCCGATAGAATCTTTAGCTCCTTTTGTAGAAAATAAATAACGACAATCCTCAGCGCCAGTAGCCTCAAAAGAATCTCTGACATTTTTACATTCAAATAAATAATCCCCAGAGGAATTAACGTTTTTAATATTATTATTTTCACGCATTGGAAAATCTAAAATAAAATTTTTAAATTCTTTTTTAAATTTCTCAATATTCTCATAACTACCTATTATTTCACTAACTCTTTTTTTATATTCTTTAGGTGATAATGGTTTATTTAAAAAATAATATGATTTATTATTTAAATTTACACAACCAAAACAATTCATTAAACCCCTACCATCTAAGATAAAAAAACAATCCACAGAACCAACAACATTTTGACTATAAAAAATACCTGAGGATTCCTGCACGTTTATGGATTCATAACATCTTTCAAATTTTGTACCAAAATATATATCTGAAGAATCCTTCCCGTCTCTCACGCCCCTAGAATACAACATATCTTCTGCTGGACCAGTGTTAAATACTAAATAACAATTTCTACAGCCCCCAGCCATGTTAGAATACTCACTATTTATATTAGGACCAGCCCCAGTAGAAATACCTAAATTAATTTTAGGAACTTTTTTTAAAAGTTCTCCATATTGTTCTAGGAATGTCCGACTTTTATCGTAGTCCATCGCATAATCTTTTGGATCCCATTTTTCAGAGTAAAAACAATCGTAGCAATATGTGATATAAGATGATTTTGGATTATATATTGATATCACCGGCTTCTCGCACATCTCACATTTTCGTCCTCTGTATAAGGTAGTCTCATTTCTCCACAATGCACGCATTTTAAAACGACAATCCGGACAAACCTTTGGATTGGGAACTTTCATTTTTTTATAAAAACCGAGATCATTAGAATCCAAAATAAAAATCTGTTTACATTTTTTACACTCTTTCTTTTCAGTTTCCATTTTTTTATTCTAAAATCTTCCTTAATACATCTTCTGGTACTTCTTTTATGGGTTTTTGAGGTACTGTGTGATTTGTATTCATGGACTGGCTTGGTAGAGGGGTCGTCTTTTTGGCAATCAAATCCTTCAACTTGTTCATGTCCTCAGCTGTCGCCGCCCGATCCTTTGACGGAAAATATACCTCCTTCTTCACATCCTTGACTTTATCATGCAAATCCTTGAGCGATATAGGATTATGAATAGGAATAGATGGAATGTTTATATTAGACGTGCTCGATATTGTTTTATTTAATACTTCTCGTAATGCAAAATTTTCTCCGCCGGCATGCATAGATTTCTGTTTATCCTTTGATTGAAAATTAGAAAGTGGTGCTTTTGTATTAAAAACTTTCTTAATCGAGCCTATTATCCCTGGCTTGCTAGTTTGAACTGCGGCCTTGTTCACCGGAGCAGGAGTCTTCCCCATTTCTGTATGACCTTTTTCAATTCTTTCAGGATACCTATCATCATCTTCATTCTTTCCGTTCTTTTGTTTAAACTCTATTCCTAAATCGGCCAACGGCTTGAAGAACTTTGATTCATCATATTTAATCTGGTCCACACCACTTTTTTCTACTTTTACTTCACCAGATTTAATTTTTGCGATGCATTCCTTGCAGTAAACGGGCCTACCAGGCTCGGGCTTGAAAGGAACTGTCTTCTCAAGACCACACAACGAACAAATAATTTTAAACTTCTCAAAATTTCCGGATGCTCCGGCTGTATCTGAATCGTTGCCGAGAGACATACCACTCCAATCATTAATTTCTCTTTCCACAGCTTCTTTTGGTTTACAATATAAATTACGAGAAGAAACAATAACCAGCTCTTCGGCTTCTTTGCTACCAGACTTTACCATGGGTGGCAAAGTTTTTGCAGAAAAAGGACGTGATGTCACACCATCTATCATAAGCTTCAAATATATTTTATAGTTCGGCAAATTGACAATATCCTGTGGGGTAAATTCTGGATCAAACTCTTTTTCAAGAAAGTCAGCATCATCTGAACCAACTCTAAAAACTATCATTGTGCCCACGTTTCCAAACACAGCGTCACGCACAGCAGAACTCTTATCTACGACGAGCTGGGCTGTGTATTGGTGAGCAACTGTAAGATTTAATCTATATTTTCTAGCCTCAGACAGAATACCAGCAAAAGCATCAGTAACGAAATTTTGGAATTCGTCGACATATAGATAAAAATCTTTACGATGATCCTCTGGTATACGCACACGCTCCATGGCCGCAAGCTGAATTTTAGTAATAATCATCCCACCCAAAAGACCAGAGTTGTCCTCACCAATACGCCCCTTTGAAACATTCACAAGAAATATTTTTCCATCATTCATGATGTCAAAAATATTTATAGTACTCTTGGACTGACCGACGACATTTCTAATTATAGAAGTCGAAAGGAATTGGCCGACTTTATTTTGAATCGGTGCAATAGCTTCATTTCTAAATTTGTCCTGCCAAGCCTCATATTCATGTATCCAAAAAGCCTTAATAACTGGATCTTTTAAATTTGAAATTATTTTCTGACGATAATCTTTATCCACCAACATTCTAGGAATCCCGAGAAGTGTAGTGCCTGGTGTATCAAGTAATGCCAAAATACAATTGTTTAAAATATATTCCATTCGGGCGCTCCATGCGTTTGCCCAAATTTTTGTGAAAATACCCATTAGGCCAGATGCCACTAAGTGCTTGTACTGCGGGTCTATCAATTCTAAAACATTAAAGCCAATGTGGTAGTCAGCGTCTGCGGGGTTGAAATAAACAACATCCTTTGTGCGATTTGAAGGGATAGCAGAAAGAACTCCTTCTACGAGCTCTCCGTGTGGGTCAACCACACAAACACCCTCTCCGTTTTGTATATTCTGAATAATCATATTAAACATCAGTGCAGATTTACCTGTACCAGACTTTCCGAGAATATAAACATGCTGACGCCTGTCTTTGCGCTTTATACCAAAAAGAGTATTTTTATCCCGAAAAGTTGTGAGCCCTAAATAAGTGACATCTTTATTTATGGGTATCTCTGGAAGTTCCATCCCGTTAAAAGCAGGTCGCGGTCAAAAAACCGTGACTATGCTTAATTAAGCTATTAAATTTCATATTTTTATTTAACATTATATTTATATACAAGAACTGCGACCGCGGCTTCTAACGGGATCCATAGTTAAATTATAACAAAATTACAATAAAAAGAGAAACGGACTGGTCTGACAACACACGCGTGTGTGTACCAAACCAGTCCGTGATAGAAGCATGTCGGGGAGTTTCCGGAGTTCTTATTCACCCAATCAGCCCTAAGGCGGATCACGGGTCTTATTCCGGACTACCCTACTACTTCTGAGATGCCCACTTCTCCCGGCTCTCCTTTGCGAGAGCATTGAATGCCTCTTCGAGGCAGTCAAGAAGAAGCGGCTTTGCGATCTTCATGTCGATGCCTTCCGTGTGGGGACCAATCTCACGTCCCCATTTTTCGAATTGATTCTTCAGCATCAACCTAAACATCGCTACGAGAAACTGTCTCTCCATGAGAGACCCCTTTCGAAGAACAAGCACACTACGAAGCTCCGTAGTAGAGGTCACCAGAGAATTCTGATAACAATACAAGTATAGCACACTTAAGACGAAAAGTCAAGCAAAAAGCCCTTATATTATAAGGGCTTTTTGCGGTATTTTTAACAATTTAGGCTTTTGGGGCTTCACCTTCCCCTTCCTTTTTTTCTTTAAATTCTGCATCACGAACCTCTACTGGTTGTTCTTCAGGAATTGGGTTCGCTTCAGGAGTTGCTCCTGCTTGCCCTGCATCGGTGGCGGCCTTATTCATCGCTTCACCTATCTTAGACATTTCAGAAGAAAGCTCTTCTGTTGCCTTTTTAATAGCTACACCATCAGTACCATCTTTCACCCCTCGAAGTGCAGTAATTTTTGCATTTACTTCATCTTTTAATTCTGTAGAAACTTTATCTCCTGCATCTTTTAACGCTTTCTCTGCAGTATAAATAATCATCTCTGCAGTATTTTTAACTTCTGCATTTTCTTTTTTCTTTTTATCTTCCTCTGCGTGAAGTTCTGCGTCCGCTTGCATCTTTTTAATATCTTCGTCTTTTAGTCCAGAACTTGCCTCTATTTTAATAGATTGAGTTTTCCCAGAAGCTTTATCTTTTGCTGTAACATTTAGAATTCCATTTACATCTACATCAAAAGCAACTTCAATCTGTGACATACCACGAGGTGCTGGTGGAACTCCATCTAAAATAAATCGTCCTAAAGATTTATTGTCAGACGCCATTGGGCGTTCACCTTGAACTATATGAATTTCTACAGATGTCTGATTGTCAGCTGCTGTAGAAAATGTCTGAGACTTTGAAGACGGAATAGTCGTATTCCTTTCAATTAATTTTGTGTCTACTCCTCCCAATGTCTCAATACCAAGAGAAAGAGGAATGACGTCAAGGAGCAAAACGTCACGAACATCTCCCTGAAGCACTCCTGCCTGGACCGCAGCACCGAGAGCGACAACTTCGTCGGGATTTATTGACATGTTTGGGTCCTTCCCAAAAAGATTCTTCACGGCTTCTACAATCATCGGCATTCTGGTCTGGCCACCCACCATTATGATTTCGTTAATTTCATTTATCTTAAATGGCGAAGCAGCCAGTGCACGCTTGGTTATCTCGATAGAGCGATCAATCAAATCTTTTGCTAGAGACTCAAGGGTCGCACGAGTCATTTTCATCAAAAGATGTTTTGGTCCTGATGCATCTGAGGTTATAAAAGGGATATTTATTTGAGTTTCAATTGTTGTAGAAAGCTCGTGTTTAGCCTTTTCTGCTGCCTCACGTAATCTCTGATGAGCAAGAGGGTCCTTGGTTACATCAATACCACTCTCCTTTTTATATTCTTCAGCAATGTAATTAACTATTTTTCTATCAATATCACCGCCGCCCATATGACTATCTCCATCAGTTGATTTTACTTCTATGACATCATCGCCAATCTCTAGCACAGAAACATCAAATGTTCCGCCACCAAAGTCATAAACAACTATCTTTTCATTTTTCTTTTTATTAAATCCATAAGCAAGAGCAGCTGCTGTGGGCTCATTGATAATACGTTTTACATCAAGGCCCGCTATTGCACCTGCGTCTTTTGTCGCTTTTCTTTGTGCATCATTAAAATATGCTGGAACTGTTATGACAGCTTCAGTAATTTTTTCTCCTAGTTTTGCTTCAACATCAGTTTTAATTTTTTGTAAAACCATAGCAGAAATTTCTTCTGGACGGTAAAACTTATCAGTCATTTTCACCTTCACTCCTCCACCATCTCCTGCTTCAATTTTATATGATGCTGTGCCTCGGTCCTTCTGCACTTCTGGGTCATCGAAACGATGCCCCATCAGACGCTTGATTTCAGAAATTGTGTTTTCTGGATTTGTGACTGCTTGTCTTTTTGCAAGAAGACCCACGATACGGTCTCCATTTTTAGCAGTAGCAATAACAGAGGGAGTCGTGCGATTACCCTCAACATTCTCAATAATTTTCGGTGCACCTCCTTCGATGATAGCAACAGCCGAATTAGTTGTACCCAAATCTATACCTATTATTTTACTCATAGTTTATAAGGTTAATTTATAATTTTTAATAATTTTACTAATATTTCGCGACCACTAAAAACTTGTATAAAGAGAGTATATATGATAAACTATAACCATGTCAAGTAAACCTAAAAATAATAACCAATATTCTAGTAAAATTCTTAATATTTTAAGCCAAAAAACAGCTATCTCTGTACCTGAAATTGTAAATAGAGTAAATATTAAAGACTCTGGAAAAAGCTCCCTATACGCCATCACACGCTCATTAAAAGGACTAAGAGAGACTGGTCTAATAGAAAATATCTCTTCAGGACAAAGCGATTATGCACACCTAACTAAAGAAGGAAAAAAAAAAGTTAATAGTTTAAAACTAGAAAGTGAAACCACTCTTGTAAATACTTCTTGGGACGGATTCTGGAGAATTATTCTACTTGATTTACCAGAAAACAGAAAAAGTGAACGTGAAAGTTTACGCTATCTCCTTAAAAAAGCTGGCTTTGTTTGCCTTAAAAATTCTGCGTGGATTTCCCCCTACCCTTTTGAACATTTATTTACAAATATAAAAAAAGATTTGAACCTAACTACTGAGATGATGATTATCGTCACCGAAAACATTGATGAAGAAAGTAAAAAAGTTTTATTTGAAACTTTTGGGAAGTAGGCATATTGAAACTTCTTTCTTGGCATACTTTTTATAATGCAATCTACCTCCGCTTGCTAGCGGAGCGAACTGCTCGGCGCGCCCGCCCGCGCAAGGCGTTCTAAAAAATACGCCTTCGACAAAGTTTCAATACACTTCTTTGTTATAACAACTCTCACAATATACCTTTTCAAGTCTATCTGGTGCATATGAGGTTTCAAATTCATTTTTGCAGCCTTCTTTCATGCATTGCCTATGATATAGCCGCATAGCGTTTCTATATTCCAATCTCTTGTGATGCCTACAATTAGGACAAAACCTAGGTAATGCTAGTTTTTTTTGTTTGTAAAATTGAAATTCTACTTGTACTATTTTATACGCACTTGTGCATTGCGTATCCTGATTCCCGTTGTTGGGACATGCGATAATCTCCTTTAAAATATTTTCATCAAAATCATTAATATCATCTGGCAATTCTTCTGTCCTTTTTGTTATTATATAATTCTTGTCTTCTCTGTCCATCCAATTATATCCATTCTCAATAGCATCTTCTTTTGAAATTGGAAAAAAATCATGTGCATTAGTCTCGTTGTATCCAAATGGTGACATGTCATAAGGGAAAAATTCTCCATACTTAAATATTCTTCCTTTGCTATCAATGTACGGCATCGCACCCATGTGTTTCTTTATTTCTTCAATTTTTCTAAAATATTCTTCTTTTGAATACTGTTTATTCAAAATACAATATTCTGCATTTGTAAGCCCAACACAAGCAAAACAATTTGAACAATTTTTAAGAATTAAAGAATATTGACACTCACGACTACCTAAAATAGTAATATAGGAAAAATAATCCATAGAAGTATTTTGTGTCGCGGCAACAGACTCATATATCATTTCTCCATAACCTACACCGGTAACATCTAAGCAATCTTTAGAATATAATGCCCTATTACAATAAGACATATTTTCAGAGTCATGTGTATCGAAACATTTTTTAATATTTTTCGTATTATGAATATTTTCTCCTGTTGCTGTTGTAGAACCTAAAATATAAGCATATTTGTGAATAGTTTTGTTTTTTATTAAGCTCTTAAATTCTTCTATCGCGTTTTGTAAAACACCAAATGATCCCAAATTTATTTTTTTGAAGACCTCAAAATATGCTTCTTTGGTCATTTTGGTGTTATTGAAAACATATTGTTGATTACGAAGGTTGGATGACATAAAACAATTAGAACAATTCATGCAGTCATATAAAAAATAAGAGTCAACACAAGAAGAAGATTTGACTATGTAATGAGAATTATAATTATTTACAGAGTCAATATTTTGATAACAATTATTTATCTTATTAACTCCAAAGCTATCTAAGCTATTTTTGGAATTATCCATAGATTCTGAATATAGAACATCCTCACAATCAATAGCTGAAAACGACATGTAGACATTCCTCTGGTTTTTAGAATAATTTGTATAATCTGAATTAATTAAATTTCCAAACCTATAAGCATAAAAACGTGGTGCTATTTTAAAAAGCTCTTTTATTTGTAAGAAAAATGGCCTACTAAAATCATAATCTTTTCCATAAGAAAACAAATCTAAATCTCCACTGTTCCAACAATCAGTGCAATATACAGGAGCACTATCTTTCTCACTGTACATAGAGATAAGAGATTTATTACACAAACCACAATTTCTTTTATGTAAAGAACGACAATTTCGCCACATCATGCGACGTATCAACCTACACTCAGAGCAAAAAGTCGGCGGAGGAACTTTTATTTTTTCATAAAAAGAAAAATCATCCGGCTCTACAGTGAAGCCTTTCTTGCAGTTCTGGCATATTCTATTTTCACTTTTGTATTCCATCCTTCTACTTTATAAACTTTTTACTTTATAACTAATCAATACACTTCTTTGTTATAACAGCTCTCACAATATACCTTCTCTGGTCTTTCTGGTGCATAGCTTGTCTCAAATTCATTCTTGCAAATGAAACCTAGATGATTCGTATGTTCTTGCTTATCACACATGCATTTCTTGTGCCATAACTTTCTCGGAGGACGCAAATCAAATCTTCTTTTATAGCGGCAATTTGGACACTTCCTTGGAAATGGAATTTTTTCTTTTCTATAAAAAAGAAGCTCGTTGGGAACAACATTATAATTCTTTGAACATTCCGTACAAGCAAAAACTTCTCTTAAATAAGAATCCTGCACATCTTCAATTCTATCCGGAATAAAAATAGATTGTATGGTTTCTTTACCAAAAGTTCCGGGCGTATGATCTTCCCATTTCCAGCCCTTCGCTAAAACTTCTTCTTTCGTCATAGGCTCGTAAAGATTGCCTTGAGTTTCATTATAATAAACAGGAGCTATCTCTGGCGGAAAGAATTCCCCATACTCCCCTGTCTTCTTCATGTGCTCAATAATTTTATCTTTCAATATTTGATAATCGGCTTTCAAATATTTTTTATTAAAAATCATATAATCCCCCTTCTTTACAGAAACACAACCAAAAAGATTCTGACTATTCTGGCAGGTATCAGAATACATAACATTCATATTGTCATAGCAAAGATGGCAAAATTGGCAATTAGAAGTCCTAGTACAACCATGTATTTCATAGCAAAGTTCTGCAGGCCCTGCGTGATAGATATCCATGCAATCTTTTATATCTAGCACTCCATATAGATATTTACAATTTTCACCATTATTTACTTCAAAGGACTCTAAAATATTTTTACAGTCATAAATAAGAGACCCAATAGAATTAATATTTCTTTCACTTACAACATAACGATGGATTGTATTATTTTTAAATAAATCATGAAATTCAACAAGTAATCCTGCACGAACTACAAAAGAAGAAAGTTCAAGTCCTTTTTTCTTTTTTAAATATTCTTCGCGACTTAGTTGCTGATTACACCATACATAACTTTTGTTTCGCAAATTATTAGACATAAAGCATTCATTACATCCATGACAATCATAACAATAATAGCAAGAAGAACAATCTTTTAGAAATATGCAGTACTGACACTCATAAGAAGTACGTGAATCTATCGTTTCATACAACCTCTCGCCTTTCTCGTATATAAAACCACAATCCACACAATCGCGAGAATTCTTCATAATCCAATTAGAATAAAAGATATTTTCACTACTAAAACAAGAAAAAGAAAGATAGGCATTTTTATTATTGCTCGCATGGTTAGCATATTCCGAATTTACACTATTTTTATTCAATAAAGCCATGCGTGGCACCTCAAGCTGAAGTTCATGAAATTGTTCAAAGAAAGGACGGGAAAAATCAAAATCAACTCCATAAGAAGCCGGATCCCAGCCATCACCCCACCAGCATTCGTTACAGTAAACTTTGTATGGCTTATTGGGAGAATAAATAGTCACTGTGCTTTTACCACACAAATTACAATTTCTCCTATATAAAGTTCTTTCATTACGCCAAGCATAACGTCGCAACTGCCGGCATTCAACACACCAAGTCGGCGGTGGAACTTTTATCTTTTCATAAAAATTAAAATCCTCCGTCTCAATCACGAAGTCTTTTTTACAATTTTGGCAAACCCTAGTTTCCTCTTTCTTTGTATTCATATACATTCACCCGAGCCGGGCGCATTACGCGCTCTCCTAGTTTGTAGCCTTTTTGGATTATTTCTGCTATTTTATGCTCATCTTCTTTTTTATCTGTCTCGACTACGTCTATAGACTGATGAATGTTAGGATCAAAAACTTCACCCATTTCTCCTATTGCTTTTACTCCATACTCTTCAAAAAGAGTATTCATTTGTGTGTAAATATATTCCACACCCTTACGCCAATTCTCATCTACCTTTTCCCATGCTTCTTTGTTTGCGAAAGCCATATTAAAACTATCTACTACGGTCAAAAACCTAGAGAGTATTCTCTCTCTCATTGATTCGGAGAACATCATTTTTCTATCTTCCTCCTGCTTTTTATAATTAACAAAATCTGCACGTTCTTTCTGCCAACCAGTTAAATATTCTTCTTTTTCCTTTTTGACCTGCTTTAAATCAGCCCTTAATTTTTTGAGAGTTTTCTTTAAATCTTCTTCTCCATCCTCATTAAATTCAAATTCTAAAACTTCTGAATCATCTGCATCGACTGGAATTTCAGTCTTATTTTCAATATCCTCTTTTGTGGTTTCTTCATCATTCATGAGGGTATATTAGCATAAAAAAACCCCTCTCGGAAGAGGGATTTTTTTATTTTTAGAATTATCGTTTGGACCATTGTGGAGCCTTGCGTGCCTTTTTGAGCCCGAATTTTCTGCGTTCTTTTGCTCTTGGATCTCGTTTCAGGTATCCGAGTGTTTTCAATCCTCCACGTAGAGTCCCATCAGAAAGTACAAGCGCACGTGCTAGCCCATGACGAATTGCTTCTGCCTGAGAATGAGCTCCACCACCATTTACATGTACTTCTACGCTCCACTTTGTATCAGGCTTTATTTTTTCTCCTCCTGCTGTCCCCTTTATTATCGGGTCGGAAATCAAACGACGTTCAACCTCTGTTTTAAAATATTCTTTAAAATCTTTATCATTTATAATAAAATGAGCCTTGCTGGATTCGGTAATTCGAACTCTAGCAGTAGATGTTTTTCTTCTACCTACAGCCTCAATATATTTTTCCTTTGATTTTTCTTTTATAGTATCTTTTTCCATATAATTAATCTTCAATCGTTAAATGTTTCATCATAACTCTGCGTAATTTGTTGTCAGGAAGCATTTGAAAAGTAGCTAGCTTTACTAATTCTTTCAAGCCCTTTTTTTCCTGTGTTTCTGTACCTTTTAAAATACGAAGCCCACCTCTCATTCCAGAATATCTAGTATGATAAATCTCTTCCAATTTCTTTGCGGTGATACTAAGCTTTGAGGCATTAATTACTTTAACTGGAAAACCAGAGTAAACATTACGCTCAAATGTGGCTTTGGTCTTGCCCATCAAGGACATAGCAACCTCACTAGCAACTCTACCAAGAATTTTTCCTGTTGCATCTATTGTCTTAATATCAGTTTTTTTAATTTCTTTTGTTTTCATTTAAATTCGTAATTCGTAATTGATAATTCGTAATGTACTACACAAACTCTATAATTGCCATCTTTGCACCATCCGACTTTCGTGCTCCTAATTTTAATACTCTTGTGTATCCTCCTTTCTTATCAGCATATTTTGGAGCTAAAACTTCAAAAAGCTTCTTTACTTCAAGGCTACGATTTGAAAGTTTGGCAATAATTAGTCTGCGTGTCGCTAAATCTCCTTTTTTAGCACGAGTAACAAGCTTTTCAATAAAAGGTCTCAGCTCCTTTGCTTTTGGTTCTGTTGTTTTAATTTTTTCGCGCACTATCAAATTGAGCGCCAAAGAATTTAAGAGCGCATGCCTCTGAACCTTTCCTCTTCCAAATTTTCTTACGTTATTATGGTGTCGCATATATTATTCCTTCAAGTTAAGACCAAATTTGTTTAAAACCTTTTTAATTTCTGTAATTCCTTTTTCACCAATGCCTTCTATCTCAAGCAAATCCTCACGCTTTTTTCGTGCAAGACCACCAAGCGTACGGATATTTGCAGAAGTAAGAGCATTCAATGTTCGAGTAGAAAGGTCAAGACTGTCTGTGCGAGTTTTTAGTACATCAGCAAAGTCGCCTCCCTTCTTTTCATCTTTTTCTTCACTCTCTTCCTCGTCTTTTGCGGCAGTTTTTTTAGTTTTTACTTCTTCTTCTATTTCCTTGAAATCAACAATCGCTTTCAATTGATTGATCATTATTTCTATTGAACGAGAGAGAGCCTCCCTGGGAGTCAATGTACCATCTGTCTCTATTGAGATCTTTAAACGATTATGGTTTGTTTTATCTCCTACGCGCATATTTTCAACCTCATAAGCAACTCTGCGAATAGGTGTAAATATAGCATCAACAGCGATTGTTCCTACGTCAACTTTTTCTTTTTGAAAAACATCTTTTTGAATAAATCCGAGACCCTTTTCGATCTTCATTTCGATATTCAAATTTACTTTACCTGTAACCTCAACTATATGAAGTTCGGGGTTCAAAATTTCAACTTGTCCACCTGTTTTTATATCTCCTGCAAGAACTTCCTTTGGTCCTTTTATAGAAAGAGTAATAGTCTGAGGTTCGTCAGAAAGCATTTTAAAACGTGCCTTTTTGAGGTTTAAAATCATTACTATCACATCTTCTTTTATCCCATCCATAGTCTGGAATTCATGTGACACGCCATCAATTTTAATAGAGGTAATACTAGCTCCTGGTAAAGAAGAAAGAATTATTCTTCTCAAGCTATTCCCCAGTGTATGCCCATATCCGGGATACAAACCATCTATTTCAAATACTCCCTTGTTGCCGTCTTCCAAAACAACACGAGGCTTAGAAGGCATAATTATTTTATATTCAGGCATAGTTTTTATAAAAAGTTAGCTTTTAAATTTAATAATAAAATAAACAAAATAAATTAACGACTATAAAATTCAAGGACAGCGTTAAGATCAAGGAAGGTTTCTATATTTTTTGGTTTTGCCAAAACACGTCCCTCCAAACTACTTAAATCGAACGTCACCCAAGATGGAGCATTGTAGTCTTTGAGTCTGCCTGACAAGTTATCAAAAAGTTTGCTACTCTTGCTTCCCTCACGAATTTTTATAACATCACCCATCTTCAATTCATATGATGGAATAGTAACTCTGTGGCTGTTCACTATAAAATGCCCATGAGAAACCATTTGTCTAGTTGCTCTTCTGCTTGCACCTAAACCTAAGCGATAAATAACATTATCTAGACGAGATTCTAAGCTTTCATAAAGTTTTTCAGCTGTTCCTACTCCTTTGACCAATGAAGCCTTTTCTACATAATTTGAAAGCTGGCGTTCTGATATACCATAAGAAAAACGTATTTTTTGTTTTTCAATAAGCTGAGCTCCGTACTCAGTTGGTGCCTTGGGACGCTTTCCCCCTGGTAAAGTTTTTGTTGATGAAGAAGCAAACTTAGCAGTCTGACATTTGTCATAAACTCCTGGACCCAATCTTCGGCAAATTTTAAATTTTGGTTTAGATATCATATTATTAAATCTTCAATCTCGTAATTCGTAATTTATAATTCGTAATTGTTTTTATACTCGTCTAGGTTTTTTTGCTTTTGGCCCATTATGAGGTACTGGTGTAGCATCTAAAATAGAAGTAATGTCTATGCCGTGTGCCATAAAAGCCCTAATAGCTGGTTCTCTTCCTGACCCGACTCCAAGCACAACCACATCTGCGTCCTTTACTCCTAGGACAGCAGCTTTGCTACCGATAACATCACCAACCTTAGAAGCTGCAAAAGGTGTTCCCTTTTTTGCACCTCGAAAGCCCAAACTCCCTGAGCTTGACCAGAACAGTGTATTGCCTAGCTTGTCCGAAAAAAGGACCTTCGTGTTATTAAAGGTAGCCTCAACGTGCAGAACACCAGAAGTTATTTTCTTTTTTGGCGTTTTTGATGGAGACTTTTTAATTTCCACTTCTCCTTTAGTTTCATCACTTTTTTCTTCTGTTGTAATTTTTGTTTTTCCCATTTTGATTTTTTGAAATCACGTCGTGCAAGTCGACTAAGCGCGACGCTAATTATGTTTTACTTTCTTTTCTCTTCCCGGACGCCATTGTTTTTCGAACGTTTCCTCGAACCGTTCGAGAATTTGTTTTTGTTCGTTGTCCTCGAACTGGTAATCTTTTCATATGACGAACACCTCTGTAGCTCTTTATATCTTTTAGTCTTTTTATGTTTGCTGCAATTTCTCGTTTCAAATTTCCTTCAATTAGAATCTTTTCAACAATTGATCGGATGCTGTTTTCCTCTTCTAGAGTTAAGTCCTTGGCCTTTTTACCATGATCAATGCTAACTTGATCTAGTATCTTACGAGCTGACGAGACGCCTATACCATAAAGGCATGTCAAGCCAATCTCTAATCTTTTTTCATTTGGTACTGTAATTCCAAGAATTCTCATAAATTATTGTTTTTGTTTGTGTTTTGGATTCGAGCAAATTATTCTTAAATGCCTAGCTCTCCTTACCATTTTACAATTATCACAAATTTTTTTTACTGATGATTTTATTTTCATAAAAAACTTTTTATTATTATGCCCATAGACAGAAGAAAAACAAGGAAAAAACCCTTATTTTTCAACACTATAACTTTTTAAAAACTATGTTTACTATAATACACCATTGTTAAAAAAATTACAACCCCCCTTACAATCTCTTAACTATTCTACCTTTTCCGCCATACGGATCAAGCACGACCTCTACCCCATCTCCAATCAAAACCTTAATTCTATGCATTCGCATCTTCCCTCCGAGATAGGCCAAAATTTCTTTACTATCCTCAGTCTTATCTACTGACTGATCTTCTATTTTGACTCTAAACAAAGTACTAGGCAAAGCCTCGGTAACAACTCCTCTAGCCGTAACTATTTTTTCATTTTTTAGATCACTCATGTATAGGCTATAACTATAATAAAATTAACCAGTAATGTCAAACTGTATTGGTGGAAAAGGTCTATAATATTACTTGGGGTAATTTACGCTTATTGAGAGATCCTTAATCTTGTCAGGAAGATACATTTTCCAGATAGGACTAAGCACAAGTGTGGCGGAATCAATACTTCCATATTGAGACAATATCTGCTTGAAGTCGTTTTTTGGTTTACCAAGTAAATCATTGGCAAATTTATTTATATCAGGCCTCCAAATAATTTTTGATGGGCCAGATAAATTAAAATCTATTCTTGTTATATCACTCACCAAGGTATCTTTTTTGATAAATGAACTTATTTGTGAAGGTAAAGAAAAAACTAAATCTTTAATATTTGGAATATAAACATCGCTACCATCATATTTATCAACATTATCTTCAGTAATTTTCATTACGAGCTTCTGTTCATTAAACAGAATACCGTACAGCGTCCCCTTTAGCGTTAGTGTTGTGCTGTTGTCCTCTATATTTTTTGAGGGAATACTGGAGTCGGCCATATTAATAAAAACTGCATCTTTAAATAAAATAACATCACTAGGGTGGTCTGTAGCTTTTTGTAGGAGCTTCGCCGAAAGAGCAGCCCTTAGGTCATTTTCGACTGTTAGCTTTTCAGAATCTAGGATGTCAGAAACCTTTCCATTGAATCCACCGATTATTTCTGTCCCTGTTTTTGATCTTCCAGTAAATTTAGAATACTTTGGGCTTCCTTTAAAACCAAAAATCTGAAAATCTAAAGGCCCACTATTATATTCCACTCCTGTCTCTGCAGCATAAATACCTACCTCAACTTGCCCTGGAGTTCCTTCCTTGCTCATTCCCGGTACAACTATTTTTTTGGATGTTTTATAAATCTTTCCATTTGAACCTTCCAACCTCGTGTCTATATTAAGAGATTGGGGAGAAGAACTGAAAGTATTGTAAATAAGAATAGTTCCTGTTGCTGCCAAATTCACATCCTTTTCTCCGGATGTTTTTATAACCCTGCTTTCCTCGCCCGGGATAACCATCCAGTCGAACGACAAATTATCATTGTTCAAATCTTTATTTGCAGACAAATTTTCGTTCAAAACAACATCTTTAATTTTTGGATTTATTACTATGTCTGCTTTAGAAAATAGCATTGAAAGTGCAAAAAGAAAAAAAATGACAGAAAATAATGCAACAAACCAAAGAGTATATTTGGACTTATTTTTCTTTTGGATTGGTAAAATTTCTATAGGCTCTTTCGGCAATACCTCCTTGATCTCTGTTTTGATATGCCTTGTTTTAACCATATCTTCCAATAAATGTTTTGCCATAAATAAATTTATATTAAAAAGCGATTAATGTAACTGGAGCAAACAATAATAAGCGGTTCACGTGCTACTGATTCCTCAAACGAAACTATGCCGTGAAGCGACTCAACCCCAAGAAGAATAATCTTAAATTTTGATTCGGTTAACGTGTATTGATTAAATTGTTCAGCTTTAATTGTTTCACAAAAAAAACTGGATAAATTTTTATCAACAACAATATAGATAGTCGATGGGATAGAAATATCATTAGAAAGATTAGCTAGAGAATCCTGAAATTTTTTAAGCCAGCTTATTTTGAGTTTATCCATGGTCGCCAGGAGTTTTTTGTTTGCAGATTCCTTTGCGTGTCCGTCCTTAAAAAGGGAAACCAACGAGCTCGCTTCGTTTAAAGTACAACCCAGCTCTGTAGAAATTCCGCGAGATAAAAAATTGCAACCAAGTGGAAATGTTGTTGATTCTCGTAAACTATTTTTCTTAATCATGGAAATATCTGTCACCTCACCACCGATATCAACCAAAAGAAAGTTTTCCTGCCGCGCATATGCGTCTCTAACCACTGTAAAAAACGCCATAGAAAAAGAAGAAAAGTTAATTTCAATTTGATTAAAATGTAGTTCTATTGTCTTTTCTATCTCTTTCAATACTAGCTCCCCGCTCATAGAAATAAAAATCGTCATTTCCAACTCTTTTGCTTTTTGATTTAATGGTTTTGATATTTCATAACCATTTAGCATCGTTTTAATATTTTTAAGTTCAATTCTACGAATCAAATTTCCTACACCTTTGTTTTTCGCAAGGTATTCTTCCTCCAAAAGAGCAATTTCTTTCTGAACCAGACTATCAGCTAATTTTTCGGTAAAAATAAATGGTGTATTTTTCCTATAATTAACTATTCGTGATTGAGAAATATTCCAAGGAGAAGAAAGAACGCAAAAAATTTTATTCGGTGCTCCAAGACCACAACTAAAAGCTTTTTTGACCACAACCTCTAATGACTTTGTTGTTAAAAAAAGTAGCCTCTCTATGTTTATTGAGGTTTCTATTCTTATAGGTTCCTCAATAGAAAAAACTAATTTAGGTATTCCAGAACTCTGTGGCTGAAAAAAGGCTCCGGCAACTGAAGATGTTCCAATACTAAAAACCAATATTAATTCTTTTTTCTCTTTTGATCTAGAAAAAATACTCATACCATAATTATATCACACAAGCACAGCCTTTATGCGTCTAATTCCTTGCGCAACAGCTTCTTCTTTTTGAATTTTAAAAACACCTAGTTCTCCAGTATTGTTTACATGTGGGCCACCACAAAACTCTCTACTAAAATAGCCTGATTCTTCATTGCCTACGAAATAAACCTTGACAATGTCTCCGTATTTTTCATTAAAGGAATGTAAGGCAATTTTTTCTGCTTCGGTTTTTGATATTTCAAGAAAACTAACTGGGAGTTTTTCAGCAATTTTATCATTGACTATCTCTTCTACTTTTTTCTTCTCTTCTTCGGTCATCTTTTGTGGATGAGTAAAATCAAAACGTAACCTTTCCGCCGTAATATTGCTCCCCTTTTGGACGACATGATTCCCCAGCACCTGTCGTAAGGCAGCATTCAGTAAGTGTGTTGCGGTATGTAATTTTTTAGTTTCCTCGCCAGCATCGGCCAACCCACCTTTAAACATGCCAGCTGAAGATGTCTGTGAAAGCTTTTGGTGTTCGGCCATTTTTTTATTAAAATCATCTAAGTCTATTTTTACACCTTTCTCTTTAGCAAGCTCAAGGGTAAGCTCTATTGGAAAACCATAGGTAGTTGCTAAAATAAATGAATCCACTCCTTTTTCAAATTCCTTCAATCCTCTTTCAAGCGTCTGCTCAAATTTTTCTTCCTCCTGTAATAAATTATTTAAAATGATATCTTTATTTTTTAATAATTCTGGGTAAATATTTTGATATATTTCTATTACCACTTCTGCAATATCTCGTGTAAAAGACTTTATTCCAAGTTGTTTCCCATATCTAATCGCCCGACGAATTAAACGACGCAAAACATACCCTTGACCTGTATTAGAGGGAGATATTCCCCTTTCGTCTCCCAAGATAAAAGCTCCAGCCTTTAAATGATCTGCAATAATACGCATTGCTTTCAACTCATTTTCATATTTTTTACCAGACAACTTTTCAATCTTTTGTATTATTGGCCAAAAAAGCTCGGTTCTGTAATTATCATCTAAACCATTTACCACCGCCAAGGTCCTCTCTAGGCCCATTCCAGTATCAACATTTTTTTGAAACAATTCTTTAAACTTACCCTCCTTGGTCTTATCATATTGCATAAAAACGTCGTTCCAAATTTCAAGCCAAAGTGGATTATCATCATTAAAACTTTCTGGAATTTTATTAATATCACCTACCCAATAAAACATCTCTGTGTCCGGCCCACATGGACCCGTCTCTCCTGCCGGCCCCCACCAATTATTTTTCTTTGGCAAACGAGCAATTTTATTTTTATTTATTCCTAATTTTTCCCAAATTTCAAAAGCTTCATTGTCAAAAGGTGCGTCCTCATCTCCTTTAAAAACAGAAACAGCAATTCTGTTTTTATCTAAACCTAGCCATTCGGGTGAAGTTAAAAATTCATAACTCCATTCGATTACTTCTTTTTTAAAATAATCTCCTAAAGACCAGTTGCCTAGCATTTCAAAAAAAGTGTGGTGCGAATAATCACCAACTTCATCAATGTCTCCCGTTCTTATACACTTTTGAACATCTACCAAACGTTTACCCAATGGATGTTTTTCTCCTAATAGATAGGGAACAAGAGGGTGCATTCCAGCAGTCGTAAAAAGTACCGATGGGTCATTCTCTGGCACAAGAGAAGAGGAAGGAATTATCTTATGTCCTTTGTCTTCAAAAAATTTTAAGAATTTTGACCTAATTTCATCTGATTGCATATTTCTTAAACTAATTTTTTGATTGATCAATCTCTTCAGAAATTCTTCTAATCGGTCTTTCAATAATATTTATTAAAATTAATATCGAAAGAACTAGCAAGGTAACAACAAATGCAAGGCTATAAAATCCAAACCCAGCAGCCATACCAACACCTGCAGTCACCCAAAGGCCACCTGCTGTAGTAAGACCTCTTAATTGTGAGCCATATATCATTATAGAACCAGCTCCCAAAAATCCAATACCAACGACTATCTGACCTGGAATCATTGTTGGATTAAGACCGGGAAGATTTATATATCTAGCTACTAAGGCCTCAGAAATTAATACAAATACTGCTGAGCCTAGAGACACGAGAGCGTGCGTTTTCATACCAGCATCTTTGTGAACGATAAACCTCTCTGCTCCTACCAATAAACCAAGTCCGACAGCTGTTACCAGCCTTAAAACCATTTCACTATTTTGTGTTAAAAATTGTTCCATGAGTTAATTATATCCTGAAGTATAATTTTTGGCAAAATTTACCACAGGACTATGCAACTACCCCACCACCCAAACAAACATCGTCATCGTAAATGACAACAGACTGGCCGGAAGCTACAAGCACTGGATTTTCAAAGACAACTTGAGCTTTCTTTTTTGAATTTATTTTAATTTGGCAGGACAAAAATTCTCCGTGATAACGGATTTGAGCTGTATAATTTTTATTTTCTTTTGGAATACAGTAAATCCAATTAATATTTTCAAGAACTAAACAAAAATGTTTTTTATGAAGGGCTTGCGCAGGCTGACGAGCCGAGCAGGAACAAAAATTCTGCAGAATTTTATGTGTACCTTCAGAGAGAATATTTTTGTTTTGTGATATATATAAAACATTTTTTTTTATATCCTTCCTCACTATATAATACCGGCTGTCGTTTGGACTTTTTTTTGTAATAGTAAAACCATGTCGCTCTCCTAATGTGTGAAATACTGCACCATCGTGATGTCCAATTATTTCCCCCCTTTCATTTAATACTTTCCCCTTTTTAGATTTAATATAATGTTTAAGAAATTCTTTCAAATCTACAGCGCCCAAAAAACAAATACCTTGACTATCTTTTTTCTCAGCAACAGGTAGAACAAATTTTTTTGCCAGTTTACGGACTTCGGTTTTTTTAAAATGCCCGATTGGAAAAATTATTTTTGAAAGCTGTTTTCTATTTAATGTCCACAAAAAATAACTTTGATCTTTTGTTGGGTCAATTCCTTTTTCCAATAAAAACTGAGTACTCGTTTCAGTTTTTACTATTGCATAATGCCCTGTAGCTACAAAATCTGCCCCCATAGCAAGTGCTCTCTTTAGAAAAGCCCCAAACTTGACTTCCTTGTTGCACATCACATCTGGGTTTGGCGTTCGCCCAGCTTTGTATTCATTAATCATATAATCCGCCACTTCTCTTTTATAAACATCTGTTAAATCAAAAGTCAAAAATGGAATATCTAAATGAGCAGCCACACGCATAGCATCACGTCGCTCATATTCTTCGTTGCATTCTAGAAAATCTGGATGCCACGTCTTAATAAAAACTCCTACCACTTCAAACCCTTGCTTCAAAAGCAAGGTAGCTGATACAGCGCTATCCACACCTCCAGACAATCCAACAAATACAACCTTTTTCTTCATAATTAGACCTTACAATTCCATTAGCTTTTTGTAAAGCTCAAAGGTCGCACGAGCGTCAGAAAGTGCGCTATGCGCCCGTTCATTTTTTATATCAAAGCGAAGACATAATTCACGTAGAGAAAAATGTTCAAAATCTCTATCCTTGTGAAGTTTTGCCCAAGCAACAGAAATTGTATCTAATTTGTGGTAATGCATAGTATTTGTTGTGTTTGTTTCGTTAAAAACATATTCTAAAAAACCTGCATCAAAAGAAACATTGTGACCAACCATTATGCAATCCGCTACTTTTTTAGAAAAAATTTCTATCGCTTTTTTTAGGTCAATTCCATCTTTCCAATCCTTCTCATTATAATGATTAACCTTGAGTGCCACAGGATCAGCATTTTCTATTTGTCTCGGCTTAATTTTCAATTCAAACTCCTCTATCACTTCCAAATTTGAGGTCGTGAGCACACACCCAATCTCAATTATCTCTTGCTTTAGCAGGTTGAGCCCCGTAGTTTCTATATCAATAAAAGCAAAATTGTGTTTTCTCATGGTGTTATTTTCCGCCTCTGGCGGAAAGGTATTTTGTAATATTTTTAGTGTGTTCACTAAAGCTTTTTGCATAATGGATAATACCATTTCTATCATGAAGATAATACAAATATGGAGAACTTTGGGGAAAAATTGCGGCCTTGATAGCTTCTATACCAGGGTTTCCTATTGGTTTCTCTGTCAAACCCTTTTCTTTGTAGGTTTGAGGGGCGACATCCACCTGAAGAGGCATGCCAATTTTGATTCTTTTCCATAAAATTCCAGAAATAACAGAGCGGTCAGCATCCCCTTTCGCCTCTTTTTCTATTATTGACGCCATTATTATAATATCATTCTCGTTTTTACCTAAAGCAATAATTTCTGGAAGCAACTCGGCAATTTTCTTTTTATAATTATCGTTCATGTATTTTATAACATCCATTTCATCGCTATTGTTCAAGAAAAAATATGTATCAGGAAAAAGATACCCTTCCATTGCTTTTGCTTTGACCAAAAATTGGGTCTTATCGAAACCAACTAGTTTGGACGAAAATGTATCCGCAATTTGATTTAAATTAAAACCCTCTGGAATTGTTACTACCAATCTAGCCATGTCGTGTTCTCCTCCTACAACACGTGACGCAACCTGCCAAACATACAAGCTATTTTCAAAAAGATAATTTGCAGAAACAGTATGTCTTTCTCCACCAAACAATAATACAAAAAACTCAAACATAATTCTGGAGCGTATTATATTTTGTTTTTCTAATGCAGCTGACACGCTATGCAAACCCATCCCTTGTTCAATTTTTATAATTGTTCCAGGTTGAAAATCTTTAGGCGGACTAAGAAAAAAAGAATAAAAAAATACGAATAAAAATAAAATGAGAAGAAAATATAAAATATTTCTCTGGCTTTTATTAAATCTAGACATTTTTTGTCTAGGCTCGTTGTTTAAAGAAAATTCATCCATATTAAATTGGAAGATTGGAAGGTGGGGATGCCTCTTTGGATTCAATACGTTCAAGTGTAGGAACTTTCAATATCTGACCCGGGAAGTGCCACAAGGTTGCAAGTTCCTCAGTATTTAGAATAGAAGTCTTTGGATGAAAATACACTTTAAAAATACCTGAAAATGGCCAAGGAACAGTATGTTCGTTGAAGAGGTGATGCCTAAGCGGAAGATGAAAAAATCCACGCTCGCGATACTCATGAAGCATTCTTTCCGCTAACATCATAACTGTTTCAGAGGAAGCAGTAAAAACACCACCATAAGCATCTGCTTGAGTAGAATTTTTGCGTTCGAGCTGATTACAATCAGGTCTAGCATATTGTCGGAAAACCAAACGCAAGTTTCTTCTACTGCTCATATCAAATACTTCTTTCTTTGCAACATACATTACACGTATCCCTGTCTCAAAACCAATTTTTGCAACTTTTGAAAGCATTCCTTCCATTGTTTTTTTAAGTGTGTCAGGAACACGAATTTCGAGTCTCTTTGAATAACTAAGATCAATTCCTTCCTTGGCTGATGTATATGGTTTCAATAATTTAAGCTGCTCATTTTTTGCTTGGTCAATCCAATCACGCTTACCAAACCAAGTACCTGGAATCTTGTACATTTTTTTTGCAGGAGTAATTACTATCTGCATCCACATTTGTTCACCTTTTTGGAGTGAACCAAAAAGTTCTATCACGGGAGATATCGGATCAACTTTATACTCTTCTTTTGGATCCTTGTCTAAACCAAAATCAACATAAGTTTTTATTGGATATGCTTCGGGTTTTGCTAATTCAAATTCACATCCCCAGCCATTCCATGAACTTTGAGGTGTAATTTCATCCACTTCGAGGGTATAATCCTCTACTACCTTCACCTGAGCCTGTGGATATTGAGCATAAATTTGTGTTTCGATCAAACCACGAATGCGCGTAGGTGTGCGAATATAAAAATGAACTTGCCCATCTATAGAGACTAGCTCAAGTGAAAACCAAAACCAAACTGCGCCTTGCCAATATTCCTCTTTTCCTCCTTTCATGCTCCAATGATATAAAGCATTGGTTAAAAAAAGTTCCATTGCCTTTGGGGAACGCAAAACCTCTCTGGGAGGAACTATTTCGAGTAAAATAAAATCTATACCAGAAATAAAATCCTGCTGAATATAGTGAAGCCATAATATCCAAGCAATACGTCCAAGTATTATTACACCAACAAGAGGCAAGAAAGCTAGTATCATTTTATAGATAAACAAAACAATATCATTAACCATGCTTATATTTTAATATAAAAAACAAAAAAAACAAAGCGATTTTGCGCTTTGTTTAATCAAATGGATCTCTACGAAATAGAAGAGTATAGCCCACTTTTGTTTTTCTTGAAGAATTTTGGATTAGCTAAATTAACCAAAATCGTATTTTTTTTGAAATATCTTTCTTTCATAACCCTCTTTACAACATCATCCTTCGATAAAGGCTCTCCCTCTCTTTTAAGAATATCCTCGATTACCTCGCGAGCAATGCCTACCTTGTAACCCCATTCAGCCAAAGCATACATCCCGCGACCAACCAAAACAAAGCGAGCATCTTTTATAAGCTCGTTGTGGCAAGTAGCATAATGTATTTTTTTACCAAATGTTTTTGAAATAGAGTCGGCGACCTCTTTAAAATGCATAGGAGAACCGTGGCGTCGCATTACCAGAAAAGCGTAATCCTTGACTCCACGAGTGCGAATATTTGGCGATGAAGCCTTGCCCCATTCTCCCAAACCGTTCTTTGCGACAGACTTAGACATTGAGAGCCATCTCTTGACTATCTCCTCGTCTCTGTATTGGTCAGAAACATCCTTCATTTGATCAAAAAACTTTTTAATCATCTCTGTCTCTGGAATTAGGTCTTCGTCTTTCAAGCCAGCATAAAGCTTCCTCAAGGCATCATGAATTTTTTCAGACATAGAGTCATCTACACTCCAACGTGTATGAAAATGTTCATCCTCACGATGCTTCTTGAAGGCATCACCTAGCACCAAAAAAAAGTGAATGTGATTTTGTGTCGTCTTGTCTTTAGAAATATATGGCAGAAGCTCGTGCTCGGCAACAATAGAACCTAGTTTGTGTATCAATTGTTTAAGCTCATCAAAAGCTGCTTGCTCGCTTTTATATACATCTGATTTTTTAATAAGATTGATAGCAGCATCTTCAACTTGACGAACTCTTTCTCTCGTAATATTATATTTCTTTCCAATTTCTTCAAGTGTCTTTTTTTCGCCGTCCTCTGTTAAACCAAAACGGTTCATGATCACATCGCCCGCACGGCTTTGGAGGTGCGACATAATTTTCTTACTTATTTTTTTTGGTTTAAAAGATATTGTTGACATAATTTATTTATTCGTAATTTGTAATTCGTAATTCGTAATTGTTTCCTTGTTTATTCTCTTTTTGCCTTTACTCTGTCGAGCTCGGTCAGGAATCTCTTTCGAAGTCTTACCGATTTCGGTGTGATTTCTAGATAGTCATCATCGCTCATTACCTCTAGCCCCCTTTCAATACTTAATGAAAATACAGGATTCAAAGTAATCGCCTCGTCTGTCCCTGATGCTCGCATGTTGGTTAGTTGTTTTCCTTTTGTAGGGTTAACTGACATATTGTCTCCCTTCAAAACATTGCCAACTACCATACCCTCGTAAACTTCAGTTCCATGATCTACATATAATATACCACGTTCCTGTAAATTTGCAAGAGAAAAGGCAACTGCCTTGCCAGAGACCATAGAAGTCATAGAACCATATTCACGTTTTTTGATTTCTCCAGCATATTCTTTGAAGCCTGTAACGCGAGAAGACATAATTCCCTCTCCTTTTGTATCAATAATAAAATCTCCCCTGTAACCCAAGAGTCCACGTGTGGGGATATCAAAAACAACCCTTGCTATTCCTTCTTTTTCTGACATATCTTCCATAATTCCACGTCTTTTACCTATCTTTTCAATAACACCTCCTGAGTATTCCATAGGAACATCTATTACGAGTTCTTCGTAAGGCTCTGTCTTGACTCCATCTTTTTCTTTAATAATTACTTCTGGTTGAGATACCTGCATTTCAAAGCCCTCGCGTCGCATGTTCTCGAGCAATATAGCAATGTGAAGTTCTCCTCGGCCATACACTTTAAAGAAACTTGGCCCCATCTTATTTATCCCTTGGTCAGGAGAAAAATCAACCTTAAGACCAACGTTTATCTCGAGCTCTTTTTCTAACCTTTCTTTTATCTGTCTTGAGGTAACAAATTTTCCTTCCTTGCCGGCAAATGGAGAATCATTAACTAAAAAATTAAGAGACAGTGTCGGCTCGTCTATCGCTATATGTGGCAATGACTCTACTGTTTCATTCTCACAAATAGTCTCCCCAATATAAATATCTGGAATTCCTGCGAACAAAACAATATCTCCGGAGACAGCTTCTTCTATTTCTTTTCTTGCTATGCCTTCGAAACTAAAAAGTTTTGTTATCTTTCCTTTTCGTGTACCATTCTCACCTTTAACAAAAACCTGGCTTCCTGTTTTTACTTTTCCAGAATAAATTCTAGCAACAGCCATTCTGCCTAAAAAATTATCATAACCCAAATTAAAAACCTGTGCAGACATTAACTCCTCTTCGTTTACAGAAGTTGCTGGTACTTTTTCTAAAATTACATCGAGTATTGGTGACAGGTCTGTTGACCTGTCATCAAGATGTCTAAATGCAGTTCCATCACGTCCTACGGCGTAAACTGTTTCAAAATTTGCTTGCTCTTCACTAGCTCCTAATTCAAAAAATAAAGTAAGAATTTCATCATGCACACGATGTGGATCAGAAGCAGGCTTGTCTATTTTGTTTATAACGACAATGGGCTTGAGTCCTAACTCCAAAGACTTTTTCAATACAAATCTTGTTTGCGGCATTGGGCCTTCTACTGCGTCAACAAGCAAAAGCACAGAATCAATTGCTCGCAACACACGCTCCACCTCAGAACCAAAGTCAGCGTGGCCAGGTGTGTCAACTATATTTATTTTTGTACCCTTATAATAGATAGATGTATTTTTTGAATATATAGTAATACCACGCTCCTTTTCTAGGTCGTTTGAATCCATGGATACACCCTCATCTTGAAGCCCGCCGTTTTGCTTCATCAATGCATCTGTCAAGGTTGTCTTGCCATGATCCACGTGCGCTATTATTGCTATATTTCGTATTTCCATAATTTTTAATTAAATATTTTTACCTTAGTGAAACAAAAAAGCCCTAAGGCCTTTTTGAAATCTGTTTTATAATAACATGATTTTATAGAAACAACAAGTTTTGTGCGTCGGGTAGGATTCGAACCTACGAAGCCCGAAGGCGACAGATTTACAGTCTGTTGTGATAGACCACTCCACCACCGACGCATTCATATAAATTAACACAAAATATACTTTTTTGCATCTTTTGAAATAAAACATTAGCTCTATATTTATATCGCTTCATGAAGGCTTCATGCTTAGTACTGTATTATGTTATTATTAAGAAAATAATAGATAAAAATATATGAAAATATTAGTTGTAGAAGATAATACAAAACTAGCAGAAAATATAAAACAAGGTTTGATGCAAGAGGGTTATGCAGTTGACGTTATAGAAGAAGGCCCTGCTGCAGAGCGTAGAATATTAATTAATCGAGACGAATATGATTTGGTTATATTAGATAGAATGCTACCAGGTAAAGATGGTGTTTCTGTATGTACTTTTTGGAGAGAAAACGGCGTAGTGGTGCCAGTATTGATGCTAACCGCTCTAAATACTACAGACGACAAGGTGGTTGGGCTTGATGCGGGTGCTGATGATTATCTAGCAAAGCCGTTTGCATTCAAGGAACTCATTGCCCGTATTCATGCACTCCTCCGACGTCCAAAAGAATCTTTTCCTGATATACTTAGTTCGGGTGACATTAGTATTAATACAACAAGTAGAACTTCCACTTTTAAAAATAAACCAATTTCCTTAACTCTCAAAGAATTCATGGTGCTGGAATACTTGCTCCGAAATCCAAACAAAGTAGTAACAAGAGATGAGCTCTACTCTCATGCCTGGGACTTTGCAGATTCATCATTTAGTAACACTGTCGATGTGCATATTAAAAATTTGAGAAAAAAAATCAAAGACAATGCAAAAGTTATACAAACAATTAGAGGAGTTGGTTATAAAATGGAAAGTAAATCATAGAACTAATGAATTTTTTATTGCGAGGCTCAGACTAACCTTCTATTATTTTATAACAGCAATAGTAATTCTTGGAGGTTCAAGTATTATTCTCTATAATACTATTCTTTCTAATCTTACTCAATCAATCCTAGAAAAAGAAATTAATCCAGATATTTCTCAAATAATTATTGGGAATGCTCAAGATATAATATCTGATCGTTTTCTAACGATAGATGCAATTTTAATATTATTTATTGTAATATTAGGATTTTTGCTTACCTACAAAACACTCGAACCGATAAAGCTTAATATGGAAAAGCAAAAAAGATTTATTGCTGATGCGTCTCATGAACTTCGTACTCCGACAGCAGTTATTATTTCGGGTCTTGAGGTTACACTTAGTAATAAAAAATTGGATTTTTCTATAGCCAAAAAGAAACTAGAAAATACACTAGAAGAGATGATAGAATTTTCAAAGCTTAGTAACACACTGCTCGATATCTCAAAATATGATGCACCAAAATGTGTGGAATGTGAATTAATGGATGTAAACAAATTATTCAAATCAATTGTCGAAAAAAGTGAACATTTGGCACTTAGTAAAAAAGAAATTACTTTTGATAAAAATATAATTGATACTCCGGTAAACATACTAGGCAGCAAAGTCGAGCTCAGTCGTTTATTTTATAATATCTTGGATAATGCCACAAAATATTCTCCACGAGGAGAAAAAGTATTTATTTCTGATACAACTTTAGCAAATAAATACATTGTAACTATTACAGATAGTGGTATTGGTATCCCAAAAAATATCATAAACAGAATTTTTGATCCTTTTTTTAGAGGTGATAGAACCAGAACCACAAGTGGTGCTGGCCTAGGGCTCACTTTATCAAAAAAAATTATCGAAAATCATTTGGGTACCATTTTGATCAAGAGCCAAGAGAACAAAGGAACTAGTGTTGTAATTTCACTTCCTATCATCTCTTCATAATAGCTTCACAATATTTATATATAATATTTATATATACTTCTTTAGTCCAGTGTATATATTTATTTACTTATAAATTTAATTATAAAATTTCAATATGAAATACAAGAGACAAATAGCAACTGGTGCATTGGCAATATCATTATTAGTAGGAGGTTCTTCGGTATTTGCAGCATCTCCAAAAGATCTTGGTATCAAAATTACTCAGCAAAGCAATCAAAAAACAAATAAAAAAGTAACCACTACTCGGAATAACACGACGGTGGGTACAATTGGAGCAATAAATAATTCTGGTTTTACGGTAAATATAAAAAATTTGAAAACAAAAGTTATTTCTTCGATAGATGTTATCACAAATTCATTAACAAGCTATAAGAAAGACGGAATTTCTTCTTCGCCTTCAGATTTAGCTTTGGGACAAAAAGTCAACGTATATGGAACACTAGACAAGAAAACAGGAACACTAACAGCGAAGAGTGTCAGAATAATTACAAAAGTTGCTTCTAGCATAAAGAAGAATACTAAAACTACCATACAATAAACTCTCGAGGCTCTTGCTTTCGACTCATAAAATAAAAAACCAACACAAATATGTTGGTTTTTTATTTTATGCAAAATTGTTATAATGTTTTTATGGATAATTTTGAAGTTTATAAACGCGTAATCCCAAGCTTGGGACCTATATTATTTCGCAATATATTTCTGCTAGTTAATATTGTAATTTTTGTTGTAGTGATATTACTTTTAATTTTTGGAAGCACAACAGCAGGATTATTTTTAGGTATAGTCTTTTTTCTAAATACTCTTATTGCTGTTTCACAGGATATCCACGCTAGGGTGCTTCTAGAAAGACTTCAAATGTTGACAGCATTAAAAGTAGTCAGAATAAATAATGACAAAACTGAAACATCTATTTTGGCAGAAAAAATTCTTAAGGGCGATTTTATAAGACTCAGGCTTGGAGATCAAGCCCCATGTGATGGATTAATAATCGCTGGAGAAAATTTAGAAATATCTGAGGCCTTGATTACTGGTGAATCAGATTCCTTCTCAAAGAACGAAGGTGAAGGAATAATTGCGGGTGCAATCATAACTTCTGGAAATGGAATAATGAAAGCACAAGGACTATATGAGGAAAGCAGGCTATCTATAATAGCTGGAGATGTAAAGAAATATGCAGCAAATCCAAGCTCGATACAAACTTCAATCAATCACGTTATCAAATATTCTGGTTATATCCTGATCTTTGTACTTTTGTTTATTATATCAAAAGGTATTATTGTCGGGACACCAAAACTAGAAATCATCTCAACCGCAGGCGCTCTCGCAAGCACTATTATTCCTCAAGGATTGGTAGTTGTAATTACTTTACTCTTCGCCATAGGTGCTTCAAATTATTCAAGGCGGAATGTTCTTTTCCAAGAAATTAATGCGACAGAAAAACTTGGCCGGATAAAAAATATCTGTATAGACAAGACGGGTACCCTGACTGACAATATTTTGGTTGTAGAAGAGATGCATATTTTAAAAGGTTTTTTAGAAGAAGACGTTTACTCTCTTACACATGCATGTGTCATCGGGCTAAGCGACACATCACAAACTATCTTAGCAGTTAAAAAATACCTTGAAGAAAAGAACGGCATGCTCAGTAAAGAAACCACAATTGTTAAGGCTCTTCCATTTTCTTCATGGAGAAGATATGGTGCAGTTGAGGTAGAAGAAAATTCAGTTGTACAATCTATTTTCATTGGTTCTCCAGATATCATGCTTCCTAGAATTTCTAATGAGATCGAAAAGAAATGGTTAGAAAATATAGTTGGAGAAAATGCCAAACTGGGAAAAAGAGTCCTGTGTGTTGCGCGTGGAAGCAACACAGGATTGCCCAAGGATCTTTCCGATACAAATCTTTCCATGATGGCAATGTTTGTATTTCATAATACTTTGCGGCAAGGAATAGAAAATACAATAAAATTTTTCCAAAATAGAGGAATAGAAATACGTGTTCTCTCTGGAGACAATGCAGAAACAGTAAAATCAGTGGCAAGAAGTGTAGGAATAAATAACGCTGAAAAAGTTATTACTGGAGCACAAATGGAAAAATGGAGCCCCGAAGACTATCTAACTCGAGCACATGATTTTTCAGTTTTTGCACAAATACTACCAGAACATAAAGTGAAGCTTGTGGAAGCTTTCAAAAAAGATGGTTTTACAGGAATGGTAGGAGATGGCGTGAATGACGCACCCGCTATGAAGAATGCAGATATTGGTATAGCTATGTTTGACGGTGCCCCTGTAACTCGCCAGCTTGCTGATGTTATACTTATGACGAATAGCTTTTCTGATCTACCTGGAGCAGTGGAACTCGCTGACAATTTTATTAGAAGCATAGAACTGAATTCTGGTATATATATAAATCAAAGCCTGTCTGGACTTTTCTTTTTTATAATTATTAGTTTGCTTGGTTATACATTCCCGATTACACCACTCAATGTAACATTTATTAATTACTTTACTGTGGGTTTCTCAGGGATACTCGTCGCCTACTGGGCACTTCGCCCACTAGGCAAAATACTACCATCAAAAAACCAACCATTCCTAAAGAGAGTGATGCCACTAGTATTCTATTCTGCAATCATAGAAGCAATTGGTATTGCAATCGTATTCTTACTTGGTCCTAATTATTTAAAAACAGCCTCTTCAAATATTTTAGTAATCCTTTCCTTTATTTTTTTTGGATATATTTTCTTATTTTTAGCTATGAAGGTATATTGTGGCTCGATAACAAAAAAAGAAACTAAGCAACTACTCCTCTTGGGTGTATTTCAAATAGTTGTAATTTACATTGCATTTCAAATTCCTTTTGTGCTTCATTTCTTCAACATAGAATTACTAAACTGAAGAATGGGGTCTTACTGAGACTGAACTTTTAATTTTACTTTGCCTATTTTGGTGAAGATACTTTTTCTTTTCAACAAAAATTTCTTTATTTTTGATAGAAACGACAACAGTATCACCCTTTTTTGCGCTATTGGAAATTATACATGAAGCCACTGGATTCAATATCTTGTTCTGAATCAAACGATTGATAGGTCGAGCACCAAAATGAGGATCATAGCCAACCCTACCTAAATATTCTAGTGCTTCTTCAGTAATCTCAAATCCAATTCCTTTTCCAGCCAAGCGGTCAACAACAACCTTGATTCGCAGCTTTACTATTTCCTGAATTGACTCCTTTGACAAAACATCAAAAACAATAATTTCATCTAGACGATTCAAAAATTCTGGACGAAAATTATCCTTTAATGCTTCCATCACTTTTTCTTTCATATTACTGTAATCTTCTTTTTGAGAATTATTAGAAAAACCAATAGATTCCATTTTTTCAACAAACTGTGAACCTATATTGGAAGTAAGAATAATTATTGTATTTTTAAAGTTGACCACTCGTCCTTTTCCATCAGTCAATCTTCCTTCGTCGATAACCTGCAAAAGAATATTAAAAACCTCTGGATGAGCTTTCTCGATTTCGTCAAAAAGAATCACTGCATACGGTCTATGACGAACTGACTCTGTCAGCTGACCAGCCTCATCATAACCCACATATCCAGGGGGAGAACCAATCAGTTTGGACATGGAGTGTCTCTCCGTATATTCGGACATATCAACTCGAATGATAGCTCCGTCATCATTAAACATAAATTTAGAAAGTACTTTGGTAAGCTCTGTCTTGCCTACACCTGTGGGGCCCAAGAATATAAAGGAACCTATTGGCCGATTTGGGTCTCCGATTCCAGCTCGAGAACGACGTATAACATCGGAAACTTTATTTATTGCTTCAATTTGTCCAATAACTCTTTTTTGCAATTCTTGCTCCATATTCTCGAGCTTGGAACGTTCTTCTTCTAACATCTTAGTAAGTGGAATACCTGTCCATCTAGCCACAACCTCAGCGATATCTTCTGCTGAAATTTCTTCTTTTAAAATTCTTCGTGACTTCTGTAATTTTTTTAATCGTGCTAGTTTTGCTTCAAAATCCTTTTTAAGCGCCGGTATTCTACCATAACGCAACTCTGCCGCCTTTGAAAGATCTGCCTTCATCTCAGCATCTTCTGCTTCTAGGCGAATGCCTTCCATCTCTTTTTTGATTGCACGGATCTCCAATACGATTCCTTTTTCGTTTGCCCATTTTAATTCGAGCTCTTTTGTTTTTTCAGACAAATTTCCTATTTCCTTGTCTATTTCTTTGATTCGATTTTTAATTTCTTTTTGTTTATCTTGATTTCTTTCTCCACTTAAAGAAATCACTTCTTTTTTTAATGCTTCTTTTTCAATTTCCAAACGCATTGTTTTTCTGTTTGCTTCTTCTAAAATTGGTGGCTTGTTTTCAAGCATAATCTTGAGCGAAGAAGAGGCTTCATCTATCAAATCCACTGCCTTATCTGGTAAAAATCTATTTGTAATATAACGAGAAGAAAGATTTACTGCAGAAATTATTGCGTCATCGGTAATCCTAACTCCATGAAAAAGCTCATATTTTTCTTTTAGCCCACGAAGAATAGCTATAGCATCAGGAACACTAGGCTCATCAATATACACAGGCTGAAAGCGACGAGCAAGTGCTGGGTCCTTTTCAATATGTTTTTGGTACTCTCGTAAAGTGGTTGCACCAATAGCTCTTAGCTCTCCTCTAGAAAGAGCTGGTTTTAGCATATTTGAAGCATCCATTGTGCCTTCTGCTCCTCCTGCACCTACGATTGTATGAATCTCATCAATAAAAAGAATTATTTTTCCGTCGGACCGTTCAATCTCTTTCATAATACCTTTCAATCTTTCTTCAAATTCTCCACGATATTTTGTCCCAGCCACAAGCATACCTAAATCAAGCGACACAAGCTCCTTTTCTTTTAAAGATTCCGGAACATTATTTTTTGCAATCATCTGAGCTAGACCTTCCACCACTGCAGTCTTGCCTGTTCCTGCTTCTCCTATCAAGATAGGATTATTTTTGGTCCTGCGTGACAATATTTGCATTATACGAGTTATCTCATTATCCCTACCGATAACTGGGTCTAGTTTATCTTCTTTTGCCAATTTAGTTAGATTACGGGTGTATTTTATTAAAAGTTTAAATTTTTTCGGCTCAGAAACATCCGTAATGTTTTGACTGCGAAGCTCTTCTAAAACTTTTATTACTTGGTCTTTATGAATCCTAAATCTTGCCAAGGTCTCGCGTGCTTCACTAGTAACTTCAAGAATAGCAATAAAAAGATGCTCTGTTGACACAAAGTCGTCTTTCATATATTCAGCTATTTTTACCGACTGTTCGATAACTTGAGCCAAATCTGGATTTAAATAAATCTGATATGATGGTGATACAGTGCTACGTGATTCTGGTAATTCAATCAACTCTAAAACAGAATCCGTCAGTAACATAGTATCTATCTCGAGCTTGTCTAAAATAGAGTTAACCATAGATTCTTCTGCAAGCAAAAGAGCACCAAGCAAGTGCAAAGTAGAAACATGATTTATCCCACGCTCAATAGCTAGCTCATGAGCTTTCTTGATAGCATCCTTTGCTTTAGTTGTAAATTTGTTTAATGGTGGCATAAATAAATTAAATTAGACCTCACGTATAAATATAAGAAATATTACTGAACTTTAGATGAAGTGGCAGCTAGTGCCTTTAGAGCTTCATTGATAGTTTTGATTGATACAAAGGAAACTGAATCATTATATAGAGCTATTCCTAAAGCCTCTCCGTCTAAATTAAGCACGAGACCCCCAGCATTTGATTTTGAAACATTCAAATCCATACTATTATCAGAATTTAACCCTTCAAAAATTGAAGAAACTAGTGTGTTGCCTACTAGCAAAACCTGCTGACCTGTTTTCATTTTACTCAAATCACCAAACGCTGGTACAGCAAAAACAATCTTATCAGTTCCATTGACAGCTACTCCAACCTTAAGAAATGAAAAACCATTTTTATCAGTTGCAACAAAATCTGCTTTGAACTTTCCGCTACTATTTTTAACGTAATAAACTTCTTTATCAGGAACAAGCACTGCCTCAGCAACAATAGTACCGTCTGTCGAAAGAGCAAATCCCCTACCAGCAGAAATCTCAATAGTCTTTCCGTCTATATCAAGTGTCTCTTTGGTTATAGTAAATACTGATGATTTATTTTTTGCGATCGCGTCCACCACCAAGTCTTCTTCTTTAATAACTACTGTCTGAGTGATGGTCTTGCCTTCCACCTGTTGGATTTTCTCAATGGTTTGTTGGACAACACGATTTACTGGTGCAGTGATTGAAGTAGGAGCTTGCTGCATCAATGTTACAGTAACTATGCCAGTAGCAATAGAGGTAACAAAACTCAAAAGTACGGCCAATAATATGAGTTGTGGTTTGTTAAGATCTTTTATATCCATAACCTAATCATACCACTTTTTTAATTTTTGCAAAATTTTAGATAAAGATTCAATTGTATAATCAATATCCTTTTTTGTTGTCGTTCTGCCTAAAGAAAAACGTAGTCCGCCTGTTTCAGAATCAATATCAGGGTTTATGGCTTTAATTACATATGAACCCTCTTTACTAGAACTTTTACAAGCACTTTTTGAGGATGCCATTATTCCCTTTGCCGAGAGTTCAATAACCAATAGATCACTGGGAATTTTTGGAAATGTAATATTTATATTGTTCGGCAGTCTGTTTTTTAAATCACCGTTTAGTATAAAATCAAATTTTCTTAATTTTCCCAAAAAATAATCCCGGAGCTGAGTTAATCGTTTACTTTCTTTTTCTTTAATACTTTGCACTGATTTTAACGCTTTAGAAAACTTTAAAATTTCTGCCCAGTTTTCTGTTCCAGGACGTAAGCCCATCTCTTGGTCCCCACCACCGAAAATATTTGCAAGTGTTGCAGTCCTTTTTTTGTAAAGTACTCCTATCCTACCTGCCCCTTCAATTTTAGAGCCAGATAGTGTTAGCAAATCAACACCCAATTTTTCAACATTCAAATCCAAATAGTTTGCTGCTTGTACTCCATCAGTATGAAAAAAAACACAAAAAGGCAAAGTTTTTTCAGGTCCTCGGTTCTCCGGGTCCCTCTCCCGGCCAGACCATTCAAAAACTTTCCTTTTCTTGTTTTTTTTATTCCAGTGCCTGATTTCTTTCGCTATTTCTTTTATTGGTTGTATTGTACCTATCTCATTGTTTGCATACATTACAGAAACAAGCACAGTGTTTTTCTTTATTTCTTTTAGTATTTTTTTTGGGTCAACTATTCCATTTGCCTCAACACCGACAATTGAAATTTCCGCGAGTTTTCGTAGCTCTAGCATTCTGCATGTATCAAGAACAGATGAGTGTTCGATGTCTGTGATCACAATATGTGGTAGTTCTTTCCCCTGCCATGCAAAAACAGATCCCTGTATAGCAAGATTGTTACTCTCTGTGCCACAACTCGTAAAGATAATTTCTTCTCCCTTTGCGCTCAGGGTATTTGCGACCTCTTTACGAGCATTATTGAGTTTTATTTTTGCTTTCACCCCATATTCATGGATAGAACTTGGGTTCGCCTCTACAGAAGCCGCATAATCCATATATATTTTATTTAGCTTTTTGTTTGATTTCGCCATGAAAATAGTATATATTGAAAACACATGAATACACAACTCCAAATCATTCTTTTTGTTTTAATTGGCATAACCATTCTAATTGTTGTAATTTGGATGATAATTACCGAAAAACGACTAAAAAGATTTTTCCTTGGTAAAAAAGCAAAAGATTTAGAGGAAACAATTATTATATTAGAAAATGAAATTTCAAAACTAAATAAATCAAAAGATATTGTTGCAAACGATATTTCCTTGATAAATATTAAACTAAGAAAAAGTATCAGAGGCCTCGAGACAATACGATTCAATCCATTTCCAGACCAAGGGAGCAACCAAAGCTTTGCTATCGGAATGTTGAACGAAGACGGTGATGGTCTAGTAATTTCAAGTCTATATTCTCGCGAACGCATGAGCATCTTTGCTAAACCTGTAAAAAGAGGCAGTTCTGAATATGAACTTTCAATTGAGGAAAAAGAGGCACTAGAAAAAGCGAAGGTTAAATAAAAAATGATGAAAAATGATGAAAAATCTAATATGCAAGTTCGCGCGCCAATAGTCGTAGTTATGGGTCATATTGATCATGGTAAATCAACCTTACTAGACTATATCAGAAAGACAAACATTACCGAAAAGGAAATAGGAGGAATAACCCAGACTATTTCTGCATACGAAGTTGTCCACAAAGATGAAGATGGCATCGACAGAAAAATTACATTTCTTGATACTCCTGGACATGAAGCATTTTCTAAAATGCGTGAACGAGGCGCAGAAATAGCTGATATTGCGATTCTAGTTGTGTCTGCAGAAGATGGAGTGAAGCCACAAACAATCGAAGCTTGGAAAACTATTGTCGAGTCCAAATTACCCTGCATAGTAGCAATAAATAAAATAGACAAACCAGGTGCTAATGTAGAAAGAACAAAACAGGAATTGGCAGAAAATGAAATCTATTTAGAAAATTATGGAGGCAAAATACCTTATGTAGAAATTTCCGCAAAGATTGGAACAGGCGTAGATAATTTACTCTCATTAATTTTAATTCTAGCAGAAATGGAGTCTTTTGCAGGAGAGGCAGAAATTGAGGCTTCTGGTTTTGTAATTGAGGTAAATCTAGATTCAAGACGTGGGATACTAGCAACTTTAATTATAAAAAATGGAACAATAAAAAAAGGAATGACTGTCGCTGTAGAAAACAGCATGTGTTCTACACGTATAATAGAAAATTTCTTAGGAAAAACTATATCTGAAGCTACATTCTCATCCCCGATACGTATTATGGGTTTCGACAAAATGCCTAGAGTGGGAGCCATATTTAAATCTTTTCAAAAAAAAGGAGAAGCTGAAAAATATATAAATGCTTGGGGGGAAGAAGAAAATCTCAAAAAAGCAAAAAATAATAAAGAAGAAAATAAAGAAACAGAAAAAAAAATAATACCTATAATATTAAAAGCTGATGTTTCTGGCTCTATAGAAGCAATAGAAAAAGAAATCTCTAAAATACAAAATGGTGGCGCAAAATTTAAAATAGTAGGAAAAGGTATCGGCCCAATCTCTGAATCAGATATAAAAGGAGTCTCGTCTGGCGCTGACGCACTCGTCATTGGTTTTAATGTTAAAGCTGATAAAAGTGCCCTAGAAAGCGCAGAAAAAAGAGGCATCACAATATCATTCTTTGATATTATTTACAAAATGACTGAATGGCTCGAAATACAAATGGAAGAAAAAAGGCCTAAAATTGAAACAATGGAAACGACAGGTAGAGCAAAAATTATTAGAGCTTTTAGCCGTACCAAAGAACGCCAAATAGTGGGAGGTAAGGTAACAGAAGGACAAATTAATCTAAATAGTATCGTAAAAATAATGCGTCGAGAATTTGAAATTGGTCGTGGAAAAATAGTAAATTTAGAAAAAAATAAAACAAAAACAAGTGAAGTTGTAGAGGGAACAGAATTTGGAATGATGATTGAATCAAAAATAGAAATCGTTGCTGGTGATGTATTAGAATCCTTTTCTATAACACAAAAATAAAAAATGTCCGATAGAAACCAAAAAGTGACAAATCAAATAAAAGAACTCGCAGCACAGTTTTTAGGACGTGAAAACAACAGAACATCTCTAATCACCGTTACTTCTGCTACATGTTCACCAGACCTTAAAAGGGCAACTATATTTATTACAGTACTACCATCTGATAAAGAGAGGGGTGCTATAGGATTCGTCAAAAGAAAAAGAGGAGAAATGCGCGAGTTCCTTAAAAAGAATATGCCAATAAAAATAATCCCTTTCTTAGATGTAGAAATTGATATGGGAGAAAAGAATAGACAAAAAATTGACGAATTGCTTCGAAATGGTTAGGATTATATAGTTCATTACTTTTTTAATAGCTCTTCTCAAAAAGCAATCTATCTGGCGAAGCTTCGCCAGCGAACTGCTCGTCACTCAAGAAAATTATATTCGGAATACCTTATTAATTTTCTAAGCTCCTGCGCAAGGCTTTTCTCAAAGACTATTTAAAAAATTAATTACAGTGGCCTGGTAGCCAAGTGGCATGAGCGTAGAGAACACGTCATTCCTCTGCGCAGAGGTTAAGTTTAAAAATATAAGTTGTTTTATAAAAAATGTTCGGCCTGGTAGCCAAGTGGTAAGGCATTCCTCTGCAAAAGGAATATACGGCGGTTCAATTCCGCCCCAGGCCTCAAAAAATTTTTATTAGGTAAACAAATAATAAAATGGTATACTGTATGTGTACCATTATTATATGCCTAAAAAAAGAAGTTGGTCAGAAACACAATTAAAAGATGCTGTTAAAAATTCTAAAAGTTACAGAAATGTAATAATAATTTTAAAGTTACAACCCACAGGTGGAAATTATGACCAAGTAAAAAAATATATTAAAGAATATGATCTATCTACAAAACATTTTACAGGAAAATTATGGAGCAAGGGATCAAAACTTCCATTTAAGCCTTTAATAAAATTAAAAGACATTTTAGTTAAAAATAGCACATATCAGAGTTTTAAGTTGAAAAAAAGACTTTTTTTAGTTAAACTAAAGGAACCTAAGTGTGAGATGTGCAATTGGGCTAAAACATCAATTGATGGTAGAGTACCATTGGAGTTAGATCATATCAATGGAGATAGACATGATAATAGGATAAAGAATTTGAGAATATTGTGCCCAAATTGTCATAGTCTTCAAATCACACATAGAGGTAAAAATACAAAGGCCCGAGTGGCGTAATTGGTAGCCGCAGGAGACTTAAAATTTCCCGACCGCAAGGTCATGTGGGTTCGATTCCCACCTCGGGCACCAGATTTTTAATAAAATAAAAATCTTTAGTTTAATATTTTGCGCCCTTGGCTGTTTTGGTAGGTCGTTAGATTATAATATCGTAATAAGGTTGGTTTGAAAAAGTAAAATAACATGCGCCCTTAGCTCAGCTGGTAGAGCAGATCCCTCTTAAGGATAAGGTCGAAGGTTCGATCCCTTCAGGGCGCACAAAGCATGTTATGCTTTGTGCGAGCCGGAGTGCGGTGGTACGAGGTGGGGTCGCGAGATTTTTCAGCAGAAAAATACTTGTGACCACAAAGTAAAAATATGCAAAATATTGCTGGGATGGCGGAATTGGTATACGCGCTAGTCTTAGGAACTAGTGGGGCAACCCTTGGGAGTTCGAGTCTCCCTCCCAGCACAAAATTATTCTTATTTTTCAAGCTACTTTAGCTACTTGACTTTTTCATCAATAAGTGCTATACTATGGGTATGAAAAATTTAAACAATATAAAAACAAAATACACTTTTAAAATATCAGCTGTTTTGGCTTTTGGCTTAATGTTTATGCCTATAAGTACTACACATGCAGCATACGGCTCAAACGTTACAGACTATTACTCCCCTGTCTATGTTGAAACTGTTAATCCTAAACCAGTTATTAATTCTATTTCTCCAAGTGGTAGCAACAGAGGAATTGGAACAAAAACAGTAACTATTACTGGTAGTAATTTTATTCCTGGCTCAATAGCTAAAGTAAATGGCTCAAATCGATATACGACATTCATAGACTACTCTCACCTTTTAATTCAATTAAACAGTAGTGATATGTCTCGAACAGAAGGATTCTATATTGGTGTATTTAATGGTGCTCCAGGTGGAGGATTTTCTAACGCAGTTTATTTTACAATAAATAATACTAACGTATCGACAAATACAGAAACTGTAAACTATAGTAATGATACATTTACTGAAACAAATGGCACTTCAACACCAGTGGCAGAAAAAGAATTGAGCAACTTGACATCAAATGCAATTTTTGGCTCAAATAGTTTCCTTCCTTCTGGACTCGCACAATGGATTATTCTTGCAATAATTATTTTACTTATAGTCATATTCGCAAGAAAAGTTTTCGGAGGTGAAAAAAACTACCACGGAACACCCCTCAAACACGAATAAATATAGGAAAAGATAAAGAAAAAGTCAGCCCTACAGGGTTGACTTTTTCTTATTTCTGTAGTACAATATTAAAGACTACTCGTTCCGTTGACAGTTGAATACAAACCGCGCCTCGTGCGCAAAAAATGCGCTTTGGCGCAGAAAGATAGGCATGAAATGAAGAAGAACATCAATCGCTTCCTCGGCATCGCTGTTGCGGTAGTTCTCGTCGTCCTCACCCTCATCGTCATCACCAACTTCAATTGGTCGTGGGCATGGTGGGGTTCGGCGATCGCAACACTCATCACTGTGCTCTGGTTCCAAAACGGGTCCACAACAGTTGAGGTGGGGTGGGAAGGATTACTTCTCTGCATAGGAGAACGAATAGACCCACCAGTCACAATGGGTGAAGGCTGGCACTGGGTACCATTCCCTTTCAGTCTGAAATTGGCTGACTGCAGGGAAACAAGTGTTGCCATTGATCCGCTGACGGTATTAACAGCGGACAACATCCAGGTTGAAATATCTGGAACACTAGTTTCAAAGATTATGGACCTGAACAAATACTTCAACGTCGACCCTGCGACAATCAAACAGGGAATCGACGACACTTGGGACGAGATTATCCGCACCCAAGTCGTAGTTGAGGAATTCGAAGCGGTCCGAAAGATGCACGTTGCCGTGGGAGACAAGGCAAAAGCGGCACTTGAAAACCAGGCAACCTCTGCTTGGGGTATCAAGGTCATCAGGATACCCGTGACCATCAAGGTGAAGACGGAAGAAGTAGCCGCCGACCTTGAGCTCCAGGCACGGGAAAAGCTTCAGAAGAAGGGGCAAACAACTGAAGCTGAGAATTTCATTGCTCTTGAGGCCATTAACATCGCGTTGGCCAACGCACTGGGCCGCATATTGTCGGGAGACAAAATGCGGCCCTTTTAAATTTCTATTTAATTATTTTTCAATCAAATCTAAACTTTTAACTCTACTGTCCCCTCTTTTGGGTTTATTCCTTTTATGTTTAGAGTATTTAGTATTACATTAAGAATAGTCCAAACTCCAAGCATAATTGTAATTCCTACTATTCCCCAAATCATATGACTTTTGCCTGAAGTTTTTTTCTCTTCGTTTTCTTGATTAAAGATAAATTCGAGAATGCCATAAAGAAAAAACACAACAGCTAAAGCAAATAAAAACAAAATCAACGGATTTATAATCGTCGTATTAACTTTCGCTAAAAAAGAATCAAATTCCTGCATAGGCTATTTTGAAGAAAATAAATCCACTTATATAAGCTATTGAGGAATTACAACACCAGGAAATGTGGTGATGCCAGTAGTACTGATACCGAATGTATTTACCAAGATGTTTACAAGTCCCCACATTGCTACGATAACTGCCAAACCAATAATGCCATAAATAATTCTGTTCTTTCCTGCTGCTTTTGCTTCCTCGTCACTAGCTATAACAAAAGTAACAACTCCCCAAATAAAATAAACTACTCCAAGAAGAATAATTATAGGAATAATAGAATTTAAAGTTCTTCCTACTATACAAATAATATTTCCAATTGTTGCAGAATTAGCTGCACATTGTGCACTAGCCCCCTGCGCAAACGCAACTACTGGAGCAAAACCTAAAACAGAACCAGACAATACCATTAAATTCTTTTTCATAATTGATTTTACGAAATCATGTCGCGCAATCGTCCTTAAAGCGCGACGCTATTCTAACTTTAACTACTAATAAGCGACCTAATAATAAATAACTAATAATGTTCCCTAATTGTAACATGAGCATAATTAAAGTAAAAGTCTATCATTTCTTGCATGGTGAGCCTCCAGGGCAAACTTGTGGAAGAATTGAGGTGTCTTTTATACCAAATGTAGCCCCCAGGACAGAAACCAACCCCCATATTGAAATCATCACAGCCAAAGCTATAATGCCCCAAATCATGAATTGTTTACCCTGCCCCCTCTTAGATTCTTCATCAGAATTAATTATAAAAAACTTTACTGCACCCCAGACAAACATTACGACTGCTAACGAAAAAATCAACGGTATAATAGTACTATTTATTATACACGTTATATAACCTAAATAGTCCTGCAACTTGGCTTCGTTAGTAAGAATAGAACATGCTGTTTTTGCTACCACTGTATCAAGCTTTGGTGCATTAACATCACCAACACCAAAAGTAGCAACTACAAGATTTACAATTCCCCAAATACTTACAATAACTGCCAAGCCAATTATTCCATACAATATCCTATCTCTCCCTGTTTTCTTTGCCTCTTCGCCATCACCAATAAAATACTGCACCATCCCCCAAACAAAATAAACAACACCTATAGAGATAAGAAGCGGAAGAGCTGCACTAAGAATTTGTTGAATTTTACCTATTGCGCCAATAAGACCACCCGTAGTTTGAGCAAAAGTTACAACTGGAAATAAAGCTATCAAGCAGAATATATAAACAAATTTTTGTAAATTCTTTTTCATACAACTTTATTGTGGCAACAAACTGTTAATCTTCTGTTTTGTTGGTGCTGCACTATTGCTATCGTCTATACCAAGTGTCGCAGTAACAATATTTACGAGTCCCCACATAGCAATAATAACAGCTAAACCAATAATGCCATATATCATTCCATCCTTTCCTTTAGTTTTAGCCTCCTCGCTATCTCCAATGACATACCTCACTATACCCCAAACAAAATATAAAACACCAACAATAATCAAAACTGGCAAGACCGAATTTAAAATTTGCTTTATGGTACAAATTACTTTTAATATACCTGAAGTATTGCACGCAGAACCAACAGAAGAACTAAACGGGATACTAGGATTAAATGTAACAGGTTGGTTAATTGGGTTTTGATTTATAGGTTGAGAGATGGGTTCAAATGGAAAAAGTGGACCGCTCTCAGCAAACGTCATCAAAGGTAAAAGAAAAGCAAATAAAGATATTAAACCAAACCTCCTTAAATTTTTCATATATTGTAATTAAATTTATAATTTTTAAATAAAACTATTTTAATGCATTCACCGTATTTGATATCATTGTTGCAATAGCCAACGACCCGAGGAGTATTGCAGCACCTATCAATGTATAAAGAAGAGCATCTTTTGCTTCAGTTAATTTCTCTGAGCTACCTCTCGCTGCGACAAAAAGAAAACCACAATAAATAATAGCCAAGGCTATTATTGGTATGCCTATCCTTATTACTCCTGTTAAAACAGTTTGAATTAATATAGGTATTGAGGTTATTCCACTTCCTTCTAGTGGGTTACAAATTTTACCCTTGGTTGGGTCACATTTAGGAGCTATCTGGGCATAAAGTATAGAAAAAGGAGTAGCAAAAACAAAAAATGATAAAAATATTTTCTGCCAGTTTTTCTTAATAAAATTCATTGTTTAATTATTATACCCTTTAATAAAATTTACACAAAACATATTTTGGTGATAAATATCTAAACCTTCAACCCAATCCAAGAACCATTATAGCCGAGAATTGATAATATTGTGCTAACTATAAGCCACGCTGCGAGTGCAATAACGAAACCAATAACGGCATTTGTAAAAATATCTTTGGCTTTGGTCCTAGCATGGGCCGCTTCACCGCCCGCAGTAATTAAAAGAAAACCTGCATAAGCAAACATAATAGCAACAATAGGCAAAACCATCTTAAAAAGAATAAAGTCAATAACTGTATTAATAGTATTCATAAGTTGATTAAAATCACATGGCTGTCCATAATTTGGGTGTGAAGCCAATACACCTGAGTCAGTAACCCCACATGTCACTAAAGAATCAACTGCAAAAGATAAAACTGGAACAACTAGAATTAACAATATAGAAACAAGAATTAAAAATTTTGCTATTTTTTTCATTTTATTTATTTCAATAATAAAAGACTCATCTTGGCACTTGCATCCTTAATGGCCGCCTCTACTGATAAATTATTAGAAAGAACAGCATTTATCATTCCACTAAAGATATTGTCTGTATCTTCTGATGATGGGTCAAGCCAGCTCCTAGCAAATAAAGCTGAACTATAAAAATAAGGAGAGAATGCGTCTGTCTGCTTTATTGCAAGTAGGTTACGGCGCGCTGGTACTGTGCCAGTAGCCGAAGCAAATTTGGAAGCAAAATCCCCCGTTGCCATAAGGCTCGCTGCTGTAAAAGCAGTATTAAAATTTCTAGAAAAGGCTGAAACGGCAAGACCTGTCACATGAGACATTGTCAGTTTAAAATTGGAATTTTTTATCTGAGGAAATGGTGCAACAAAAAAGTTTTGATTTGGATTCTTGTTTACCAATAAAGGAAGCTCGCTCCCATAACCAAAATAAAATGCTAAATCCTCTCTAGAGAAAACATCACTAGAACTAGTAAATGATTTATTCCAAGAATAAAGAGGACTATTTGGGTCAGCAAAATCTGTATAGAATTTTAACACTGAGGCAAGATTATAATTTCCAGCAGTTGAATCAAGAACAGAACTAAGAGCCCCATTCTTTTCAGTAATAATTGGATTTCCTGATTGCATAAAGAGAGCTGCGAGAATATCTTTTGCATGAGCTATATTCGAGAAATGTCCGAGAGCAACTGCATTTTTAATTATTTTGTTTGTATTATCTTTTTTTGTCAAAATTGGAACCATATTAACTAGCTCTTCCCAAGTAGCGGGAGGATAAACAATACCATTAGCATCCAGAATACTCCTGTTGTAATACATCAAAAGTGGGTCTATAGACATAGGAAAAGCCAAAATACCATTTGATGTCAAAAATACTTCTCCAGCACTAGCGAAAGCACCCTTAAAAGATGTCAGTGGATAACTCGAATACGGAATAGTAAAAATTTTATTAGAATAATGGAGAGCTAAATTGTCTGGCAGAAAAAACATATCTGGTCCCACACCAGAGGCCAGTGCCTCAAGTAAATCATGGTCAAAAGTGTCCGTAGACTTCTCGACATAATTCACAACGAATGTCGGGTTTGCGGAATTAAAATCAGTCAATGCTGTAGAAATTGAAGAAGAAGGAACTGTACCCCACAAAACAACACTTCCCAAACTCCCTGCCCCACCACTCCCTAGAGGTATCGCTCCAGAAAAAACCAAAACACCTGCAACAGCCGCAACAATAAAAACAATTAAAATAATAAGTTGGAATTTTCCTTTCATGAATTTTTTTGCTTTTTTACTTTATGAACTTTATAACTTTCAACTTTATAACTTACCTAATATCATACCATAATGATGTGCTCCAGCATCAATATTGCGCTCAAAAACAAAACCTTTCTTCTCGAGCATTTGGCGAGCTTCCTTCTCAGGTATTATTTCTGTTCCTTTCATGACTGATGCCTCGGACCAATCAATAAACAAAACCTTGCCGCCTTTTTTTAATATTCTATTCATCTCTAAAAGAAATTCATCTTTTTCCTCAACTTGAAAAAGTATATTTGAGGCTATGACTGCATCAACGACACCATCTCCTATCTTTGTACCACCAGACTTTTCTACATTACCCCAAATAATTTCAACATTTGAGAGATGAGCATCTGATACTTTGTGTTTAATTGTTGCCAAAAAATCTCTTTGTAATTCTACTGCATACACCTTGCCCCTCGGCACAAGCATACCTGCGGCAATAGAATAATGTCCAGTACCTGCTCCAAGGTCGGCAACAATATTGTCTTCTTTTAATCCAAAAGCTTTTAAGTTTTTTAATGGGTCGGTGAACATGTATATATTATATACAAGCAAGCGACGCAATACCATCTCCACCTCGCAAACGCATGACAGTCACCCCTTGAGTCTGACGTCCAAGAGAAGAAATATCTTCGAGTGGTGTCCTGATAACCTGCCCCTTTTTGGACATTGCAATAAGCTCTATTTCATTTCCCGTCAATACTTTTGCGACAATAAGTCTGCCTGTCTTTGGGGTTACTTTTGCAGTCTTCACACCAGAGCCTCCACGCTTTTGAACTTTGTATTCTTTCAAATCAGTCTTCTTTCCAAAACCATTTGCACTCATGGTCAGAAATGCGCCCTTTTCAGAATTCTTTTTGATAACATCTACGCTGATGACCTCATCACTTTTGCCGAGTCTTATTCCGCTTACACCTCCAGCTGTTCTACCCATTTCGCGAACATCGGACTCTTTAAATCTTATAGACTGTCCAGCACCTGTTGCAATCATAACCTCATCTCCCTTTTCTGTGACTAAAGCACAAATCAATTGGTCATCTTTGTCGAGACGGATAGCAATAATACCACTCCTACGTACATCCTTAAACGAAGCAGTAGCCATCTTCTTGGCTGTGCCATGTTTGGTAACCAACATGAGTGAAGATGGAGTTTTATCTAAGTCTTTCGGCATGGCTAGTATAGAAGTCACCTTTTCTTCGCCACCAAGAGCTAAAAAATTCATAATTGATTTACCCTTTGTAGCACGGCGACCTTCAGGAATATCATACATTTTCATTTGATAAACTTTTCCGAGATTAGTAAAGAAAAGTAAATTGCTATGAGTTGAGCCAGATACGAGCATAGTCACGAAATCTTCCTCTTTTGTTTCAAGATCAATTACCCCCACACCACCACGTTTTTGTGCTCGATATTCAGAAGGGTCAGTGCATTTCACATATCCTCCAGCAGTGAGTACTAGCATTGTCTCCTTTTCTGGAACCAAGTCTTCATCAGAAATTTCTTTTACTCCGCCTTTTACTATTCTGGTTCTTCTTTCGTCTGCATATTTTTCTCGAATTTCTTTCAACTCATCTGCAATGATTTTCAAAATTTTCTTTGGACTTCCCAAAAGCTCTTTCATCGCCTCTATAAACTTCTGTTTCTCGGCAAGCTCGTTCTCGACTGCTTTTCTCTCTAGGCCAGCCAATTTTGCCAACTTCATTTCCAAAATAGCGTTTGCTTGTAGATCTGAAAACTTAAACTCTTTCATCAAGTTAAATTTAGCAATTTGAGAATTCTTTGATCCACGAATGACAGTGATAACTCTGTCTATTTTGTCTAATGCTTTTTTTAAGCCGAGTAAAATATGTTCGCGCTCTTCTGCTTTTCGTAAATCATATATAGTCCTACGTTTTACGACATCCTTTCGGTGCCCAATAAATTCATTCAATATTGATTTCAGCGACAAGGTCTGTGGCACACCGTCAACCAGAGCCACCATATTAAAATTGAAATTGGATTCTAGTTGAGTATTTTTATAAATATAATTCAAAACTTTTTCAGGATGAGCACTTGGTTTCAAATCTATGACTACTCGTATGTCTTTGGTTGATTCATCACGAAGACCCTTGATACCTTCTAATTTTTTTTCTTGGACAAGTTCAGCAATACTTATAATCAAATTTGCTTTGTTTACTCGGAAAGGAATCGAGGTAATAATAATAGAAAAGTTACCATCTTTTTGTTCTACTATTTCCGCTTCACCACGGCAGACTACACCACCACGCCCTGATGAATACGCATGGAGCATGTCTTTTGTACCATAAGCTATTCCTCCAGTAGGAAAATCTGGACCTTTAATAAATTGCATCAAATCCTCGGTGGTGGCATTGTCATTTTCAATCAAATAATTTGTCGCATCAAGAACCTCAGCCAAATTGTGAGACGGAATATTTGTTGCCATACCGACTGCAATACCGAGAGTTCCATTTAAAAGAAGCGCAGGCACAGCTGAAGGGAAAACTACTGGCTCCTTGCGAGTCTGGTCATAGTTCGGACGAAAATCAACTGTTTCTTTTTCTAAATCTTTTAAAAGTTCAGCTGAAATCTTGGACATCTTTGCTTCGGTATAACGCATGGCAGCAGCATTGTCTCCATCAATAGAACCAAAGTTTCCCTGACCCAAGACCAAAGGATAACGATATGAGAATTCTTGAGCCATTCCCACCATTGTGTCATAAACAGCTGTATCACCATGAGGGTGGTATTTTCCTAGCACGTCTCCGACAATCGCGGCTGACTTACGAAAACGCGCTGAAGCTGTGAGTCCCATTTCGTTCATTCCAAACAAAATTCTGCGATGCACGGGCTTAAGCCCATCTCGAACATCAGGTAATGCACGCGAAGTAATAACCGTCATAGCATATGCTATGTACGACTCTTTCATCTCTGCCACAATATCTACTGGCAAAATTGTATCTGATCGTATTGGTAAAACTGGTTCTGACGAAGATTTTTTTGCCATAAAAATTATTGCTCTGTATTTACGTTAGGCTCGGTAATACTATTATATCCACCTATCATATTAGCTGTTAATGCTGAAAAAGGTTTTAAATCCTGGGTCATCTTGGTTTGTGTATTTGAACTAGTCAGGTTGGTACCTAAAGAATAAACCCACAAAAAAGCTAATATTAGACCAAACACAATAGTTGAAACATGCAATATGTGTCTCCGTACGTGTTCTGGTTGTTCTCTCAAATGATTAATTATTTTTTTCATTGATTAAAATTTTATTTACAAACTTTACAACTTTATATTGGTTTTAATACAATAACTTCTCCCTCCTTATTATCCAAATCTTTTCTTTTTAATGTCAATTTGTCCACAACCTCGGCTTTTTCTTCACCGAGTTCTTTGAGGAAAGCTTTTAGCGTATCATTATCATAATCCATAGGTATTACCAATCTTGGTTCTAGTGATGATGCCAGCTTGGCAGCCATCTTTGCATCCAACATTCCATTCCCTCCTACTGGAATAAAAACAATGTCTGGACTATTTATGGCTTCTCGTGTTTCCTTTGAAAATTCTGCACTCGACAACGCACCAAGAAAAGCAATATTGATACCATCAATAGTCAACATATAAATACTATTGATATGTTTCTTTGATGAAATAAGAGCATCAGATAAAACTCCTTTTATAAAAATTTCTTTAATTTCATAATCTCCCGGCCCCGCGATAACAAAAGGTTCTCGCTCGCCATGGGAAAGCTGATCAATGCCATTATAATCAGGGTGGTTCGTTGTCACAAGAGCAATGTCTGTCCCGAAATGAGCTGAAATACCAGTTTTTGAGCTTTTACTTACAGGGTTAAAAGCGAGGACCATATCCCCTTGCTGGATTTTAAAAAATTGTTTTCCGAAATATGTGATTATCATGTCTATATATTATAGCATTTTATGAAAGAAAAAACACTTGCAATTTTTGAGTTTTATAGTAGTATAAAAATACAACTTAAATAAATTATTAAAAGCGTGTTTTGGGGTAACCTTCCCGCCGTCGGCGAGAAAACCTAAACCTTATATCCGCTTTCACGCGGATTTTTAATTTTATGGATACAGAAGAAATAGTAGTAGAAAATTTAGTTTTAAACTCTATCACTGACCGTAGTGCAAACAGGCCAGATGTGGACTCACTAGTAGAAGGCCCAGTTATTTTGGTTGAGAAATCATCAGTTTACGTAGATTTGGCCCCATTTGGGACTGGTATCATTTATGGACGTGAATTCATAAACGCAAAAGATATAATAAAGAAGATTAGCCTAGGTGACATCATAAAAGCTAAAATTGTTGAAGTAGAAAACGAGGATGGTTATACAGAACTTTCTCTCAAGGAAGCAAAACAAGCCCTTGCTTGGAGTGAAGCTGAGAAAGCTATCAAAGCAAAGACAATACTCGAGCTAGAAGTAAAAGAAGCAAACAAAGGTGGTTTGATTTTGGAATGGCAAGGTATTCAAGGATTCCTTCCTGCCTCTCAACTTAAGGCAGACCATTACCCTCGTGTTCTTGATTCTGATAAGGACAAAATATTAAAAGAATTAAAGAAACTCATTGGTCAAAAAATTTCTGTTATGATAATCTCCACTCTTCCAAAAGAAGGAAAGCTAATATTCTCTGAGAAAGATAACAATCCAGAAGAAAAGAAGGAAATCCTAAGCAAGTACAACATTGGAGACAGTTTGGAATGCACCATTGCTGGTATTGTTGATTTCGGAGTTTTCTTGAAATTAGAGGAAGGTTTGGAAGGACTTGTTCATATATCTGAGCTTGATTGGGGACTCGTAGAAGACCCTCGTAGTATGTTTAAAGTTGGTGAAAAAATAAAAGCTAAAGTTATAGAAATTAAAGATGGTAAAATTTCTCTTTCTATTAAAGCTCTAAAAGAAAGCCCTTGGAAAGAATTTGAAGGAAAATTAAAGAAAGGAGACATTATCAAAGGTGTTGTTATAAAATACAACAAGCACGGAGCCCTTGTTTCCATCAAGGAAGGAGTCGCTGGGCTAGTTCACAATTCTACTTTTGCAAGCGAATCTGCCCTACGTGCAAAATTAGAACTTGGAAAAAATTACAATTTCCAAATCACGCTCTTTGAACCAAAAGATCAAAAGATGACGCTCGTTCATCTAGAATAGTTATACAAAAAAATCCCCTGAGCTTGTCGAAGGGGATTTTTTTGTATTTGTTTTATGTATTTAAAATAGGAGGAGTCGGTGCTACATTGTCGGCTTCTCCAATAGTATCCATTATAGACATAACCTGTTCGGCATATCTTGGAACAATAGAAGGTGGATTATATGCACGAAGAATCTGTTTGGTCGTCTTGTCACCATAGTGATGTGCAGTCTTGGGATTATTTCCGCCTAAATTTCTAGCAACTACATCAATAGCAGCCTCATCTGATTTAAAACCAATTTTGCATGAACCCCATCCAAAAGCATTGTGATCAACTTTTATACAATCATTTTTTCCACCTGTTGACTCTCTCACCGCGATTGCTGGCAAAAGACGCCAATCAAGCTCATTTCTTTCCGCAGCTTCAACCATCTTCATGCCAGTACCTTCGAGAGGCATATCATGCTCATCAAAATAAAAGTCTATCGCCTCTGCTTTTTCCGTCTTGGCTTTTAGAAGCCCAGCTTCTATTTGGTCCTTTGAAGGAGCAGCCTCATTAATAGCTAGTTTTCCATCAAACTCAATATTTAATTTTTGAAACAACACATTTTGAGCAATATCTGTATTATGAACACCCCCAAGTGAGAGCGAAGTAGTCATAACAGGTAGAAAGATAAGAGATTGGACAAAACGTATTAAATTATCTTTTTTCATATTTGAGCGGTTGTGCTCCGCCAACTCTCTTACTGCATACTTCAGCCAATTTGACTAAAGACTTAAAAATCCTTATATAATAGGCTTTCGCCTATGCTACAAGGACATACCAATATACTATCATGTTCTGTGCTAAAAGTCAATAGTTAAACAACAAATTCACCATATGTCAAATCAAATATACCTTGTAAAATAAGGGTATTTTGAGATACTACTATTGACAGATAAAGTTAAAAATAGAATAATTAATGACTGTGGACAATGTTCTAGACAAACTTGAAGACTTGGTCGGCAACTTTGTAGGCTTCCCCTGCCCCCATCGTCACAAATACATCGTTTTTCCCAAATGACACGCTCTTTAAGTAATTTTCAGCCAATTCAAAGTCTGTAAATGCTATTGCTTTATCACCATCTTTACAAATAGCTTCAACTAGCTTGCCACTAGACACACTCTCGTCTTTCTCTTCTCTCGCAAAATAGATCGGCAAAAGAATAATATCATCCACCCCTTTGAAACTTTTAGCAAAATCATTAAATAAGGCTTTTGTTCTACTATAAAGATGGGGCTGGAAAACTATCGTAATTCTTTTTGCCCCATCACCACCTTGAGGATAAATTTCCCTTAAAGCCTCAATGCTCGCCATAATCTCTGTTGGATGATGTGCGTAATCATCATATACAATAGTTCCATCTTTTGTTTGTCCTCTTTTTTCAAGTCTTCGCCATGTGCCAGAAAATTCAGATAGAGATTTTTGGGCAAGACCTAAATCAATCTTTAAGAAGTCAGATACTGCCAATGCTGCTGCCGCATTTTTCCTATTATGTACGCCTGGCACAGAAAGCTTTGGAACTTTTTCTAAATATTTAGAATAATCAGAAATCACATTTTCACTTTGTGAGGTAAATTGGTTAAAAGCATTTTTTATGTCATCTAAATCTTTGTAATAATCTAAATGATCTTCTTCGATATTTGTAATTACGGCCAACTTTGGTTTGATATTTAAAAAGGATCTTTTATACTCGCAGGCTTCAACCACAAAATATTTACCCAAGCCAACAACCAAGTTTGATTTGTAATCTTTCAACAAAGAACCAACTACAACAGTAGGATCAAGCCCTGCATCAATCAAAATCTTTGCAATCATAGCAGTAGTCGTGGTTTTGCCATGAGTGCCTGCTACTGCAATTGTATATTTATCTGCTGTCACGATACCAAGCATCTCTGGATAACTCTTATATAAAATCCCAGAATCTTTAATTTGATTAAAAAGATTCACGTCATAATGCGGTATTGCGATAGTGTAAACAATTAAATCTGTGTCTTTTGGTATTAATTCAAAACTCTGATCAATAGTTATATGCAAGCCAAGATCTCTAAGCTCGTGAGTCAATTCATTTTCTGCCATATCTGAGCCAGAAACCTCTTTCCCTTCCAAAAACATCATCCGAGCAATAGCTGATATACCAATACCGCCAATACCTACAAAAAATACTTTTTTAATTTTTGATAAATCTAAATTTTGCATTTTATTTTAAACTCTTTACCATTTCCATAAATTGCTCGCCACGGTCATACTCATTTTGAAACATTCCGAAGGAAGTAAAAGCTGGGCTGAAAAGGATTGTGTCGCCATTCTTTGCTTCTCGCATTGCTTCCACTACGGCTTCTTTTAAATTGGAAACCTTATGCGCTTTTGTCTTTATTCTATCACTGCCAGACCCTCCAATTAAAACTATTTTTTTAGTTTTTTTCTTCAGAACTGTATGAAGGTTTTTCAAATCTAAATTCTTATCCGTCCCACCCATAATGAGTATTACTTTATTCTTAAAAGAATTCAGGGCGACAATGGTGGCCTCGGGTGTGGTGGAATTCGTATCATTATAAATCTTTACGCCGTTAATGGTTTTAACCAGTTCCAATCTGCCTTCTATGGCTTTGAAATTCTCCACGACTTTTTTGATTATTTCCTCTTTTATTTTTAAAATTCGCGCAACTTCCACGGCACAGGCAATATTTTCCAAATTGTGTTTTCCCAATAAGCTAATTTTCCAAGACTTCGGAATATTTTTAGTATTTGCATTTACTATTTTGCTTTTATTATTTTTTATCAAACTTTTCATTTGTGGACCCAATACCAACACATCATCCTTTTTCTGGAATTTATAAATATAAGATTTATCATCGAAATATGTATTCAAATTATTTTTGTAATAATTCATATGGTCCGGCATAAAATTCGTAAATACGGAAATGTGTGGAGATATTTTTGCTTCACCGAAACCCTGCAGCTGCCAGGAAGAAAGCTCAAAAACTACCACATCCCAATCTTTTACCTCGTTCAAGAGTGGAAGAGCCGCAGTGCCCTTAATGTTTCCACCTAAATGCACACGCATTCCGGATGCTTTTAAAATTTCATAAATTAAAATAGTTGTCGTTGTTTTACCACGAGTTCCGGTGACTCCAATGATTTTTACTTTTGGTGCTAGTTTTGCAAACAAGGATTCATCCATCTCTATTGGAATACCTTTGCCTCTGGCGTATTCTATATATGGAGAATCAAGAGCAACTCCCTGCCCCTTCAAAACAAAATCACAATTCGCAAAGTCCTCATATCTGTGTTCGCCTAAAACATATTTTATGTTTTTATATTTGCTGAGTTTCTCAATTGACGGAGCTAATTCTTCTTTTGTCTTCAAATCCGTAACCAAAACTTGCGCTCCATTTTCCGCCAGAAAAGCAATATCACCCAGCCTTTTACCCAATAGGCCCAAGCCCACCACCGTCACCTTTTTACCCTTAAAATAATCTTTGAAACTCATTATTCAATACTAACAAAAACAAGGCGAAAACAGAAATAATTTTTAGAATGCCTTGCGCAGGCTGTCGAGCCGAGCAGTTCGCTGGCGTAGCAACGCCAGATAGATTGCATTATAAAAATTGATTTCTGTTGGAGCTAAATTGCTTTTGGAGAGAAGCTATTTGTGCAAATATGCCCCCTTGTACTCCTCAATATCGTCAAAATGATGCTTCACGCCTTTAATTTCCTGATAGTCTTCATGACCTTTGCCTGCGCAAAGTATTATGTCCCCTCTTTCTGCTAATTTCACAGATTCCAATATTGCTTCACGCCTGTTGGAAATAGTTTTTATTTTATTCAAATCTTCTGTTGATAATCCAGTTTTCATTTGCTCAATAATTTTATTTGGATCTTCACTTCGTGGATTGTCTGAAGTAAAAATTGCAATATCAGACAAATCAGCACCAAGCTTGCCCATAATTTTCCTTTTTATAGGGTCCCTGTCACCACCGCAACCAAATACAGAAATAAGTTTGCTATCTTTGTTTTTTATTTCTCTAACAGCCATCAGTATTTTTTCCAATGCATCGGGGGTGTGCGCATAGTCCACAATAACAAGAACACCATTATGTGAAGTAAAATGTTCAAAGCGTCCACGTGGAGGCTGTATGTTTGCTAAAACATGTTTAACTTTAAACATATCAAAATCAAGTAAACTACATGCACTCCAAACAGCAAGTAAATTATATGCATTAAATTTTCCAAGAAGTTTTGATTTTATTTCAATTTTATTAAAAGATAAATCCAAACCATTAAAATCCATTTTTTTGATTTCGCCGTGAAAATGAACCTTATTGGGATCTCCCACAAATCCATATGAAAATTGATTAGCTTTAATACCCTCCAGCATTTTTAACCCATATTCATTGTCAGCATTAGTTAAGGCAAACGCCCTAGGTGGCAACATCTTAAAGAATTTCTTTTTAGCAGCAAAATAATTCTCAAAGTTTTTGTGATAATCCAAATGGTCGTGAGTCAAATTGGTAAAAATTCCTCCGACAAAATTTATTCCCGCAACACGATTCTGGTCAAGAGCATGAGAGGAGACTTCAATGAAAACATATTCGCAGCCCTTTTCGGCCATTTCATTTAACAATTTATGAAGAGATATAGGGTCAGGAGTAGTATGCGTAGCTGGTCTGACTTCCCCATTTATAACATTTTCTACTGTTCCTATAAGCCCAGCTTTGTAGCCGAGCACTGTTGCTATTTTATAAAGTAGTGTGGCTGTCGTAGTCTTGCCATTGGTTCCCGTCACACCGACGACTTTCATTTTTGCCGATGGATTGCCATAGAAATGCATTCCAGCCAGCACCGTAATTATTCTGCGTTTCAGTTTTAAATTTTTAAATATATTCCTCATTATTTTCGTCTGACGAATGTTTCAGGTTCAAGTTTTTTAAATCTCTCGATTTCTTTTCCGTCCATAACAATACTTTCCAGAAACATATGTTTGGGCCTTGACCAAATGACACCGTCTTCTAAATGCATATAAATAACCAAATGCTCCTTCGTCTCACTGTCAATCGCCTCAAAAAGAACCTTTACTCTGGTTCCCTTATAGTGTTCATAAACTCCTCCAATTTCTAAATTTTTCATAATATTTTTAAATTTCTTAATATACAGTATATTGTAGGTTAAGGAATTATTATATATTTTTAATTAATTAACGACTTGCGATGTTGAGGTGCGTTGATTAAACCACATTTTTTATATTTATAGACTTCGCCAGTCGCCTGATTGATAGCCCCGCAAGGACAAGGGTCATTACGGCCTACTTCTTTCATTCCACCCACAGATGGTTTGTTTTTCTCTTCTACGTCAGAAAACTCTTCAGGCTCATTGTGTCCAACAACCAACGTTTGTTTTACCTCGTTTACCTCAGGTCTTGCTGGCTCGTTAATTGTACTTATCAAAGAAAAAACTTGTTCCTTAAATGAAATTTCCATTTCTTTAAACATAATTAAGCCATCCTTTTTATATTCCACAATAGGCTCTCGCTGCCCATAAGCTCGTAAGTTTACGGACGAACGCAAATAATCCATCGCTTCCAAATGTTCCATCCACAGAGTATCAGTAGTATATAAAGCAATTCGACGAACTGTCTCGTCGAATGCAGCTTCACCGACTTTCTTTTTCTTGTTTTCGATAATTTTAGCTCCTTCCTCTCTACCATTTGAAACATCTTCAAGTAAAGCCTCAATCTTCTCTTTGTCAGCTCGCATCATCTGCTGGCGCCTCTCGTAAATAATCTTGCGCTGATGATTCATGACGTCGTCATATTCAAGTGTATTTTTTCTGGCGTCAAAATGAAAACCTTCTATCTTTGCTTGAGCGCTTTCAAGAGTCCTATTTATTAATCTATTCTCAATAGGCTGATCCTCTGGAATACCAAAACGGCCCATCATTGTTTTTATTCTTTCGGAACCAAATACACGCATTAGATCATCTTCAAGGGAAACATAAAATTGTGTTCCTCCTGGGTCACCTTGTCTTCCTGCACGACCTCGAAGCTGGTTGTCTATTCTTCTAGCCTCGTGACGTTCTGTACCTAAAACAAATAACCCACCTACACTTTTAACAAATTCATATTCCTCTTTTACCATAGGATTTCCACCGAGCTTGATGTCTATTCCACGCCCTGCCATGTTTGTAGCAATAGTCACAGCTCCACGTCTTCCCGCTTGCGCAATTATTTCTCCTTCCTTTTCATGATTCTTTGCATTCAAAATTGTGTGTTGAACTCCTTCTTGCCTCAAGTACACAGAGAGAAGTTCATTTTTCTCAATCGAAATAGTACCAATCAAAACAGGCTGACCTTTTATATTTAACTCCTTAACCATTTTAGCTATTGCTTGAAACTTTCCTTTTTCTGTTTGAAAAATTAAATCTGTGTTATCAATACGAACAACGGGACTGTTTGTGGGAATTATTATCACATCTAATCCGTAAACTTTTAAAAATTCTTCGGCTGATGTGGCAGCAGTACCTGTCATGCCTGAAAGTTTCTTGTAAAATCTAAAATAATTCTGAAAAGTAATAGAACCAGAAGAACGAGTCTCCTTTTCAATCTTTACTCCTTCCTTTGCTTCTATGGCTTGGTGAATACCTTCGCTCCAGCGTCGGCCGGGCTGAAGTCTTCCCGTAAATGGATCAACGATAACTACTTCTCCCTCTTTTACAACATAGTCTTTGTCTTTAACAAATAATCCAGCATCGTGTAAGACTTTTACAGCTGTATCTAGGTGGTGAACTTCTTTTATGCCTTTTTCTGTATATAAACTTGTTATTCTAAGTAATTGTTCAGCTTTATTAATACCGTCATCTGTCAAAGAAGTAGCCTTCATTTTTTCATCTACAGTATAATCAATATCCCTTTTGAATTGTTTTGCTATATTACGAAACTTTACATAAAAATCCTCTGAGTCTCCTGAGGCTGAAGAAATAATAAGAGGGGTACGAGCCTCGTCTATCAAAATAGAGTCAACTTCATCTACGATGGCAAAATGATGCTCTCGTTGTACGAGGTCACCCACAGATGTCGCAAGGTTGTCACGCAAATAATCAAAACCAAATTCGTGGTTTGTGCCGTACGTTACATCCGCTCCATATGCTTCTTTGCGTGAACAAGGTTTCAAAAAGTCATAAACGATTTTAAATTCTCCGACTTTATCTCTCTCCTCGTCTTCTTCTTTGTGAGTAGAATTATACAAATATGAAACATTTTGAGAATTAATAACACCAACAGATAATCCTAGAAAATTATAAACCTGACCCATCAACACCGCACCAATACGAGAAAGATAATCATTCACGGTAACGATATGCACACCTTCACCAGTAAGCGCGTTCAAATATGCCGAAGGAACAGCAACCATAGTTTTTCCCTCACCTGTTCTCATTTCCGCAATATGACCTTTGTGAAGAGCTATACTTCCTATCATCTGTACATCAAAAAGACGAATACTATCTGTGCGTTTCATCGCCTCTCTGACTAAAGCAAAAGCTTCCGGTAATATAGAGTCTAGGCTTTCACCTTTTGCTAATCTAGCTTTAAATTCCTGTGTTTTTGCTGGAAAATCACTATCAGCCAACTTTGAAATAGACTCTTCTAGGGAGTTGATTTTGGATACTATATTTTCGGTGTTTTTTATGAATTTAGAGCTCTCATCTCCAAATATTTTACTATATAAACTCATAAATATATATTAACATAAAAATAAAAAACTTCCGACTTTCGACGGAAGTTTTTTAAAGACATGAGGGTAAGACTATGCTCGCTTCTTTCCCTTCTTTGCTGCCTTCTTTACTACTTTCTTTGCCTTCTTTTTTGCTGCCATAATATTTTTAAATTATATTATTAATTTAGTTTGCAATAAAACGACCTGAAAATATTTTCAATAAATTATTTTCAATAATTATTGCTCTACGCTTTAATTATCTCGCATATCAAAATCAAACACAATACTTTTTCATCAAAACTGTGGATAACTTTCTTTTTATTTTACATTTTGTTTATGAAGAGAGAATGAAAAAATTTTTAGAAAAAGAAAAAAATTAATTTTACTTTGTAAAAAATAAAACACTGAGCCGTGAAGCTCAGTGTTTTAAAATTATTTTCATTTGAAGCGGGTGGTGGCGAAACTCCAACATATGTGCCTATGTGAGTGCGATCACCCGCTACAGATAAAAATAATCTACAACATAATTATACCAAAAATTCAGGCCGCTGGGAAACTACCTGCTGGCATTTCGGCTACTACGTAGCTAGATGCTTTCCACTTCGCCCTATCGTAGGGAAAAGCCTTTCGATATCACTACAAAAGCAAATCAATTTGCTTTCTCCATCCCTCACTACGTTCGGGCCGCTGGGAATCGAACCCAGTCTGCATCCTCCCGAAGGATGTGTACGACCGGTATACTACGGCCCGACTCATAACTATTATAATATCGATTTATAATCTTTAACTCGCAAAGGGTCCCTCCAAATTTCATATAAGGTTCCTAAAATTAATTGAACGAAGCTGACGGATCCTGCAGAGTATAAAAATATACTTAAAAAAACAAACAGCAAAAACAACACCAAATTCATACCATACAGCATGCCGTAAACTCCATATTTATCAAAAGTCGCTTGTCCATGATCTGAAATCATTCTTGCCTTATACATCCTCACAAATTCGGGCAAGGATACTGTGGGAATCTTGCGTAAAATATAATTGATAAATTCCAAACAAACCCAGAAAATTGACACTTGCCAAAACGTGCGAAAATCAAAAAGCCCCGTACTTTTAAATAAAAATAAAAAGATATCCAAAAAATTAAAAACTGCTCCTGACACAACAACAGCGAATAAAAAACGTGAAACTATCAATTGGCGTCTTATATTTTTCTCCATATTTTTTTAATATGCATATCTTAATGCAGCCTCTAATATATGTTCTACTATATCTTGAGTTTTTGCGCCAACGGAGACACATACTTGCGTCAAATGAGAATCCTCTTTTAGGTCTGGTGTACCATCAATCTGTATAAGATAAACTTTGCCTCGAGGATTCATAACAAAATCTGTTTTAAGATAATGCTTAGCCCCTGTGTGATTGTAAATATCTTTTGCTAAATTAGTTAGAACTTCTTTTTCATCTGAAGAAAAAACACCGAAAGTATTCCCTAATGGAAAAGTATAAATATCTTTTTTTCGAAATTGTGGAACATTATGAACAGTGGCAACCTTACCATAAATAAATTCCTCAACTAAAACACTTTTTTCATGTCTAACCCCATCCTCTATCGCATCCACTAATTCTTGAAAAGTTTTTGCTAAATGAATGCCCATGTTGGTGTCCGGTGTGAATGATTTTACAATCCATGGTGCGGGAAATTTCTCGTGAACCTCTTTCGCTTTTTTTATTGAATATCGTTCCATCGGTCCGTCAAAATCTTTCTGGTAAACAGGCAAAACAACAGCCCTCGGCATATCTAGATTTATTTGCTTCATATGCTGTCGCAACATTTCTTTACTATTTTCTAAAGAAAAATGAAAGGACCCCTGCCCAATATGTGGTATAGACAAACTTTCGAGGATATTAGTTAAACTAGAATGTGAAGTATTCCAAACCACATCAACTTTATGCATCAAGTCCGAAGGCAAAATAGGCAAACCATTTATATGCCATGTTCCCTTTTTATCAATCAAAATATCAAATGGTTTCCATTTATGGGATAAATTTTGGTGAATATGCAAAATAATTTCCCCACCTTTTTTTAACGAAGAAGTATAATATTTCTCATCACCTCCACGCAACACTCCAACTCGTTTTATTTTTTTATCTTGCTTCGCACTCATATTAAAAGTATAACACAAACGAAAAAGTCCATGCGCCACACCGAAGTGACACACGGAACTTTTTGAGGGTTATACAACCACCCACAGTATGATATAAGAAGAACTACTTCGCGACAGCAACGGCATCCGGACGAATGTTGCTGAACTTCTTGTGTAAACTCTTTCTCGGTTGGTAAACCGGAAGAATTTGAACAAGGGTTTTGTCCCTCACGGCGTCGATCATGCCGTCGAGAAACTTCAAGCGCAACACGGTCGCCTCGCTCGGAGTGACCTTCCTCTTCCGCAAGTGCTTCTCGAGTAGCCTCACCTCACATGCCAGCGCGTCGTTCATTTCTCGTTGGTCCTTTCTAGTTAGGAGAAACAACGACAATCTTGGCTTCTCCACGAACGACCTTGAGAAGGTCCCACAGATTGATACGCCGCAAGGCCTCCATGTCCTCTTCAGAGAACCCAGCCCTACGTGTCGCCTCGCCGAACAGCTTCACGAGCTTCTCATACGGATGATTCATCTTCATTCCTTTCTGAGAGGATCAAACTCCTTGTACACGCCCTCTCTCGGCCTATACTTTCGGGGAGAAAATTCAGCTTCACCGTTGAGAACTACCAGACCAGCAAGTGTTCCATCCAGAAAGAGACCGTCGATCTCATGAGGAAGGAAGCCATCTCTCCCCAACTGTTCCTTCGCTCGCTCAATCGTAGTCATGGACATTGTTTGGCTCTTCTTTCTGGCACAAACGCCAAGAAATGTTACAAGTTCTCATTATTTCTACATCTAAACAAGCCTCAAGTCAAACCTGCATATTGGTAGGCAATAACAAAAAAACACCCCGCTTATGCGAGGTGTTTTTTTTGCTGTGCTTTGTTTTGTTTCGTTCTATTCCGCCGAAGCGGATTAACTTTTTTATTTTGCATGTCTTTCCACGCTTGTCTTTTTGTTTTAAGTTCAAATAAACTATTGCGCGCTCAATTGAGGCGTGCAATACCGACTCACGAGGTCTTCCAACCGAAGTTGGAAGACCGTTTTTCAAATTGAATTATTCCACGAGCAGCTTCCGCTACCCGTGCCTTGTTACGACTTAGTCCCTGTCACCGAGCTTACCTTAGGACCCACTTATGCGGATACTTCGGGTACTCCCGGCTCCCTTGACTTGACGGGCGGTGAGTACAAGACTTGAGAACGTATTCACC